>JAVETW010000026.1:0-31628 GCA_034005865.1 Thiomicrospira sp. | reverse complement strand
TTCAATCACCGGAATCACGCCAACGGCATTGGAATACAACGGCACCCCCATAATTACCGCCGCCGGAACAGTCCACCAGGCCTGGTTAGCTAAATGGGTTTCGACCCATTCTGCCGGCACATAACCATGAAACAACGCACCGACTGCAATCCCGACCAATACCCATTTCCATAACGGGCGAAAAATCTCTTTCACCTCGCCCACTGCATGACGATGACGACCACGCAAAGAGTTATCCGTTTGCAATATCACGCCTTCGCCCATGTGAATTTTCCACACATAGTCTTCTACCCAGCGTTCGGATTTGAGTTTTTCCATTAAAACGCCGCCAACATACGCCACCACCAGGCCTGCAAACACATATAACAATGCAATTTCCCAGCCGAGCAAGGTAATTAACATCGCAACCGCGATTTCGTTAATCATTGGGCTGGCAATTAAAAACGAATAGGTCACACCCAGCGGAATCCCCGCTTCAACAAAACCGATAAACAACGGCACCGATGAGCATGAACAAAACGGTGTCACCGCGCCAAGCATAATCGCCATCATACGCGCTAACCATTTCGGTTTGCCTTGCACATAATTGCGAACCCGCTCCGGCGACATCAGCGTGCGAAACAGCCCCATCACATAAATAATCAGCGCCAGCAGGAAAAAGATTTGCAACACGTCCATCACAAAAAACTGCACCACCGCCCCTAAACGCTCATCCGGCGATAAACCTAACCAGCGATAGGCGACTAAATTTCCTGTGGCTTCGAACATGGCATCACCCCATTTTTAGAGAAGAAAGCGCATTGTATCTGATTTTTCAGATATAAGCAAGTCACCTACCTCAACTGCCGACACGATCCTTCCAATATCACGTCTTCGGCTTGCTGACCCGCCGTTTCGTATGAAAGATGCCCCTCCTCACCCTTGACATGCCAACGTAAGCCGTCTGCCTCATCCGTCGCAACATAACGCACCCCGGAAGCCGACATCCCGACCGTTAATACGTGTAACTGGCCTTTATAGCTCAAGACAGCAAAATCGGTTGGCGTATGATTCAAATACGCCACCTGCAATACCGCGCCCGAATCACACACATAATCGTAGCGCAACACCTGCCAGGGCGCTGCTTGATTCTGTTGCGCACCCGTAGAACCACTGTTACAGCCGACTAAACCTAACAAACCTAACACCATGAACCAACGCATTGCTCACCTCCGATTTAGCAAAAAAACCATCATATCATGCCGATTTTTCACCTCATTGAAACTCAGTACTTGCACTCTTGTATAATTCGTGTATAAATATTGATAAATCTTATACACGAGAACAACCATGACCCAGACCACCCCATCACAACACATCGCCGTTATCGGTAGCGGCATTAGCGGCCTTAGCGCCGCTTGGTTTTTTGGCCAACACCACCAAGTTACTCTATTTGAAAAAGACACGCGCCTTGGCGGACACACCAACACCAAACTAATTCAACTCGACGGCAAGCAAACCGCGGTCGATACCGGGTTTATTGTCTATAACGAACCTAATTATCCGCTACTAACGCAACTGTTTGCTCACCTCGATGTGGACACCTACCCCACCGACATGAGCTTTGGCGTTAGCATTGACCAAGGCCGAATCGAATACGCTGGTCACAATCTCAATACCCTGTTCGCACAGCGCAAACGCCTGCTATCTTGGCAGCATTGGCATATGCTGCTAGAAATCCTACGCTTTAACAAACAAGCCAAAGCCGATCTCGCCACCGGCCTAAACCCGAACCTCACCCTCGGCGAATACCTCGGTTTGCATGGTTTTGATGAAACCATGCAAACCCTCTACCTTCTACCCATGGCGGCGGCGATTTGGTCATGCCCCACCCACACCATGCTCGCCTTTCCGGCAAATAGTTTTTTACAATTTTTCTTTAACCACGGTTTGCTCAACATCAACGACCGCCCGCAATGGCGTACCGTTGTCGGCGGCGCGCAAACCTACATTCGCCGTATTTTGGCCACAGAAAGCTTCGACGTCGAACACGATGCCGTCACCGATGTATTCCCTTCACACGCCGTTGATGCCAAAGTGCGTGTACTCACCGCATCCGGCAAAAGCACTTTATTTGACCAAGTCATTTTTGCCTGCCATGCAGATGAAGCCTACGGGCTGCTACGCAGCGGCGGTTTCGAACTACTACACCACTTCCGCTACCAACATAACGAAGCGTGGTTGCACACCGATGCCAACCTTATGCCCAAGCTCAAATCCGCTTGGTCAGCGTGGAACTACCTATCCGATCTTGACGCCCTAAATACCCGCTCCGTTGCCGTCACCTACTGGATGAATACCCTGCAACCGCTTAATACCCAACGCGATATTTTTGTTACCCTCAACCCCGTGCGCCCGCCGGCACCAGACCAAGTGATAGAAAAAATCGACTACCAACACCCAGTATTCAACCAAGCAGCGATAAACGCGCAAACGCAACTGCACGAACTGCAAGGCTACAAAAACTGCTGGTTTGCTGGTGCCTACTGCGGCTACGGCTTCCACGAAGACGGACTCGCCAGCGCCGTCTACCTTGCCAAACGCTGGCGCCTTGCGCTGCCTTGGGAGGCGCAGGCATGACCACCTTAGTATGGCTACAACGCGACTTACGTTTACAAGACCACGCCGCTTTGCACTACGCAATCGCGCGTCAAAAACCCTATGTCGTCGCCTATTTTCACGACCCCGACGCCCTCATCGGCGAAGCAAACGCCCTGTGGCTAGCACACAGCCTGCTTGACCTACAGCGCAGCCTGCGACAACGTGGTGGCGAATTACTCATGGTTGAGGGCGATTTTGAAACACAATTTAGCCAACTCATACAACAGCTTGCGATTGATGAAGTGGTCTACCACTTTGAAGTCGGCGAGCCGTTTGCCCGTCTGCAGCAACAAGCGCTCACCCTATGCAAACGCCTGCGCATACCACTGATTCCCTTCGACCAAGCTTGGTATGCGCATGAAGAAGTGCGCTCACAAAAAGGAGGTTTATACAGCGTCTTCACACCCTACTACAAAAAAATGCTCACCCTACTCAATCGCGTGGCGCTCCCCCTCGACGCGCCAACGTCGCTGCTTGACGCCCCGACCAACATCAACCCACAGTGGCGCAACCTCCCCCCTCACCTGCACCACCTCACACAACAACCCTGGGCGCAATCGCTCAGCCAAACGCTGCAAGTGGGCGAACAAGCCGCATGGCATCGCCTTGAGCAATTTATTGAACAACACATCAACCACTACCCGCAACAACGCGACTTTCCTGCACAAGAAGCCACCAGCCACTTATCCACCCACTTACATTTTGGTGAAATTTCATCGCGTGAACTGCTGTACTACCTACAAAACCTAAAAGCCCACCCCGACTACCTGATTCACGCCGTCGATAGCGTGATTCGCCAGCTCGCATGGCGCGAATTTGGACGCTACCTACTATTTTTCAACCCGACGCTGCAACAACAGGCCTTCCAAAGCAAATTTCAACACTTTCCTTGGTCAGACAATCCCGCCGCCTACCAACGCTGGCAACGTGGCCAAACCGGCATCCCGATTATCGACGCCGGTATGCGTCAGCTTTGGCAAACCGGACGACAACACAACCGCGTGCGAATGCTCTGTGCATCGTGGTTAAGCAAAAACCTCAACCTACCTTGGACGCTTGGCCAAACATGGTATAACGACACCCTGTTCGACGCCGACCCGGCCAACAACGCCATGGGCTGGCAATGGGTCGCTGGCTGCGGCGTCGATGCCGCACCCTACTACCGCTTATTCAATCCCGTTATACAAAGTGAAAAGTTCGACCCGCAAGCCGAGTATATAAAACGCTGGCTTCCCGAACTAAAAAGTGCCCCGCCCGCCTTATTACACGCGCCATGGAAACACCAACAAGCCCTGCGTGAATACGGCATAAAGCTTGGCGAAACCTACCCTTTGTTACGCGAAGACCTCGAACAAACCCGCCAGCAACACCTGCAGCGCGTCGAGGCAAACAAGCGTTATACATAAGTTTTACAGTTGCAAATTTTTGCTTAATGAGTATGATGATGCCATGATAACTAGCCACGATGCCAACGCCCTTTACCCTATCCGCGAAGTCGCACGCCTTACAGGTGTGAAACCGATTACCTTGCGCGCATGGGAACGCCGCTACGAACTCATTGAACCGGTTCGTACCGAATCCGGCCATCGACTTTACACCCAACAACATATCGACCTGCTCAAACAAGCACTGAAACTCGTTGACGACGGTATCCCCATCAGCCGTGTCAAAAGTGTTTTGCTTGATCACAACAGCCTCCAAGCCGTCGAAGACAACAAACAGCACCGCGACCAACTTGTAGCAGGCCTGCAAGAAAGCCTATCGCAACTACAACTTAGCAGTTTTGAGCGCCTCATGGATCGTCTGTTTGCCGACCACAGCCTCATCCAACTCTACCGACTAGCCCAACAGATAGACCAGCAACAACAGCGCGATGGCAACGCCCTCACGCAAGCGCTTTGGCACACCGCCCTCACCCAGCGCCTGCAAGCTCGCCTCCACCAATTTAACGTCTACAGCCTATCGGCAAGCAAACGCCTCTATATTCACCAAGTCGAACAACCCGCTTGGCTTGGCAAACTCGTCGCCCTATTTTGCTACGAACAAGGTTATCAGCCGATCCATCTCGACGAAGCCCAACCTTTAGCAGGCCTGCTAAAACAAGCGAAAACGCTTCATCTACACGGTCTTATTGTGATTGACTCACACCCGGATGCCGCCACTCAGCTCAACCAGCGCCAACTCGGCACCCTGCGGGCATGGCTATTGGGTCACGACAAAATCGAAGAGCAAGCGCCGCCCTGCATCAACTGCGAACTGCGCGCGCCGGAAAACTGGTTTCAGCCCCTTAACCGCCCGACCTAAATCACACAAAACGAAACGACAAAGCAATACGGCATAACAGCGCAACTAACCGGAACGTGTCAACAACATACTTTGCACCAGTTCTTTAAAAATTAAATTGCTTTTTGCTTCACCCTTGCTTTATCGATAAGAAAAAAAAGACAATAAAAAAGCCGGCATTCACTAAATGAATACCGGCTTCTTATGATTGGTAGCGGGGGCAGGATTTGAACCTACGACCTTCGGGTTATGAGCCCGACGAGCTACCAGACTGCTCCACCCCGCGTTATCTGATTTGGCGTATTATACGGATTAGAGTTTAAATATCAAGCGTTAATTTCGATTAATTTTATTGGCGCTGTTTTTGCGCTTTATCTAGGTAAAATTTTAGGTTGTAACGGTAAATAAAGCCGGGAAACGCGAAGATAGCAAACAAGAACAGGTTAATCACGTAGAATTCCCATTCCTGTGATGAACGATTGCCCATGGTAGCCTGCTCTAATCCCCATGCCATCAAACCAAGTAAAACAAAATAACTGAACCATTCAATCAGACCGGTCAATATACTTTTAGCCGAATGCAACGGGATAAATAAAAACAGACGCTGGGATAATATCCACGGCACATTCGCCAATACAATCGCGCTTACCAATAGAAGCCAAACGGCATTTTCAAGCGTCATAACACGCATTCCTTTTCTTTTTTATATAGAAACAAGGCACCCGAAGGTGCCTCATTATTGGGGCTAACGCACTTAGCCCAGCAAACTGTTGTAAGTAATCGACATTAACCAAGCAGGCATCAAACCGAGCACCAACAAGGCTAAGGAATATACGCTAATACCGATAGCGATGTCACCGCCGGTCGGCTTTAACGCTTCGTTATCTGTCGGCACATCAAAATACATTACCTTCACCACACGCAGATAGTAGAAGGCACCGGCGACCGCCGTGACGACACCGATAATCGCTAACCATACAAAACCGGAGGTAATCACTTCTTCTAACACCACTAACTTCGCATAGAAGCCGATAAACGGTGGGATACCCGCCATAGAGAACATAATGACCAATGTCATCAATGCCAACCAAGGGCTACGCTGATTTAAACCTTTAAAGTCGGCAATTTGATCAAATTCGAAGCCTGTTTTGGCTAGGACAATAATCATACCAAAGGCCGCCACACTGGTTAAAGCATACACAATCACATAGAACATGGCGGCCGAATAGCCTTCCGGTGTCGCAGCGATGAAGCCAAGTAATAAGAACCCGATATGTGCAATACCGGAGTATGCAAGCAGACGTTTAAAGTTAGTTTGCGCTAAGGCGATGACGGTACCTACCACCATCGACAGAATGGATAGAATAATTAATAACGGTTGCCAATCAACTACCAAGCCTGGTAATGCATCTACTAACAAACGATAGGCTATCGCAAACGCGGCAATCTTAGGTGCAGAACCAATAAACAAGGTTACGGCTGTAGGCGAGCCGTGATACACGTCAGGTACCCACATATGGAAAGGAACCGCACCCAGTTTGAAACCTAGACCGATGACAATAAACACTAAACCAAATGCAAGAACCACACCGTCGGCTTTACCTGTCTGAATCACATTGGCTATTTCCGATAGTGTCAGCGTTCCGGTTGCGCCGTAAATCATTGACAAGCCATATAACAACATACCGGTTGCTAATGCGCCAAGTACGAAGTATTTAATCGCCGCTTCCGTTGCTTGACTTGAATCGCGCTGCATTGCAATCATGGCATATAAAGCTAACGACATGATTTCTAAACCAACAAACAATGTGATGAAGTTGTAAGCCGATACCATCACCAGCATACCAATAATGGAGAACAGCCCCAGGGTAAAGAATTCCCCTTTATAGAAGTCATTCTGCGTTAAATACTCTCGCGAGAATAGAAACACACCAAATGACACAATCAAAATAAACAGCTTTAAAACGTCACCGAAGCTATCACGAATAAAGCTTTCATTAAACGTAATCACCGTTTCCGTACTAAAGCTGGTTAAAACCAAGGCGCCAACGAGTATTAAACTCAACTGCGTTGCATAGTACGTCGCGTGCTTAAATCGTTCTGACCACAGGGTGTCTGCAATGAGAATAAAAGAGGCCAGCGCAAGAAGTACCATTTCCGGGATGGCCGGCGTAAAGTCTGGGGTAACAAAATTCATAATTAAACTCACCTAGTCTCTAATTTACAGTTTGGATGTTGTTGCTTGAATTAACAAGTTATCAACGGAGCTGTGCATCACTTCCAATAACGGATTCGGCCACACACCCAGCAAGATAATGACAAAGGCTAAGGTGGCCATAATCGCAAATTCACGACGATTTAAGTCTTCCAGCTTAGCAACGGATTCATTTTGCACTGAACCGAAAATAACACGCTTTATCATCCATAAGGTATAAGCCGCACCAACAATCAGCGTTGTGGCCGCCAATACACCCCACCAAACATTCGCTTTAAACGCACTGAGGATAACCATAAACTCGCCGACAAAGCCCGATGTACCCGGCAAACCGGCATTCGCCATAGCGAACAATACTGCAAAGAAACCAAACCAAGGCATGGTATTGACCACGCCACCATAGGCACCGATTTCTCGCGTGTGCATACGATCGTATAACACACCTATCGCCAAGAACATCGCGCCAGAAATGAAGCCGTGCGAAACCATCTGCACCATGGCGCCTTCCATACCCAAGGCTGCGCCCTCTACCAGGCCTGTTTCGCGGTAAATTGCATATACAACAAACATACCTAAGGTGACAAAGCCCATGTGTGCAATCGATGAGTAAGCGACTAGTTTCTTCATGTCTGATTGAATCAGCGCAACAAAACCGATATATACAATCGCAATCAATGATAGCAAGATCACTAACCAATCCAGCGTCATCGCCGCATCTGGCGTTATCGGCAAACTGAAACGTACAAAACCATAGCCGCCCATTTTCAGCATAATCGCTGCCAGCACCACCGATCCGGCAGTTGGGGCTTCAACGTGCGCATCCGGTAACCAGGTATGCACCGGGAACATCGGTATTTTGACCGCAAAGGCGATTAAGAACGCCAAGAAAATCAAAATTTGCGCCGTCATGGCAATCGGCATAGCATGGAAGTCCAAAATCGAGAAAGAACCGCTTTGGAAATACATGTATAAGAAAGCCACCAACATAAATACGGAGCCGAAAAAGGTGTAAAGAAAGAATTTCAGGGTGGCATACACACGCTTAGGCCCACCCCATTTACCGATGACAATAAACATCGGAATCAACAACGCTTCCCAGAACACATAAAAAAGCACGGCATCCAAGGCAACGAATACGCCGATCATCAGACCCTGCATAATCATGAATGCGCCCATGTACTGCTCAACACGCTCTTTAATCACCGTCCAAGCTGATGCAATCACCAACACTTGTGTAAAGGTAGTTAATAACACCAGCGGCATTGACAAGCCGTCAACCCCTAAGAAGTACTCAATATTGTATTGAGGAATCCAGCTAAAACGCTCGACAAACTGCATAGTGGATGTCGTTGTGTCAAATGCCGTATAAAGCGGAATCGACAATATAAAAGTGAGCACCGCTGCCGCCAATGAAAACCATTTGGCGAAGTTTGGATTATTGCGCCCCGCAAATAACACAATTAAACCGGCTACAATGGGAAGCCAAATCAGGGTACTGAGAATCGGATAGCCTACTGACATGAAATCGTTTTCCTTTTCTTATTATGCTTAATTACCAGAGTGCCCAAATCAACAGGCCTAACAAGCCAAAGAGCATGACAAACGCGTAGTGATACAAGTAACCGGTTTGCGACTCTCTAAACATTGTAGCGATTGAGCCGATACGGTTTACCGTACCATTCACTAGACCGGTATCAATGATACGCATATCAATCGATTTCCAGAAGAATTGACCTAACTTAATTGAACCTTTGACAAACACGATTTCATTGAATCGGTCAAAACCATAAGCATTCGATAATACATAGTTGGCACGCGTACACTTAGTTGAAATCCATGCCGGGATATCAGGACGCTTCATATAAAAGAACCAAGCCAAAGCCACACCGGAAAAGGCTAACCAAACTGGTACCGACATAAAGCCATGCAAAATAAAGCCAACTAAACTGTCGTAATATGTTGTGTATACCGAAGCTAACACATCATGCTGTGGCAATACACGTATCGCATCTGAAAAATAAGTTCCCGAGAGAATCGGCTGAATCATAAGCAGACCCAATACCACCGACGGAATCGCCAGCAGAATCAAGGGAATGGTCACGACTTTAGGTGACTCATGAATCTTATGTGATTTCACATAGTCACTTTCTTCACCATGGAAAACGAGGAAGAACATACGGAAACTATAGAAAGCGGTGACGAATACGCCCATTAACAACAAGATATAGGCAAAGCCCGATCCCCAAACTTGACTTTCGTTCACCGCCAACAAAATACCATCTTTGGAGAAGAAACCGGAGAAACCGGGGAAACCAATCAATGCCAAAGAGCCTAACAATAGCGCCCAATAGGTAATCGGCATGTGTTTTTTCAAACCACCCATTTGACGAATATCTTGGATATGATGCATCGCGATAATGACCGAACCGGCCGCCAAGAATAATAAGGCTTTAAAGAAGGCATGGGTAAGTACATGGAACATACTGACCGCATAAGCAGAAGCACCGAGAGCCGCTGTCATATAACCTAGCTGGGACAAGGTTGAATAGGCAACAACACGTTTAATATCGTTTTGGATAATGCCGAGCAAGCCCATCATAAAGGCGGTAATTGCACCGACAACCAAAATAAACGCCAGCGCTGCTTCCGACATTTCATAGGCAGGCGATAAACGCGCCACCATAAAGATACCGGCGGTAACCATAGTGGCGGCGTGAATTAACGCCGAAATCGGTGTAGGACCTTCCATCGACTCAGGTAGCCAAACATGTAAAGGCATCTGAGCGGATTTACCCATCGCACCAATAAATAACAAGATCACCATCACGGTTATGATTGACCACTCCACACCAGGTATAAAACTCATCATGATATGTTCGTGCATGGCAAGACGATCAAAGAACTCTTGATAATCGAGGGTATTGAAATAAACAAATACCATCGCAATACCGAGAATAAATCCAAAGTCACCGACACGGTTGACCAAGAAGGCCTTTAAATTTGCTTGAATTGCCGACTCGCGTTTCATATAGAAACCAATCAACAAATAAGACACCAAACCTACCGCTTCCCAGCCAAAGAACAACTGTAAAAAGTTATTCGCCATCACCAGTGACAGCATGGAGAAGGTAAATAAAGACAGGTAACTAAAAAAACGTTGATAGTAAGGATTGTGATGATCGTAATCTTCGTCGTGATCCATATAACCGATGGTATAGATGTGAACCATTAACGAAACAAACGTAACCACCAACATCATCGTCGCCGTCAAACTATCGACTAAAAAACCGATTTCGAAACGTATGCCATCGCTGACCATCCATGTGTAAAGTGCCGCGTTATAAGTTTCTGCGCCATTAAAAATAAACTCATAAAACACAACAGCAGACAACACGGTTGACACCGCAACACTGAAGATCGTGACACTATGCGCCCCACGACGTCCGATACGACGCCCAAATAATCCAGCGGCTATCGCACCAAACAATGGTGAAAGCAAAATAACGGTAAGAATAAAATGCAACATACTCATTCGCCCTTACCCCTTCAATGAACCAAGATCGTCAACATTAATGCTGTTGCGATTACGGAAAACTAACACGATGATAGCTAAACCAATCGCAGCTTCGGCGGCAGCCACCGTTAAAATGAAGAACACGAAAATTTGTCCAGCCACATCATTCAAATAATACGAAAATGCCACTAAATTCGTATTTACAGCTAATAACATCAGCTCGATAGACATAAGCAAAATAATGATATTCTTTCTGTTCAAGAATATACCCGCCATACTCAGAGTGAAGAGTATCGCACTAAACACCAAATAATCAGATAGTGCCACCATTACTCATCCTCCTCTTTCTTTTTAACGGGTGCTTCGTTATGCGCATCCATTTTGATTAATTGCACGCGATCTTTAGCCTGCACCTTTACTTGTTTATCTATATCTTGATACAGCACTTCGTGTGCTGGACGACGACGAATTGTCAGTGCAATCGCTGCAACAATCCCCACCAACAACAACACCGCTGCCAAGATAAACGCGTACACGTGAACGGTATACAACTGTGCTCCAAGTGCGACTGTATTGCTGTAATCAGCAGCATGACGTACTGGTTCACCGGTTTTTTCAATACCGAAGTGAGTAGGTCCCACTACCATATAAATCATGGCAAAGGTTGCGATTGCGGCTAAAGCGCCTATCGGCAAATAGCGTGTAAAGCCTTCTTTAAACTTAACAAGGTTAATATCCAGCATCATAACAACAAACAGGAACAAAACCATTACCGCGCCAGCATAGACCAAAATTAACACAATGCCTAAAAACTCGGCTTGTGCAGTTATCCAGACACCGGCCGTCGCGATAAATGCCAACACTAACCAAAGTGCCGCTTTAACAGGGTTATTAACGGAAATCATCATTAAAGATGAGATAACCGCTATCCCTGCTAATACATAAAATATAAGCTGTTCAAATGTCATACAAGCGCTCCCTAACTATTAACGATACTTAGCATCTGCAGCACGGTCGGCCGCAATTTGCGCTTCGTGTTTATCACCAAAAGCCAACAGCTTTTCTTTGGTTACAATATTTTCGCCTCGCTCGTGAAAATCATATTCGAACACACGCGTTTCAACAATCGCGTCAACCGGGCATGCTTCTTCACAGAAGCCACAATAGATGCACTTAAACATATCTATATCGTAACGCGTCGTACGACGCGTACCATCATCGCGTTGCTCAGCCTCAATGGTAATCGCATTCGCCGGACACACGGCCTCACACAATTTACACGCTATACAACGCTCCTCACCATTCGCGTAACGACGTAGCGCATGATGACCACGAAAGCGCGGTGACAAGGGCGTTTTTTCTTCCGGATAACGCACGGTTATTTTTTTCTTGAAAAAATATTTTCCGGTTACCGCAAGGCCTTTAAATAACTCAATCAGGCCAAAGGTTTTAACTTGGTGTTTCAAAAATGCAATCATGTTCCAACCTCTATCAATTAAACCAAGGGCCCACTTGGAAATAGTGCAGAATCCCGACCACAAAGACCCAAACGATGGTTAATGGAATTAATACTTTCCAGCCTAAACGCATTAACTGATCATAACGATAACGCGGGAAAGTAGCGCGGAACCAAATAAAGCAGAAAAGCAAAAAGGCCACCTTCAGAAATAACCAGAAGAAACCCGGTATCCAAGCTGTTAATGGGTCAAGCAGTGGAATATTTTCGAAAGGCGAATACCAACCACCCATAAACATAATGGCGGTCATAAATGAAATCAGTACCATCATGCCGTATTCAGCCAACATGAATACGCCAAAGCCCATTGACGAATATTCAACATGGAAACCGGCAACAATTTCGGCCTCACCCTCGACCACGTCAAACGGAGTACGGTTGGTTTCAGCTAAACCGGATATGAAATACACTGCAAACATCGGTAGTAATGGAATCCAATACCAATTCCAAATCCCTCCCTGCTGTCCGTGCACAATTTCAGTAAGGTTCATTGAGCCAGCCACCATTAACACCGTCACTAACGCAAAGCCCATTGCAATTTCATACGAAACTTTTTGAGCTGAAGCACGTAACGCACCTAAAAAAGCATACTTAGAGTTAGATGCCCAGCCCGCGATAATGACACCGTAAACAACAATAGATGACACCGCCAAAACATAAAGAACCCCAACGTTAATGTCGGATACCACAACACCTTCATCAAATGGAATAACCGCCCAAGCCGCGATAACTGGTGCTAATGCCAGCACAGGCGCCGCAATAAAGAGGTACAGATTCGATTGATGCGGACGTACAATTTCTTTCATAATCAGCTTCAGTGCATCAGCAAATGGCTGCAAAATACCATAAGGACCCACGCGATTAGGCCCCATACGCACCTGCATGAAACCAATTACTTTACGCTCAGCCAATGTTAAAAAAGCAACGGCAATCATCACCGGAATAATCACCACCATCATCTGCACAGATAGTGTTATGAATATGGCCAACCAGTCCCACATGAAAACGCTTAGCCAACTTTGTAAAGCATTAAACATAGACTTTTTCCTTTATTCCGATTGCTCAAGCAGCGCATCCGGCGTTGCTTGCAAAGCCGGTGAACGACGAACCATGGCATCAATGGCATAGGGTGAGCCCACCTTAACTGCAACACCATAGCTAAGTTTATCGCTAAGATTAATCGCTAACTGTTGATAATCTATCTGTGGCTGAGATGGCAATGACAGCATTTTTATTGCTTCAAGAACTTGTGATTGATTTACAAATTCGAAACCCGGCTGCGCAAACAAATTGCCAAGTACACGCAGTATTTTCCACAAAGGCTTGGCCTCACCCGGCGCCTTGGCAATCGCTTTGAACGACTGCCAATCACCCTGAGCATTCACCAGGGTGCCCGCGTTTTCAGCAAACATAGCCATAGGGAGCAACACATCCGCGTATTCACGCTGAATCTCGCTATCAAAACCACTGATATTGATGACACACTCCGCAGATTGCATTGCTGCCAAGGCGGCATCCGCTAATAAACAATCCTGTTCCGGTTCAATGCCTAGGTTAATAAATACTTTCTTGCCCTGCGTTAACCAATCGCTTAACGATGAATCAGATGCACTAACACCGAGCAAATTAGCACCAACAGTATTTGCAAATAAAGGTAAGTCTGCAAGCTTGGCACCCGTAACATTTGCAAGCAAATGGGCTAAACGAAGGATTAAGGCATAGTTTTTATCAGACTGTGCGATCTGACCCAGCATAATAACGACGGAACTGGATTGAACAAGCAGTTTCGCCGCGGCGATATGCTCTGGGTTAGGCACAATATCCGACAACCAGGCCTGCTGATCTTGTTGCGATAAGCTTAATGCCGCTTTGGTAATCGCCGCTAACTCATCAACTATATCCTGAGTGAATACATATTCTGGCCTAACGTTATAATCGAGCGCAGGAGGATTAACCACCACAATATTGGCACCACTCAGATGCGCTTTACGCACACGATGATTCAGCAATGGCAGCTCTTTTCGTAGGTGTGTGCCAACCATTAAAAAGGTTTCTTGCTGCTCGATTTCAGCAAATGAAAGACTAAGAACCGATTGCAAACCCAACACGTCAGCACGAAAATCTTGCTGTTTCAAGCGGTGCTCAATTTGAGTAATACCTAGACCGTTAAACAAGGTTTTAGCAAGATACAACTCCTCAAGCGTAGCATTCGGAGAAACCAAAACGGCTATCTGTTGCGGCTCACTTAGATAAGGCTTGAGTTTATTAACAAGGGTTTCAAGGGCATTTTCCCACTCTACATCCTGCCACTCTTGACCTATCTTAAGCGCACAATTTTTTAGACGATCAACTGAGTTAAGCGCCTCATAAGCAAAACGGTCTCGATCTGAAATCCAAGTTTCATTCACAGCTTCATTTTCGGCAGGAACCACCCGCATAACTTCACCGTTTCGCGTGTGAACAAACACATTTGAACCCACACTATCATGTGGTGCAATACTCGGATAGGCTTTTAACTCCCAAGCACGTGCTTTATACCGAAAAGGTTTGGACGTTAGCGCCCCAACAGGACATAGATCAATCATATTGCCTGACAACTCAGAACTAATCGACTTCTCGATATATGTACCGATTTCCATCCATTCACTGCGTCCGGTCGCACCTAATTCTTTTATGCCTGCAATCTCTTGGCCAAAACGAACGCAGCGCGTGCAGTGAATACAGCGGGTCATATCGGTCTGTATCAACGAGCCGACATTGCGATCACCGACAATCCGCTTCGCTTCGGAATAACGTGACACATCATCACCATAATCCATCGCGATATCTTGTAGTTCGCATTCGCCGCCTTGATCGCAAATAGGGCAATCCAACGGATGGTTAATTAATAAGAATTCCATCACCGCTTTTTGCGCTGCTATTGCCTTTGGTGAACGCGTTTTTACACGCATTCCATCAGTTACGGGCGTAGCACAAGCCGGAATAGCTTTTGGCGCGCCTTCGACCTCGACCAAACACATACGGCAGTTAGCTGCAATGGATAACTTTTTGTGATAACAGAAACGCGGAATGGAGATAGACGCACCATCAGCCACATCAATCAACATATCCCCTTCACGGGCTTCTACAACCTGACCATTTATCTCGACTTTTACCATAATTTTTAACCTAATATTCGACGCTTAAATTTAAGCGCGGTCGAAAATACTGCATCCGTGATCGATATAATGACGGAACTCATGTTCATAATGCTGCAAGAAGCTTGACACCGGGATCGCCGCTGCATCTCCTAATCCACAAATGACGCGCCCCATAATTTTGCCTGAGACGTCTTTTAACGTTTGTATATCTTCAGGGCGTCCTTTACCCTGGCGAATACGATGAACCACACGATACAACCAACCCGTACCTTCACGACAGGGTGTACACTGACCGCAAGACTCATCATAATAAAACCAAGTTAAACGCTCTAAGGCCTTCACCATATCGGTGTGATCATCCATGATAATCACAGAACCGGCACCCAAAAATGAACCGGCTTTAGCGATAGAGTCATAATCCATTGTCATTGCCATTGCTTTTTCAGCGGGCAAAACCGCCGTTGACGATCCACCCGGAATAACCGCTTTTAACTGACGCCCCTGCCAGATCCCCCCAGCAAGATCAAGTAAGTCCTTAAATGGCGTCCCCATTGGCACTTCAAAGTTACCCGGTTTTTCAATGTGTCCAGACACAGCGAACAACTTAGTGCCTCCAGCTCCAGGGACACCAAGCTTGGCGAACCATTCGCCACCTTTCGCTAAAATCATCGGAATAGACGCCAATGTTTCGGTGTTATTGATGGTTGTCGGACGACCATAAAGCCCATAACTTGCCGGAAATGGCGGTTTAAAACGTGGTTGACCTTTTTTGCCTTCAATCGACTCAATCAACGCCGTTTCTTCACCGCAAATATACGCCCCTGCGCCTAGGTGAGCATGAATATCTAGGTCAAAACCAGAACCTAAAATATTTTTTCCCAAAAATCCTGCATCGCGTGCCTGTTGAACGGCAGCGGTAAAGCGTTTGTATGGTTCCCAAAACTCTCCGCGGATATAGTTATAGCCAGTGTTTGCACCAATAACATAAGCCGCAATCATCATCCCCTCAACTAACTGATGGGGGTTGTAGCGCATAATATCGCGGTCTTTAAATGTACCCGGTTCGCTTTCATCTGAGTTACAAAGCAAATACTTAGGCCCAGGTGATTGACGGTTCATAAAACTCCACTTCAACCCCGTAGGAAAACCTGCCCCCCCTCGTCCGCGTAAATTTGATGTTTTGACCTCATCAATAATTTCTTGTGGTGACAAGTCGCCTGCTAACACTTGCTTCCAAACTTCATAGCCACCTTGCTTGACATAAGTTTCAATATCCCAAGAGTTTTCAAGATGGTTATTTCGATAACAACATAAATTCAGGGCTACCATCAATCACTCCAATTTACTGAGAATTTCGTCTACGCGTGCTTCGGTCAGATTTTCATAATAGTCTTTACCGATTTGCATCATAGGTGCGCCGCCGCATGCTCCCATGCACTCGACTTTCTTAATGGAGAACTTACCGTCAGGCGTAACCTCACCGACACCGACACCCAATTTTTTCTCTAAATGCGCCAATAGCTCATCGCTACCACGCAACATACACGAAATATTAGTGCACAAACAAATTTTGTGACGACCTACCGGCTTGTGTTCAAAATTAGAATAGAATGTAGCCACTTCATAAACCGAAATCGGTGTCATGTCTAAATATTCGGCGACTTGATTCATTAAATCCTGAGTGAGATGTCCGCCTGACACCTCTTGCACAATTCGCAATGCCGCAATTACCGCGGACTGTTTCTGATCCTGTGGATAACGTGCGAGCCAACGATCTATGCGCGCCTTCACTTCACCTTGTATCACTTGCTTGGTTTCAACAGCCGCCGTGCTCATCGATCAATCTCCCCAAAAACAATATCTTGCGTCCCAATAATGGTAACCACGTCGGCAATCATGTGACCTTTAGCCATTTCATCCAATGCCGCTAAATGTGGAAAACCCGGCGCTCTCACTTTTAATCGATAAGGCTTGTTAGCACCATCGGATACCATATAGATTCCAAACTCACCTTTAGGATGTTCAACTGCGCTGTAAGCCTCACCTGCAGGTACGGCATAGCCTTCAGTAAACAACTTAAAGTGATGAATCAGGGCTTCCATATTCGACTTCACACTTTCACGCGAAGGTGGCGCAACTTTATGGTCTTCAGCCATTACCGGTCCAGGATTAGATTTTAACCATGCAACACACTGCTTGATAATCTTGTTTGATTCGCGCATTTCCGCCACGCGCACCAAATAACGATCATAACTATCCCCTGTTTTTCCAACAGGAATATCAAAATCCAAACGGTCATACACTTCATAAGGCTGTTTTTTGCGCAAATCCCATGCAATCCCTGAACCACGTAACATAGGGCCACTAAAACCAAGTTGAAGTGCGCGTTCAGGGGATACAATGCCAATATCCACCGTTCGCTGTTTCCAGATTCGGTTGTCTGTTAACAAGGTTTCATATTCATCAACATACCCTGGAAAACGTTCGGTAAATGCCTCAATGAAATCCAACAACGATCCTTCGCGCGTTTCATTTAGCTTATCAAGCGCTTTCCCCTTATTCCATGCTGAAGCTTCATACTTTGCCATGCTATCTGGTAAATCACGGTATACACCGCCGGGACGATAATAGGTAGCGTGCATACGTGCCCCAGAAACGGCCTCATAGCAATCCATCAAATCCTCGCGTTCACGGAAGGCGTACAAAAACACCGTCATCGCCCCAATATCCAAAGCGTGCGCACCAAGCCACATTAGATGATTCAAAATACGCGTAATTTCATCAAACATCACGCGTATATATTGCGCGCGCTCAGGAACAGCCAAGCCAAGCATTTTTTCAATAGCCATTACATAGGCGTGTTCATTCGACATCATCGACACATAGTCCAACCGGTCCATGTAACCTATAGACTGGTTATAAGGCTTGTATTCAGCCAATTTTTCCGTGCCACGATGAAGTAAACCGATGTGAGGGTCGGAACGAACGATGGTTTCACCATCCAATTCAAGTACGAGGCGCAGTACGCCATGTGCTGATGGATGCTGAGGGCCAAAGTTTAAAGTGTAATTGCGAATTTCAGGCATAACGACTCAACCCTTTCAGACATTAATGGCGAATAACGCGTGGTACATTCACGCGATTTTCAATAGAAACAGGCTCATATATTACGCGCCCTTTTTCTGCATCATAGCGCATCTCGACATGCCCAGTTAGCGGGAAATCTTTACGCAATGGATGACCAACAAAGCCATAATCGGTCAAAATTCGTCGCAGGTCTGGATGACCCTTAAATAAGATTCCAAACATATCAAAGGCCTCACGCTCAAACCAGTTTGCAACAGCCCAAACATCCACCACAGACTCGACTATTGGCTGCACGGTGTCAACTGGAAATGTTTTGACGCGAATGCGCAAGTTGTGTGTAATAGACAGCAAGTGGTACACAACCGCAAAACGGCGTTCTACTAACAAATCTTTATCTGAGTGCTCAGCATCAAAGTCAAATACACCTCGACTAAAACCTTGATTGGGAGCCTTTTCACTTTCCCAATTAGCCTCGCCATATCCTAAATAATCAACACCACACAAATCAATTAACTGTTCAAAACCTAGCACATCTTTTAACTGCAACAAACCCTGCTTGGATTTCTCGGCACTTAATTCAATCGTGAGTTCATCAAACGCAATAACCGAATGAACAACTTTGGAACCCAAGATTTCATTCACGCGATTTTGCAAATCTATAACAGACTGTTTCATAAGTTCTACCGTTGTTGAAAATGAGGTCACTATCTTGCGATAGTATTGGTACGTCTGATTTTACTTTGAAGCTGAATAATCCCATATAACAAGGCTTCAGCCGTAGGCGGGCAACCGGGAACATACACATCGACCGGAACAATACGGTCGCAACCACGCACTACAGAATAAGAATAATGATAGTATCCACCACCATTAGCACAGGAACCCATAGATATTACCCAACGGGGCTCAGCCATTTGGTCATAAACCTTTCGCAAAGCAGGTGCCATTTTGTTTACTAAGGTTCCAGCAACGATCATCACATCCGATTGACGAGGACTTGGACGAAAAATAATACCGAAACGATCCAAATCGTAACGCGAGGCGCCAGCGTGCATCATTTCAACCGCACAACACGCCAAGCCAAAGGTCATAGGCCAAAGCGAACCAGTGCGAGCCCAATTAATTAACTTGTCAGCGGATGTTGTAATCACCCCTTCTTTCAAAACACCTTCTATTCCCATTCAAGCGCCCCTTTCTTCCATTCATAAATAAACCCGACAACTAACAATGCCAAGAATACTGTCATAGATAATAGGCCAAACAAACCTATTTCATCTAGAACAACAGCCCAAGGGAACAAGAAAGCGATTTCTAGATCGAAAATAATAAACAGAATAGCTACAAGATAAAAACGAACGTCAAATTTCATGCGAGAGTCTTCGAATGCTTCAAACCCACACTCATAAGGTGAGTTTTTTTCGGCATCCGGGCGATTAGGGGCTAACACAAAACTCATCAGCAGCGGACCTATACCAAACAAAATGCCAAGACCGGCAAAAACAAGAATCGGTAAATAGTTTTCTAGCATCGGTTTTAACCTCTTCTAGGATTAAAAAGCTGGCCTAAAGCCAGCTTTATTAAAATGGTGCCGATGGCCGGACTCGAACCGGCACAGCTTGCGCCACTACCACCTCAAGGTAGCGTGTATACCAATTTCACCACATCGGCTTATTAAATTAATTAGGTACGACCGGTGTATCAGGCTGTACCGGTTTTGTTACAGGTTGCTCTGTAACCACACTTTGATACCCCTTTGACTGCTGACTTGCGACATAAGCTAATGCCAGACTCGTAATAAAAAAAGTCGTAGCCAATATTGCCGTCATGCGAGACAAAAAAGTTGCTGAGCCACGGCTGCCAAATACCGACTGCGAAGACCCACCACCAAAATTCGCTCCTGCATCAGCCCCCTTACCCTGTTGTAAAAGTACCAATACGATCAACACAAATGCAATCACAATATGGATTGCAAGAATTATTTCAAACATGATTCACCTGCTAATTCACAGATTGCTACAAAGTCTTTCGCGGATAATGAAGCACCACCAATTAACCCACCATCAATATCTGCTTGGCTAAACAACGCCTTAGCATTATCCGGCTTAACACTACCACCGTACTGAATAATTAATTCCGAACCGATTTTAGGATCATTGCGAGCAATCAAACCGCGAATATAAGCATGAACAGCCTGCGCTTGCTCGGGAGTTGCGGTCAAGCCTGTCCCTATAGCCCAAACCGGCTCATAGGCAATCACAATGCTCGTGAATGCGCTCACACCGACCACCTCTAACACGGCTTGAATTTGGCGTTCTACTACCAGCTCAGTTATTCCCTCTTCACGCTCAGAGAAGGTTTCCCCAACACACAAAATCGGCACTAAGCCTTGCGCCAAGGCAATCGCTACTTTCTCTGCAACAACGCTGTCTGTCTCACCATATAAAGTGCGACGCTCAGAATGACCGACAATAATGTATTTGCAACCATTGTCGACAAACATTTGCGCACTAAGCTCTCCGGTATAAGCACCCTGACCCGACACATTAGCTATGTTTTGACCACCCACTTCAATTTTTGTACCGTCTAACATAGCCTGTACTTGCGCAATGTAAATTGAAGGTGGGCAAACTGCAACATCCACACTTTGGAAGCGACTTTGTTGTTCCACAAGTTCCGTTAACAGCCCCTGTATCATGGCTTTATCACCATGCATTTTCCAGTTCCCAGCAACAAATGGTTTTCTCACACATCTCTCTCCAAAGCAAAAGTCCGACAATATTAGCGGCTTTAAAACAAAAAAACAATATTGACAACTTTATGAAAAATCTATCTCGACCAATTTAGCTAATTTTTTTGCGTAGTCTGCTACCATTTGATGGTCTTCACCTTCTACCATTACACGCACTAAAGGCTCTGTCCCCGAGGCACGAATAAGAACACGGGCCTGCCGTCCATAATCGCGCTCAAACTCAGCCATAGCGGCTCGTAAGGCATCACTCGCCAAACTATCGAATGGTCGATTGACCTTAACATTGATTAAAATTTGCGGGTACTTCACTAATGGCTCAAGTAGTGCGCGCAAAGATTTCTGAGTTTTTTGAACAATCGAAAGAATTTGCAATGCTGCCACAATTCCATCGCCAGTTGTACTTTTATTTAAACAAAGTACGTGACCTGACCCCTCCGCCCCCAACAACCAGCCACGCTGAGTCAGCTCCTGCATGACATAGCGATCACCTACTTTAGCGCGCACCAACTCAAATCCAGCCTCTTGCAGCGCCTTTTCGACACCAAGATTGGTCATCAAGGTACCCACAACACCAGGCTGATCGGCATAGGCATAACAGGCTAGCAAGTACAAAATCTGATCACCATCAATGACCTCACCCATTGCATCAACCAGCATGAGACGATCGCCATCGCCATCAAGCGCAATACCGATATCAGCCTGCTCAGCCACCACCCGCGCTTGTAGCGCGTTCAAATCAGTCGCTCCACATCCGTTATTAATATTTAACCCGTCCGGCGTACCCCCTATCACACTCACCTTTGCGCCCAACTCACGAAAAACATGAGGCGCAATGTGATACGTCGCACCATGGGCACAATCAACCACCACATGCAAACCATCCAATTTGCGTTGCGAACGATAAGTGCTTTTACAAAATTCTATATATCGCCCTGGGGCATCATCGATGCGCTGCGCCCTTCCTAAGTGAGCCAGATCAGCGCCCTCCCCCTCAAAACGCATCACGCTATCTAAAGATGTCTCAATTTCAGCCTCAAGCTCATCACTTATTTTATGCCCATTAGCATCGAAAAACTTAATACCATTATCATAGTGGGGATTATGTGATGCACTAATGACAATCCCTAAATCCGCATTAAACGTTTGTGTTAAATAAGCGACGGCAGGTGTTGGCATTGGACCAAGCAATAGCACATTTATGCCAGCATAAATAAACCCCGCCTCCAAAGCCGACTCAAACATATAACCAGAAATTCGCGTATCCTTTCCAATCATCACCGTAGACGCGCCATGTTTTTTCAATACACGCCCAGTCGCCCAACCCAACTTTAATATTTGATCTGGACACATCAGCCCGCGCCCCACCTGATTGCGAATGCCGTCAGTGCCAAAGTATTTTTTAACCGTCATCATCACCTACCTACCGTCATCAGCGGAAAAAGCGTTTAATACAGCCAGTGCGTCTCGTGTTGCCAAAACATCATGCACACGAACAATCGCAGCACCACGTTGTGCCGCTAACATTGCCGCTGCAACACTGCCGATGACACGTTCAGAAACCGGCGCATTATTTAATACTTGACCAATCATTGTTTTACGCGATACGCCAACTAACAGTGGATAACCTAAATCAACGAATTTAGACAAATTCTGCATTAAACACTGATTGTGCTCAAAGGTTTTACCAAAACCAAAGCCAGGATCCAGCACAATATGTTGTGCCAAAATACCTGCCGCTTCACAAACCGCTGCGCGTTCACATACAAATGTACTGACCGTTGTCAAAATATCATCATAGTGCGGCTGTGACTGCATTGTTTGAGGATCACCCTGCTTATGCATCAGGCAAACTAACGCATTACTTTGTGCAACCACTTGCACTGCTCCATTATCTTGAAGGGCATTGACATCATTAATCATCTCAACCCCCAAACGAAGCGCCTCACGCATCACTCCAGTCTTATAGGTATCCACAGAAATCGCGCAATCAGAATACCGACGCACCAGCTCAATAACCGGCACGACCCTCACCAACTCCTCATCGAGTGAAACCGGTTGCGCTCCCGGCCTAGTAGATTCGCCGCCAATATCAATGATGTCAGCCCCTTCAGAAGCTAACTTACCAATCTGTTGTTTTATCGCGTCTTCTAGTTGATAAGATCCACCATCAGAAAAAGAATCCGGAGTCACATTCAGAATCCCCATTAACAATGGCCAACGTTCTTTTTTCTGCAAGCGCTCGTGTAACGACATCTTTAACCACCATAAAAAACCCCGCGGATGCAATCTGGCACACGCGGGGTTAAGTATTAAACAAACCTAGTGTAATTTAGGCGATGCGCCCTTCACCTCATCCACAGAATCGGTTAAATCATCTTCAACCAAATCTGTCTTTGCTAGCACTTCCTCGCCCTCACTCGGCGCTGTAGGCGGTGACGTATTCCAATCCTTAGGCTCGCCCGGCTCACGCCCCTCCATAATATTTTTAATCTGCTCTGCATCAATCGTTTCGTACAACATTAATGCTTCAGCCATCTTTTCCAACTTATCACGATGGGTTACCAGTATTTGCTTGGCACGTTCATAGTTTTCGTCAATCACTCGACGAATTTCTGCATCAATCAACTTTGACGTTTCCGCCGACACCATCGTCATCCGACTACTGGAACCAAGAAAACCATTATGTTCTTCTTCCTCGTATAACAAAGGGCCCAACTTATCCGACAAACCCCATTTAGTTACCATGCTACGCGCTAACTTCGTGGCACGCTCAATATCGTTACTCGCGCCAGTAGTCACTGCATCAGCACCAAAAATCATCTCTTCGGCAATACGACCACCATACAAACTTGACAGCTGACTTTCCAACTTACGCTTGCTGTAACTCCAAGAATCTTCTTCCGGCAAGTACATCGTCACCCCAAGCGCACGACCTCGTGGAATAATACTCACTTTATACACAGGGTCGTGCTCAGGAACTAAATAACCAATAATAGCATGGCCAGCTTCATGGTAAGCGGTCAAGCGTTTTTCCGCCTCGCTCATCACCATACTTTTACGCTCCACGCCCATCAAAATCTTATCTTTTGCACGCTCAAAATGATTTTGCGTGACTAAACGCTCACCCAAACGTGCGGCAAACAGTGCCGCCTCATTGACCAAGTTGGCGAGGTCTGCACCAGAAAACCCAGGCGTTCCACGTGCGATCAAAGCGGGCTGCACATCATCAGCCACCGGCACTTTACGCATATGCACTTTCAAAATTTGCTCACGTCCACGCACATCAGGTAAGCCGACCGTTACCTGACGGTCAAAACGCCCCGGACGTAACAAGGCCGGATCCAACACATCTGGACGGTTAGTCGCCGCAATAACAATAATGCCCTCATTGCCCTCAAAACCATCCATCTCGACCAGCATTTGGTTTAGGGTTTGCTCACGCTCATCATTACCGCCCCCCATTCCGGCTCCACGACTACGTCCAACCGCATCAATCTCATCAATAAAGATAATGCACGGTGCGTGTGCCTTAGCCTGTTCGAACATATCACGTACGCGCGAAGCCCCGACACCGACAAACATTTCCACAAAATCCGAGCCTGAAATCGTAAAAAATGGCACTTTCGCCTCTCCGGCAATCGCCTTAGCCAACAAGGTTTTACCGGTACCAGGTGGTCCCACCATCAACACGCCGCGTGGAATTTTGCCACCTAGGTTTTGATATTTTTCAGGATCACGTAAAAAATCCACTAACTCAGATACTTCTTCTTTCGCCTCATCAGCCCCAGCTACATCATCAAAGTTGATTTTCACCTGATCTTCCGACAACATCCGCGCCTTGCTCTTTCCAAATGACATCGGCCCGCCTTTACCTCCTAAGCCGCCGCCCATTGAACGCATGAAGAAAATCCAAATGGCGATTAACAACAGCATTGGGAACCATGAGATAAAAATTTGCATCAGCAAACTTTGTTTTTCTGGTGGCTGTGAACTGACGGTAACACGATTTTGCAATAAATCCCCCATTAACCCCGGATCACCCGGATTGTAAGTGGTAAACGCCTCGCCGGAGACGTACACACCCCGAATGGTCGAGCCCTCGATATTTACGCGACTAACCTGCCCTTCGCGCACTTCATCGATAAACTTAGAATAATCTAATCGACTGGTTGTCTGATAAGCAGACGAACCAAAGTGATTAAAAATCGACATTAAAATCAGAGCCACAGCGGCCCAAATCAGCATATTTTTTAACATATCATTTTTCATCTGCGTTCCCTAACTAGCCACTGAAACAGAATGGATAAATTTAATCATAACACGCACCCTAACTAAGCGCAAAAAGTTCCATTAATAAAGATTATGCACAACTAAAAATATTTATGCCAATATTATAAGCTTTCCAAAGAACGCTTCATTTGCCACTCGCAGCACAACGAAACGACACCTAATATACTTTAGAGCACCTTGATTAGCCTGCGCGCTTGTTCACTCCCACAAGATAAACCTCTTTACTTCTAGGTCTTGACGCCTTTGGTTTACGGCTAATTACTTTCTCATAGCGCGTTTTAAGCTGGTTTAATAGCTGATCAAACCCTTCGCCTTGAAACACCTTCACCAAAAGCGTACCTTTGGGTTTTAATACTTGATCTGCCAACTCAACTGTCAACTCGACCAAGTGCATCGCTTTAGGAATATCAACTGCCTTATTACCACTCATATTTGGTGCCATATCCGACATCACCAAATCCACCTCACGACCAGCCAGCGCATCCAACAAGGATTGATAGACCGCATCATCACGAAAATCGCCCTGAATAAAATGTACCCCCGCATACGGCTCGACCGGTAAAATATCTAAAGCAAAGATTTCACCACCTGCGCCGACTTGACGTGCCGCCCATTGCGACCAACCACCGGGTGCGGCACCTAAATCCACCACAACCATCCCCGGTTTAAACAAATGATCCTTCTCATCCAATTCCTGCAACTTATAAATAGCGCGTGAACGCCAGCCTTCTTTTTGCGCCATCAACACATAAGGATCATCGAAATGCTCTTGCAACCAGCGCGAGCTGGATTTTGATCTTCCCATACTGAAATCTTCTCTAAACATTTGTTTTTCTATTAGAATAGGCGTTTTTTACAACAGACGCCTAAAATTATGAAAACAACACTTGGCCTCAGCCAGAATCAAAAAAAGTTTTTACGTGGTCTAGCACACGGCTTAAACCCAGTCATCATTATTGGCGCACAAGGTGTAACCGATAGTCTCATGGCCGAACTCGAACGCGCACTCAGTCACCACGAACTACTCAAAATTAAAATGGCGAGTGGTGAACGAGAGGAGCGTAAAGAAGTCATCGACTACGTCGTGCAACAAACTCGCGCACAGCTAGTGCAAAGCGTCGGCAAAATGTTTGTCCTCTACCGCCCGCGCCCCAAAGACCCACAATTAGCGCTACCCAAAGCCTAGCCGCACATCCTAATCACAGCGCGTCTAATCCACGCGCTAAATCAGCTTGAATATCGCGCAAGCTTTCTAGGCCAACCGATACACGCAATAAGTTTTCACTAATACCCGTTGCTTCTCGCTCCTCAACGCTCACGCGAGAATGTGTTGTTGACGCTGGATGAGTAATACTGGTTTTTACATCGCCTAAATTTGCCGTAATTGACACCATCTGCGTTGCATCAACGACTGACCAGGCCTGCTGACGCCCGCCTTTTACACGAAAACTGACCAATGCCCCGCCACCTGTTTGCTGACGTTGCGCCAACGCATACTGCGGATGCGAAACCAAACCCGGGTAAAATACGCATTCAACCGCCGGATGCTCACTCAACCATTGCGCTAAAGCCAGTGCGCGCTGACAATGCGCTTCCATACGAACCGACAAGGTTTCCAATCCCTTGATAAACACCCAAGCATTAAACGGACTTAAAGTGGGCCCAGCTGTACGCAAAAACCCACGCACCTGCTCTTCGATAAGGTCTTCCCTTCCAATTACCGCACCACCCAAGCAACGCCCTTGGCCATCTAAAAATTTCGTCGCGGAATGGATAACAATATCCGCGCCTAAGGCTAAAGGTTGTTGCAAAATAGGTGTACAAAAACAATTATCGACCACAAGATATAAACCATGCGCTCGGCTGATGTCGCTTAATGTGGTTAAATCGGCTACCTCTGTAAGCGGATTAGATGGTGTTTCCACAAAAAAAGCCCGAGTATTCGGCTTAATCGCCGATAACCAGGCCTGCTGATCGGTGAGTGCTACAAATGTAACTTCTACGCCGAATTTTGCCAAATACTTGCTAAACAAAACCTTTGTTGTACCAAAGATACTGCTTGACGATACCAAATAGATCGCCGGCGCTTAGCAATCCCATAAAGGTCGAAAGAATAGCAGACATACCCGATGCCGTCGCCACACACGACTCCCCCCCTTCCATTAAGGCTAAGCGAGTTTCAAACGTGCGCACCGTCGGGTTAGTGAAACGGGAATACACATTGCCCTTTTCAGCACCGCTAAATCGGTCGGCGGCCTGCTGGGCGCTGACATACTTAAAGCTCGAAGTCGGAAAAATCGCTTCACTATTTTCTTGCTCATGGCTCGTTTGATAACCACCACGAATCGCTAAAGTATCCAAATCAAAGGTTGTCATTTAGCTTCTCTGATTGTACAAGCCTACCGCCTCCGGCGCTGCTTGTGCTTTATTTTGCTTGGCAGTGTCATTACGAGACTGCGCAATATCAGCCAGATATTCTGCACTAATATCACCCGTAACATATTCACCACTAAAACAGGATGTGTCGAAACAAGAGATATGTTTACTGCCAATCCCCACCGCCTCAATTAAGTCGGTTAAATCCTGATAAATTAACCTATCTGCACCGATAAAATCAGCCACTTCTTGCTCACTGCGATTATTCGCAACCAGCTCCGATGCCGCAGGCATATCAATACCGTAAACATACGGATAACGCACGGGCGGTGCGGCCGAAGCAAAATACACCTTACGTGCACCCGCATCGCGCGCCATTTGCACAATCTCACCCGAAGTCGTACCGCGCACAATCGAGTCATCCACCAACAGCACATTTTTTCCTTCAAACTCTAAACCGATCGCATTGAGTTTTTGGCGCACCGATTTTTTACGCAATGTTTGACCCGGCATAATAAATGTCCGTCCGATATAGCGGTTTTTGATAAACCCTTCACGATAAGGCCGACCCAATTTTTCCGCTAACTGCAATGCCGCCGTCCGGCTTGTATCGGGAATCGGCATAACAACATCAATATCGTGATCCGCCCAAATGCGTTGAATTTTTTCCGCCAATTTTTCGCCCATTCGCAAGCGAGATTTATAGACAGAAATATCATCAATCATCGAATCTGGACGTGCAAAATACACAAACTCAAAAATACACGGTGAATACTTGGGCTGGGCATGACATTGTTCAAAATAAATCTCACCGCTCAAGGTGATAACCACCGCTTCACCCGGTGCTAAATCGCGATAGTGCTCAAAGCCAAGACTGTCTAACGCCACACTTTCGGAGGCGACCATATAATCAAACTTACCCAATTCATTCACGCGCTTGCCGACAATAATCGGACGTAATGCAAACGGATCACGAAAACCAACGACGCCGACACCAGCGACAATCCCCACCGCAGCATACCCGCCACGCACGCGTTGATGCAAACCGCGAATAGCACTAAAAATATCTTTATAATCGACAAATAACTTGTTCTGCTGCATTAGCTCATGCGCAAACACATTCAACAGCACCTCTGAATCAGAATTTGTATTTAAATGGCGTAAATCTTGTTGATAAATTTCTTGGCTTAATTGTGAAGTATTAGTGAGATTACCGTTATGCCCCATCACAATCCCATAAGGTGAATTGACGTAAAACGGCTGAGCTTCCGAACTTGAAGCCGAACCCGCCGTCGGATAACGAACATGACCTATACCGACACTACCGTGTAAATCGCGCATATGGCGGGTATGGAATACATCTTTAACCAAGCCATTATCTTTGCGTTGATAAAAACGCCCGGCATCATAGGTTACTATGCCAGCCGCATCCTGTCCGCGATGCTGTAACACCGTTAGCGCATCATAAATTTCCTGATTTACAGGTTGCCCCGAAGAAGCGACGATTCCGACAATACCACACATGAGTTTTGCTCACCTTCACATTAGAGGCGCTACGCACCTCGGATTAACAAAATTGACAACGCCCCGTCTACTCGCGAACCTCAATCACAAGCGATTGGGTATTAAACTGTTTATCTAAAGCCTGCTTGTGCGCATTCGCTTTTTGTTGACTGGCATAAGGCCCTACACGCACACTATAAATCGGCTGATTCGCCGAGCTAAACTGACCAATAGACGCTTGATAGCCCGCTTTTTGCAAACGCTGTAACAACTGATCCGCCATCGACTTAGATTGATACGACACCAAACGCACATACCACTGCACCTCCTGCTTTGGCGTCGTCACCGGTGCGGACGCCTGCTTAGAGATAACAGGGGGCGATACATTGGCTGAAACAGGCGACTCGACGACTTTCGTCTCTTGCTGCGGCGCTGGCTTTGGTTTGAGCGCGGGTGTTGATTCGGGTGCAGGCGACTCACTTGTAGGCGGCGTAGGCACAATATGCGTTACCAATACCTGCTTTGTCGGCGCAGGTGGCATATTATTAGATAGCGTCTTCACTTCACTTTTCGGCTCGACAAGCGGAGTTAGCGTATCATCAACTGGTGCAAGCCAAGGTTGAACCTGTGCATAATCTACTGGATCGCTGTACCAAGACGGTACAATCAAAATCAGCAACGTTAGCCAAATAATGGCTCCAGTCATCCGGTACTTTGTTACCTCATCCACGACACTGCTTCCAACGCTTGTGCAACCGTAATAAACGAACCAAATACCACACCCTGATCCAACGCCAAAGACTGCGTCACCTTCAACGCCTGCGCCATCTGCTCGCTTACAATAATAGATGACGCATCCACCCCTTGCCCAATCAATTTTTCACGCAAAAGATGAGCGCTCATCGCCCTAGGTACCGCCAACTCAGGCAAAATCCATATACTAACAAACGGACGCATAAGCGCAATCATCGGCGTCACGTCCTTATCCGCCATCACCGCAAAAATCGCAACACGCTCACCCGTGGGCTGTTGCGCCAAAAACTGCGCCAAGGCTTGTACCGACTGCGGGTTGTGTGCCACATCCAATAACCAGGCCTGCTGATTTAATGAATAAGACGCTAAGCGCCCCGGATGAACGATGTGAGTTAAACCGTGTCGTATCGCCTCATCGCTGACAGAAAGCTCCGATTGTGCTTTTAATAATGCCAAAACGCCAGCGGCATTTTGTATTTGAAATGCACCTTTTAGTGCCGGTAGTGGCCAAGCCTGTTCACCGCCTGAATCCTTAAACACCCAATCATGCGTCCGCACAGAATAACTAAAGTCTCGACCCAAGCACCGCAAATCGACGGCTAATGACTGTGCATAACTGATAACACTCTGTGGCGGCACAGGATCAGAACACACACATATACGCTGTGCCCGCATCACGCCCGCCTTCTCAAAACCAATTGCCTCGCGAGTCGATCCCAACCAATCGGCATGATCTATATCAATCGCGGTCAACAGACTTGCATCCGCATCCACAATATTGACCGCATCCAAACGCCCACCCAAGCCAACTTCCAATACCGCTACGTCCACGGCACGATCCTTAAAAAGATACAACGCCGCTAAGGTCGCATATTCAAAATAAGTCAGACTAATTGATTGGCAGGCCTGCTTAATAGAACAAAACGCCGCGACCAAGGCCGCATCCTCGACACATTCGCCAGCAATCACAACGCGCTCGTTAAACCTTAACAGATGAGGCGAAGTATACATACCAACACGAAAACCTTGGGCCTGCAATATCGCCGAAAGCATCGCCACACTCGAACCCTTGCCATTGGTACCGGCAACAGTTATCACCCAAGGCGCTGGCCGACAAACATCCAAACGCCGCGCCACCTCACCCACTCGAGCCAAACCCAAATCGATTTCTTGTGGATGCTGCTCACTCAACCAGCTCAGCCATTGCGCCAAGGTTGAATGGCGTGTCGGCGTACTCATCTCTATCACGACTAAGCAGAATGCTGCATTAACATACGCGAAACGCGCGCCAGCGTTTTCGCTAACTCATGGCGATGCACAATCATATCCAACGCACCATGCTCCAATAAAAACTCACTGCGCTGAAAACCGTCGGGTAATTTTTCGCGTACGGTTTGCTCGATAACGCGCGGCCCGGCAAACCCAATCAAGGCTTTCGGCTCGGCCACATTAATATCCCCCAACATAGCAAAGCTGGCCGACACCCCCCCCATAGTTGGATCAGTCATCACCGAAATATACGGCAATCCCTGTGCGCGCAAACGACCTAAAGCCGCGCTAGT
>JAVETW010000025.1:0-32992 GCA_034005865.1 Thiomicrospira sp. | reverse complement strand
TCTGACATACTGCATACCTTGTGTGTAGTTCAATATAATGTTGTGTCGTTAATTTAGCATAAACACTGATAAAACAAAACTAGTACTACAAATTAGCTGACTCTGATTGCTTTATGAGGATTTAAATTGATTTTTTATATACACGGCTATCTTTCCAGTGGTGATTGTTATAAGGCTCGCCATTATAAGCATTATTTTGGTTCAGATACTGTGCACGCACCAACGTTGCCGTCAAGTCTGTCTTTGGCCGTGGCGCAACTATCCGATTTGATTGCGGCTAAAAGGGTAAAGGAGCCTATTGGTTTGATTGGGGCGTCATTGGGTGGGTACCTTGCTTTATATTTGGCGAATTATTTTTCTATACCAGTTGTGTTAATTAATCCTGTCGTTCCTCCTTGGGAAGGAGAGTTAGCTGTGAGTGAAAGCGGATTTTGTCGGGAGTCTAGCCATTTGGACCATTTGGCACCTTATCGAGTGATCCACTTTTCTCCTTTTTTTTCGTCAAATATTTTGGTCTTGCAGCAGGTGTTGGATGAGGTTTTGGATAGTCGGTTGTGCCGTTATTACTTCAAAGATGTGGAGTGTTTGTTTGATTTTAGCGATGGTCATCGTTTTGGTAATATCAGTCAGTATGATGAGGTTGTGAATGCTTTTTTTCGTCAGCGGGGAATAGTGTAAAATAGTTAATTTTGTTGATGCTGAGATGTTTATGAGTAAAGTGTTAGCGCTCAAGGGTTCTGTTTTGTCGGTGTCTGTTTTGCGTTTGTTCACTGATGATTTTGATTTGATAAAACAGGAGTTAGATACAAAAATAGCACAAGCACCTGATTTCTTTTCGGGGTTAACGGTGGTGATTGAGCCTGTAATGGTGCAGATGAAACCAACTTTTCTTGCGTTATTGGTTGAGTACTTTCATCAGAAACAGATGGTCTTAATTGGTGTACGTACTGATGTTGCTAAAATAATGGAGCAGGTCGCGTATGCCGGTTTAGCGGTTTTAGAACCGCTAAGGCGCGGAGGTGCTCAACATGAGGTGCCTGCTGATGAGGAAATGTTATCGACGTCTGCGTTGCCCGAGACTTCTCAAGCTACGGCGGGGGCGATGTTCGTTGAGGGTGCGGTGCGATCGGGCCAGCAGATTTATGCGCAAGGACGAGATTTAATCATACGAGGGTCGGTGAATCCGGGAGCAGAAGTGGTCGCGGATGGTCATATTCATATTTATGGGGTTTTGAAAGGACGTGCGTTTGCAGGTAGTTCCGGTAATGACAAGGCGCGTATTTACGTTAAGCAATTAGATGCTGAGATGGTTTGTATCGCGGGTTTGTATCAGATTGCTGATGATATTAAAGCTGAGTTTAAGCGCGATTGGGTTGAAGTGAGTTTAGATAATCAGCGTTTAGTTTTTAAGAGATTGGGTTAAATAGTAAAGGAGTTAATGTGGCACGTGTCATCGTTGTAACATCCGGAAAAGGTGGGGTTGGCAAAACTACAACAAGTGCTAGTTTTTCAGCAGGTTTGGCTTTGAAGGGCTATAAAGTTGCTGTTATTGATTTTGATGTGGGCTTGCGTAACCTTGATTTGATTATGGGGTGCGAGCGTCGTGTTGTTTATGATTTTGTCAATGTTGTTCAAGGCGAGGCGAGTTTAAAGCAGGCGCTGATTAAAGACAAAAAAGTGGATAATCTGTACGTTTTGGCCGCTTCACAAACACGTGATAAAGATGCCCTTACAAAAGAAGGCGTTGGAAAAGTTATTGATGATTTGAAAGCGGATGGTTTCGATTATATCGTGTGTGATTCGCCGGCTGGAATAGAGAAGGGCGCGCAGTTAGCGTTGTATTATGCCGACGAAGCCGTTATTGTTACTAACCCTGAAGTGTCTTCGGTGAGAGATTCTGATCGTATTTTGGGTATTTTACAGGCGAAGTCAAAACGTGCCGAAGAGGGTGATCAAGCGATTGTCGAGCATTTAGTTTTAACACGTTACAATCCTGAACGCGTGGCATCTGGTGAGATGTTGGCGATGCAGGATGTTGTTGAGCTGCTGAATGTCAAACTATTGGGTGTGGTACCTGAATCCGATGATGTGCTGCAAGCTTCTAATTCCGGCAGTCCGGTTATTTTGCAGGAAAAAAGTCAAGCTTCAGAGGCGTATAAGGATATTATCGATCGCTTTTTAGGTGAGGATAAGCCACAACGGTTTTTAACGGTAGAGCATAAAAGTTTGTTTAAGAAGTTGTTTGGGAAGTAGCCATGGCATTATTAGACTATCTTTTAGGGCAGTCGCGTAAAAAGACAGCCCAGCAGGCGAAGGATCGTTTGCAAATCTTGTTAGCCCATGAGCGTTCTCAGGCGAAGGCGCCGGATTATTTACCAAAGTTAAGAGAAGAAATCTTGCAGGTTATTGCTAAGTACGTTGATATAGATGAGGATAATTTACAAATTTCGCTTGATGAAGAAAATGGCTTTGAGGTTTTGGAGTTAAACCTTGTACTTCCCGAGGTGCGTAAAAGCTGATTTAACGAGTGATGGCACTCAATCTGCAGGGGTGTTTTTTAGCTTAGAAGCGCGAGTCGGACTAGGGGGTCTTCACTCATTACGCATGCTAAATTGAGACGTGCAAAACTTATGATTTAATTTGTGAGTTTTTGTACGTCTTGGTTGTTTGAAATTAATAAATGTCTTATAGAATCAATAACTTAAATGTTGGAAACGTCGCATCTTTGTGGTTTAAAAATGAATGGTCAACAGACCCTAGCGAATGGTTTCTATTTTTACGAGTACGCCAAAAATGGGGTGGTCAATGTAGTGTATTTGCCCAGATTTGATGCGTCGAGATTCTTTAATATGAAACCGCCAGCTTTCAGGTAGCCATTCGTTAGAAAGCTGTTGATGTCGAGCAAACGCTTGTTTTATAGGTGTGGGTATTTTGCGTTCTAGCTCGAGATCTATGTCTATGTGTGAATAGCGCCCTTGGTATATTTTCATAGTGCCAAGTAGGTTGCTGATACCATGACGATTTTGTTGTAGTTGCGTATCTATTAAGATGGGTTTTGCTTGTTGTGATGAATTAGCCGGTTGGCGCCAGCCAAAATGGGCTAACACGTCGTAACCTCGTTCATTGGTCATTTTTCCTACTTCTTTTTTCAGTGTTAGTTGCGTTTCAGGTAAGGGTTTTGCATAGCCATCTTTTGCATTTAATTGCGTGATATTTTCTAGCAATGGGGTGGGCTTATCATCCGGCCAGTATTCTTCTGTCCAACCGCTCAGTGCGAGTGTTTGAAAGATAATAACTTCTACTTGCAGGGTTGAGGTTGCTTGGGCGCTATTAAAAGGCGAAAGAATGAACAAAAGTAATATTAAAAAATGAGTTAGGTTGTGGCTTTTCATGATGGTGTCTGTCTGAGTTGATTTAGAGTGAGTTCGGTTGCATTGACTCGTTGCTCGATATTGGGCATTGTATCGAAAACCTTAAGCTCTGTTTGTCCTTTTAGTTGATAACGCTTTGGATATTGTTGAATTAAGCGTATCAGTGCGAGTGGATCTATATTTGGGTGTTGGTTAAACTGAAACCTGATTTCAGCTTGCCCCATATCGATTTTTTTGATGCCTAGCGGTTCGGCAAGCAGCCTTAATCGCGTTGCGGTGAATAAATGTTGTGTTGTTGCGGGTAGTAAGCCAAAGCGATCGATCATTTCAACTTCAAGTTCATGTAATCCATTTTCATCCTCTGCGCTGGCGATACGTTTGTAGAATACAAGTCGTGTATGAATATCTGGCAGGTAGGTTTCCGGGATGAGTGCTGGTGTGCCAAGGTCAACTTCACAGCCAAAGTCAAGGCTGAGATCAAGTGCGGGTTGTTTGCCCGATTTCAGGGCTTTGACAGCGCGTTCTAAGAGTTCACTATATAGTCCAAAACCAAGTTCTTGAATCTGGCCGGATTGGCCTTCGCCAAGTAATTCGCCAGCACCTCGTATTTCGAGGTCATGGCTGGCGAGCATAAAGCCGGCTCCGAGTGTGTCGTGTTTGGCGATGGCTGTAAGTCTTTTTTGTGCATCTTCGGTTATGAGTGCTTTTTCACCAGTGAAGAGATAGGCATAAGCACGGTGATGCGAGCGACCAACGCGTCCGCGTAATTGGTGGAGTTGTGCTAGTCCAAATTTATCGGCACGATGAATGATAATGGTGTTGGCAGTTGGAATGTCTATGCCTGTTTCAATAATAGTGGTACATATGAGGATATTAAATCGACGATGGTAAAAGTCTTGCATCACCTGCTCAAGTTCCCGTTCGTGCATTTGACCGTGTGCGATGGCCACATTGGCTTCGGGGAGCAGCGTTTGGATTTCTTGCGCCATCAGCTCAATTTTTTCGACTTGATTAAATAGAAGATAGACTTGACCGCCACGGCGCAGTTCGCGTAGACAGGCTTCTCTAACGGTGGCAGGGTTCCATTCTTGAACGAATGTTTGTATGGCGAGGCGTTTTGCCGGTGGCGTCGCAATAATTGAGAGGTCACGTAACGCATTCATGGCCATATTGAGTGTGCGTGGAATCGGCGTGGCCGTCATGGTGAGGACATCGACTTGCGTGCGCCATTTTTTGAGTTGTTCTTTTTGTCTGACACCGAAGCGGTGTTCTTCATCGATAATAATGAGGCCGAGTTTGTCGAATTTGACGTCTTTTTGTATTAGTTTGTGCGTGCCTATTAAAATGTCGATTTGGCCATTGGCCAGCGCATCAAGTATGTGCGTTTGTTGTTTAGCAGTTTGGAAACGAGATAAGACTTCGATGCGAATAGGCCAATTTGCAAAGCGGTCTTTAAAGTTTTCAAAGTGTTGTTGTGCTAACAGCGTTGTGGGGACGAGAATGGCAACCTGTTTTCCACTGTAGGCAACAACAAAGGCGGCACGCATCGCGACTTCTGTTTTTCCAAATCCTACATCGCCACATACGAGTCGATCCATCGGTCGCGGTTGTTGCAGATCATACAATACGGCTTCAATGGTTTGGCGCTGATCTTCGGTTTCTTCAAAAGGAAATCCGCTACAGAAGGTAAGGTAAGCTTGGTCGTCAAGTGGGTAGGCATGGCCTTGTTTGGCTTCGCGCTGTGCATAAATGTCGAGTAGTTCGGTGGCCACGTCATAGGCTTTTTCCGCGGCTTTTTGCTTGGCTTTGCTCCAGCGATCTGTGCCGAGTTTGTGTAATGGGGCTTGCTCTGGGTTGGCGCCGGAGTAGCGGCTGATCAGGTGGAGTGAGCTAACCGGGACGTAGAGTTTATCGCCTGCGGCATATTCGATCATTAAAAATTCGCGGGTTTCCCCTTGCAAAGTAAGCTTTTCGAGGCCTAGGTAACGACCTACCCCGTGTTCTAAGTGGACGATTGGGCTGCCGATTTCGAGTTCTGCAAGATGTTGTATCGCTTGTTCAAAGGCGTGATGTTTTGTTTTGCGTCGACGTTTTTGCACAACGCGTGCGCCTAGCAGATCAGATTCGGCAATCAGTGTAAAAGTTGGGGTGTGAATGGTTGTTTGGAGTGGTGCAACAACTAATCCTGGTTGTTTGGCCGAGGTGTCGGCGTGTTTTACATCGGACCAACTTGTCAGAATGCGTGGCTTAATACCATGTTTAATGAGTAGGGTTTGCAGTGTTTCTTGTCGGCCCAGTGTTTCGGCGGTGATCGTTATTTTGCCGACATAACGGTCTAGGAAGGCGTTGAGTTTGGCTAAGGGGTAGTCGCCTTGCTGCAGCTGAATGTTGGGCATGGTCAAGGTGTCGAAGCGTTTGTTAAGTCGCTCGTAGCTGTCTTGGTGCAGGGTAATGCGATGGAAGTCTTTTAAACGCTGCATTGCTTCAGGGGTTGCGAGAATGAGTTCGCTTGGTGGCAGCAGCGGAAAGTCTGGGTTATGGCGACCAATTTCGTAGCGCTCATGGAAGGCAAGCCCGTTTTGTGTCATGGCTTGTTCAATGTCTGCTTGATCGAAAAACAAGGTGTTTTGTGGTAAATAGTCGAAAATTGTTGCTGTTTTTTTATGAAACAGTGGCAAGTAGTATTCTAAGCCGTCGATGGTTTGTCCTTCGCTGACTCGTTTGTATACTTCGGTTTTACGCGCATTAGCACCAAAATATTCACGAAAGGCGAGGCGAAATTGCGCAATGCCGGCTTCGCTGGTGTCGTATTCTTTTGCAGGTAGCAGTTCGATACTTTCTATTTGGTTGAGTGTGCGTTGGGTTTCTGGATCAAAGCATCGCAAGGTCTCGATTTCGTCGTCAAACAAATCTAGACGTAAAGGCAAGCGACTTCCCATTGGATAGAGGTCGATAAGGGCGCCTCTAATAGCATATTCACCATGTTCCATCACTTGAGTGACCCGTTGATAACCGGCATTTTCAAGGCTGAGGCAAAATTGTTCGACCGATATAGTTTGCCCGTTGGCCAACTGCAGGGTGTGTTGGGCAATATAGTCTATTGGCGGTAGTTTTTGGACAAGCGTATTCGCCGGGATAATGAGTAAGCCTGTTTGCAGTTTAGGGAGTGCGTAGAGGGTTTTAAGGCGTTCTGAAATAATGTCTTGGTGCGGGGAAAAAGGGTCGTAAGGTAAGGTTTCCCATTCTGGAAAACTGAGCAGTGTGGTGCTAGTGTCTTTGAAAAATTCAAGCAATTCGGTGAGTTCGTTTGCTTGCGCTGTTGATGCAGTAACAACGACGACCAGGCCTGCAAATTGTTGGGCCTGTTGGGCAATCACTAATGCTTGTTCGCTTAAATTGAGTGTGCCCCAGTGTGATCGGTTACCTTTAAAAGGCGGAGCTTCAAAGTCAATAAGTGGCATGTGTTGGTTCATAACTGGTTTGGTATTGATTAAAAAAATGTATTTTAGCGCGAAAGCTTCGCATCAGGGGGAAACAAAATTCGCGCTTTTTCACAGCGATTTCGGGGGCGTGCGAGTATAATTGCGCCATGATAAGTTTCTATGGTGTGATAAGTGTTTTAGATTTAATTGGTACCGTAGTGTTTGCGGTAACCGGTTTGTTGGCGGCTAGCCGTAAACAGTTAGATTTGTTTGGCGCGATTGTGATTGCGATGGTCACCGCTATTGGTGGCGGGACTTTACGTGATTTGATTTTGGATGTTCCGGTATTTTGGTTGGTTGAGACGCTTTACATCTATTTGATTGTCTTTTCGGCGTTATTCGTTTTTATTTATGTCCGCTATTTTGTTGTGCCTATCCGTTTTTTACTTTGGCTTGATGCCATGGGGTTGGCCGTGTTTACGGTTATTGGCGCTCAAAAAGCGTTCGATATGGGCTTGTCCGATCCGGTTGTGATTATGCTGGGTGTGATGACCGGTGTGGTTGGCGGCGTGATTCGTGATGTATTGGTCGGCGAGGTGCCCTTAATTTTTCGTAAAGAAATTTATGCAACGGCTTCTTTTTTAGGGGCGAGTGTGTTGTTGTTGGGTTTTTATTGGTTGCCTAGTCGTGAATGGGCGATTGTGTTGGCTATAGTCGTTGTATTCGGTTTGCGTGTCTGGGCTATTCATACTAATTACGCTTTGCCAGTGTTTGCTAATCGTTCTGATAATTCTTAATTTAAGGGTGCTATGTTTAAACTTCCTTTCGAATGGCTTTTAGGTCTGCGTTATATTCGCGCTAAACGTCGCAATCACTTTATTTCTTTTATATCGATGTCTTCGATGGTGGGGATTGCGCTAGGTGTGACGGCATTGATTACGGTCATGTCGATTATGAATGGATTTCAGCAGGAGTTACGTGAGCGTATTTTAGGCATGACGGCGCATATGACTTTAACGCAGTTTAATCAGCGCTTGATGGATTGGCCTGAGTTGTATGAGCAGGTACTGTCTCAAGCGGATGTGGTGGGTGCGGCGCCCAATATTATGGAGCAGGGAATGGTAACACATCAGGAACGGGTTAAAGGTGTCATGATTCGTGGCGTCTTGCCGCACATGGAGGGGCAGGTATCCGATGTGGCAAATAATATGGTGTTGGGGGCGTTGGCGGATTTAAAACCAGGTAAGTTTGGAGTGGTGCTGGGGTTTGATTTGGCGCAAAGTTTAGGGGTGAGTTTGGGGGACAGTGTGACATTGATTGCGCCGCAGGGGAGTTTGTCGCCAGTTGGGGTGTTGCCGCGAATTAAGCGTTTGAAGGTGGTCGGGTTGTTTGAGGCCGGTATGTATGAGTATGATTCGGGTATGGCGTTTATGCACATTGAGGATGCTGCGGTTGTGTTTAAGTACGCGCCGGGCGAGGTTTCAGCGTTGCAGTTGAAGTTAACCGACTTATTTTTGGTGCATCGAGTACGTTCTCAGATGGCGGAGTCCCTAGAGGGAGTGTTTTATATTCGAGATTGGACACAACAACATGCTAACTTCTTTAAGGCTATTCAGCTTGAAAAGCGCATGATGTTTATTGTATTGGCGCTTATTATCATGGTGGCGGCGTTCAATATTGTGTCAACGATGGTGATGGTGGTGACCGATAAGCAAAAAGATATTGCTGTGTTGCGCACTCTTGGTGCTTCACCAGTGAGTATTCAATCGATATTTATGATTCAGGGGTTAGTTATTGGTGTGTTGGGTGCGGTTTTAGGTTTGGTAGGGGGGATTGTTTTGTCGTTGAATATTGATGTGATCATTCCGTTTGTTGAACATCTTTTTGGTTTTCAGTTTTTCCCAGCAGATGTGTATTACATTAGTGAAATTCCATCAAAATTAGTTTGGTCTGATGTGTGGGCGGTTTCTGGGTTGGCGTTTGTTTTAACCTTATTGGCCACGTTGTATCCGGCTTGGCGTGCGTCTAGAGTTCAACCAGCGGAGGCTTTGCGTTATGAGTAATGCTCCGATTTTACAGGCCACGAATTTGGCTAAAGTGTATCGTGATGGTGTATTGGAAACCTCGGTGTTGTCCTCAATCGAGTTTACCCTAGCTACGCGTGAGCGGGTGGCTATTGTTGGGGCGTCGGGTTCTGGAAAAAGTACGTTATTGCATTTGTTGGCGGGATTGGATGTGCCAACTGAGGGGACGGTACGTTTAGCCGGTCAGGATTTTTCATCTTTGTCTGAGGCGGCGCGCGGACGTTTGCGTAATCGGTATTTAGGTTTTGTGTATCAGTTTCATTATTTGCTGGCTGAATTGAATGCGTTGGAAAATGTAATGTTGCCGTTACGTATTGCTAGGCAAAATACTTTTAGCGCTGAAAAACAGGCGCGTGAATTGTTAGCGCAGGTTGGTTTGGGGCATCGGCTGCTGCATAAACCCTCAGAGCTTTCTGGAGGGGAGCGCCAGCGGGTAGCAATAGCGCGGGCGTTAATTAGCAGGCCTGCTTGTGTAATGGCAGACGAACCAACGGGTAATTTAGACTCTAAAGCCGCCGAACAAGTGTTCGAACTAATGCTAGGTCTTAATGAACAATTTGATACGGCGTTGTTAATCGTTACTCATGACCTAAGGCTGGCTAATCAAATTGGACGTTCTGTCACGTTGGTTGACGGTAAGATACATTCACCTGGAAGTGTCTGATGTTAGCGATTCAGTCGGTAAGCTTGTATGCAGGGGTTAAGTGTTTATTAAATGGGGCAAGCTTTAGTTTACATCCCGGTCAAAAAATTGGCTTGATTGGCGAAAACGGGGCAGGTAAGTCAACCTTGTTCAAAGCTATTTTAGGTCGCTGTCATTTAGATGGCGGTCAGATTCATTTTCCGGCAAGTTGGCAAATTGGTTATGTCGAGCAAACTGAGGTGCAGAGTGATTTGTCGGCAATCGACTATGTATTATCTGGTGATCGTCTTTATGCACGGCTAATGCTGTCACTCAAGCAGGCCGAGCAGACAAATAAAATCGAGGAGGTTGTGCGCTTGCATGATCAACTTGATCACATTCAGGCTTATGAAGTGCCAGTCAAAGCTCAGCAGTTATTGTATGGTTTAGGGTTTGCACCGCAGGTGTTAGCTCAGTCGGTCAATACGTTTTCCGGTGGTTGGCAAGTGCGTTTAAAGTTGGCGAGGGCCTTAATGCAGCGCGCAGATTTGCTGTTGCTTGATGAGCCAACGAACCATTTAGATGTAGAAGCCGTTGCTTGGTTGGAGCAATGGCTTAAACAATTTAGTGGAGCAGTATTGGTGATTTCGCATGACCGTCACTTCCTTGATCAAGTGGTAGAGGGGGTGGTGTTAATTGAGCAGCAGCGTTTGCACTATTATGCCGGTAACTTTGCGGCTTATGAACGTCAGCGCAGCGCTCAATTAATGCAACATCAGGCACTGTTAGATAAACAAAAACAGCGTATGCAGCACTTAAAAAGTTTTATTGAACGATTTAAGGCGAAAGCTTCGAAGGCTAAACAAGCGCAAAGTCGGGTTAAGGCGCTATCTCGTATGGAGGAAATGGCCCCACTGCAGGCGATTAACCCATTACGTTTCGAGTTTTTGGTTCCTGATAACTTACCGGATCCCATGATGCGCATCGAGCAGGTGGATTTTAGCTATGATGCGCAGCCGATTTTCAGCGCAGTTGATTTAGTGCTGCGTGCCGGTGATAGGATAGGTCTGGTTGGTATTAATGGCAGCGGAAAATCAACTTTTTTAAAACTATTAGTTGGTGATTTGATGCCTAATCAGGGGCGCATTGTTAATAGCAAAGGTTTGGTAATTGGTTATTTTGCGCAACACCAGCTTGAAAGTTTGGATGTATCTAAAACACCACTACACATTTTTTTACAGCAGTTTCCATCTTGCTCTGATCAACAGGCGCGCGACTTCTTGGGGCGTTTTGGTTTTAGCCATGAACAGGCAATAAGTGAGGTAGCGCAGTTTTCCGGTGGAGAAAAGGCGCGCTTGTCTTTGGCATTGATTGTATATCAAAAACCGAATTTGATTATTCTTGACGAACCGACCAATCATTTGGATATGGGATCGCGCGATGCTTTAGAAGAGGCGCTGCAGGAGTTTGCTGGGGCGTTAATTGTGGTATCACATGATCGCTATTTATTAGCCGGTATTGTTGATCAGTATTGGTGGGTGCATGATAAAAAAGTAACCCTGTTTCATGGTGATTTGGATGCCTATCTCCAACAGCGTTTAGCCTTGCTCAAAGCACAACGCAATGAAGAAATTAGCAGGCCTGCTAATGAACTTAATACCCCAACGAAGCGTGAGCAGCGGCAGTTGAGTGCCCAGTTACGTAAACGCATTCAAGATGCTACACGTGTGCAACGCAAACGTTTAGCAGAGCTGGATAAACAAATTGACACCCTGAGCGCGGCGTTGAGTGATCTACATACAGCGTTAGCAAGGGATGATTTGTATGTACCACAACAAGCTGGGCAGTTAGCTGATTATCTAGCACAGCAGACCCAGTTACAATCATCGCTGGATGAAGCGGAGATGAATTGGTTGGAGTTGACAGAGCAGATAGAGCATATCACGGCTCAGATTGAGCAGACTGGTTGATGGCAAAGGCGGCATCGCACCGCCTCACACTATTTAACTAGACTTGTTCTTTTAGAAACGGTGAGCCATGTTTTAAGCCGAATTTCTTTAAAATAACGACCATTGGGCAAAAACGGGTTAAGGCAGAGAAAATTAAATTTGCGCCAACAAACGCGGTCAATAGTAGCCATGCTGCGTTATCGCCAAAATATGCCAAAGCTAAACTTAAGAGAATCATGCTTCCAGCTACCAGTAAAACAACTCGTTCAATTATCATGTAACTTCCTTTCAATGGTTTATTGTATGTCATGTGGTAAAGATATGAGATGCTACAATTAGCCCCAGCGAGCTGAGGTGAATTGCGACACCATTTAGCTTTATGTCTTGAAAACGCAAAGCTAAAACAAGCTTACAGCCTTTTTACTTTAAGGCGAGATAGAATAATCAAATCCGCATTATTTTAACCTAAAATAATCTCAAGTTCATCGACAAAATAAGCAAAGTCTAATATCTGCTGGCTGTATTGTTATGCGTTTTGAGGCATGGCGTATTTCTCATTAAACAGCCAAACGGTGTTGTCAGAAATGCGATGCAAGATTATGCAGTAGCTCGTCAAGCTGGATCAAATCGTCGTTTGTTATTTACAGGTTTGACCATAACAAAGAGTGGGTTACGTCTACCACTGAGTGGCTACTTTTTGCTTGTTGTTTTTTTGCCCTACTGTATAATCTTTGGACTATTTCTAGTGAGTACCCTGTAGGGTGACATTGTTTTTTGAATTTTTAAGAGATTTGAGAATATTTATGCAAGTATCTGTTGAAAGACCCGAGCAGGGCTTAGAGCACAAAATTACGGTTACGTTTCCAGCCGATGCGTTAGAGTCCCAGGTTGAGAAGCGCTTGGCGGAGATGCGTCGTACCGTTCGTATGGATGGTTTCCGTCCGGGCAAGGTGCCTTTAAATGTAATTAAAAAGCGCTATGCCCCCCAAGTTCGTCAAGAGTTACTAGGCGAAGTGATTCACTATGCTTTTTTTGACGCGGCTGACAAAGAATCGTTGACGGTAGCGGGTTACCCTACGTTTGAGAATGTAGACTTGGATAATAATCAAATCACGTTTACAGCAAAGTTTGAAGTTTATCCTGAAATTACACTGCCTGCCTTTACTGCGGTTGAAATGGAGAAGGTCAGTGCAGAGGTAACAGATGATGATGTTGAAAAAATGATCCAACGCCTACGCGAACAACGTTCAGCTTGGAAGCCAACCGACGGTAAAAAAGCCAAAGAAGGTCGTCAAGTGATTATCGACTTTGTTGGCAAGCTAGATGGTGTAGAGTTTGAGGGTGGTAAAGCCGAAAATGTACCGTTAGAAATTGGTAGCGGTCGCATGATTCTAGGGTTTGAAGACGGCATTGTCGGTATGAAAAAAGGTGAAACTAAAACAATAGATGTGACGTTCCCTGAAAATTACCATGCTGAAAATCTTAAAGGTAAAACGGTACAGTTTGATATTACCGTTCATTCTGTCCAGTTAAAACAGTTGCCTGAGATAGATGAGGCGTTCGTTAAGTCGTTTGGTATAGATGATGGTACAGAGGCTTCGTTGCGTGCTGAAATTAGAGAAAATATGCAGCGCGAGTTAAACCGCACGTTAGCCAATATGAACCGCCAAGCTGCATTTGATGCACTGGAGAAAGTTGTCGATGTACAGGTGCCGCAGTCTTTGGTTGAACAAGAAGCACAATCAATGTTGGAAGGCTATGTGCAGCGCCTCGAACAGCAAGGTATGCCACGTGGCCAAATGTCTGGATTGTCGGCCGATATTTTTAGCGAAGAAGCGAAAAAACGCGTTAAACTTGGTTTGATTATTGGCGATGTGATTCGTTTAAATGAGTTCAAGGCATCAAATGAAGAGATAGATGCTTATATCGCAGACCAAGCGTCAGCTTACGAAGATCCGCAAGAGGTGAAGCAGTGGTATACACAAAACCCTGAGCGCTTAAACGAAGTGCGTTCGTTTATTGTAGAAAATGCTGTGGCGAATAAAATTATGGCCGAAGCCAAAGTGGCTGAAGTCAAAAAAGCCTTTGATGATGTGGTGAATTCTGCAGCATAAGGTTTTATTTTGATTGTTTAATCGATACCCCATGTACGAATTGTGCAAACTACAATTCGTCTTGGGGTTTGTTTTTAGTGTAATTTTAATGGGATGGGCGTACCTGTTCAATCCAACTGAGGTAGACAATGAATAACTCTATAATCACGAATGCCCTTGTGCCAATGGTAGTGGAGCAAACAAGTCGCGGTGAGCGAGCGTATGATATTTATTCGAGATTGCTAAAAGAGCGAGTTATTTTTTTGGTCGGGCCGGTAGAAGATCATATGGCCAATTTGATTGTGGCGCAGATGCTTTTTTTAGAGTCGGAGAATCCTGATAAGGATATTCATTTATATATTAACTCCCCCGGGGGCAGTGTGACAGCCGGTATGGCTATTTACGATACCATGCGTTTTATCAAACCCGATGTATCAACTATGTGTCTAGGTCAAGCAGCAAGCATGGGCTCATTTTTGTTAGCGGCTGGAGCGAAAGGCAAGCGTTTTGCATTGCCAAATTCACGCGTTATGATTCACCAACCCTTAGGCGGGTTTCAAGGTCAAGCCAGCGACTTTGAAATCCACGCCCGAGAAATTTTGTACATTAAAGACAAACTAAATAAAGCCTTGGCCGAAAATACGGGCCAGCCGATAGATGTCATCGAGCGCGATACGGATCGTGATAATTTTATGAGCGCGGAAAAGGCAAAAGAATATGGTTTGATTGACCAAGTGTTAATAAGCCGATAGTTGAGAAAAGCTTATGAAAGATAAAATGTTGTATTGTTCTTTTTGTGGCAAAAGTCAAGATGAAGTTCGCAAATTGATTGCCGGACCTTCCGTTTATATTTGTGATGAGTGCGTTGATCTGTGCAATGACATTTTACGTGAAGAGTTTGGGGGAGAGGTCGAATCTACTTTTGATCTTGAGCATCTACCAACACCGCATGAAATCAGTCGCATCCTTGACGATTATGTTATTGGGCAAGAGCGTGCAAAAAAGGTTCTATCAGTCGCAGTGTATAACCACTACAAGCGGCTAAAAAATTCAACACATCAAGATGATGTTGAATTAACAAAAAGTAACATATTGTTAATCGGCCCGACGGGATCTGGTAAAACCTTGCTTGCGCAAACGTTAGCACGTTTACTCGACGTGCCGTTTGCTATAGCAGACGCGACCACCTTAACGGAAGCCGGTTATGTTGGTGAAGATGTCGAAAGTATTGTATTGAAGCTGTTACAACGCTGTGACAATGATCCGCAAAAAGCCGAGCGAGGAATTATTTATATTGATGAAATCGATAAAATAACCCGTAAATCTGAGAACCCATCTATTACTAGAGATGTGTCCGGCGAAGGGGTGCAGCAAGCGCTGTTAAAGCTTATCGAAGGAACACAAGCCGCTGTTCCACCACAAGGCGGACGCAAACATCCGAATCAGGAAATGATTCATGTCGATACTTCAAAAATTTTGTTTATCGTCGGCGGTGCGTTTGAGGGCTTGGACAAAATAATTGAGCAGCGAACTGAAAAGAATGTAGGGATTGGCTTCTCAGCCGAAGTCAAATCACGCGAAAAAGTTCAGTCATTGACCGAAAAATTTAAAGCGATTGAACCTGAAGATTTAATCAAATTTGGCTTAATTCCTGAATTTGTTGGGCGCTTACCTGTTATTGCAGCATTAACCGAGCTAGATGAGACTGCTCTGGTGCAAATTTTAACTGAGCCTAAAAATGCGCTTGTTAAGCAATTCCAGAAAATGTTTGCGTTGGAGGGGGTTGAGCTTGAATTTAGAAAGGATGCATTAAGCGAAATTGCCACTTTGGCAATCGAGCGAAAAACTGGCGCGCGTGGTCTTCGATCTATAATGGAGCATATTTTACTTGATACGATGTATGATCTTCCAAGTATGTACAATGTTGAAAAAGTGGTGATCAACAAAGCCGTTGTTCAGGGCAAAAAACCTCCTATGTTGGTGTATCAAGATATGCCTAAAGCTGTTAGTGAATAATATGGTGGCTTTAGGTTTTGTAAGATTAAGCGGCTTCGTCTTAAATTAAAAGCGCGCACCCTGACCCAGTAACGCTGGGTCTTTTTTTCTGAGGAATTGGCGTATGGATATTGAACAAGTCTCGATGAAAATGAATGTACTTATCATGCCGTTGCGTGATGTCGTTGTGTTTCCGGGTTCGGTTATGCCTTTGTTTGTTGGGCGTGAAAAGTCAATTAAAGCCGTGTACGAAGCGCTTAAACGTGATCGGCAATTATTTTTGGTCGCACAAAAAAGTCCCGAACAAGATAATCCGAGCCTTGATGATCTATATAGCGTTGGAACCTTGGCCAATATTTTGCAAACCTTAAAATTGCCGGATGGTACAGTAAAGGTGTTGGTTGAGGGAGTGCAACGTTTTAAATTGCTCAGCCTCCATGCGGAGGGAGAATTTTTAGCGGCCGATATAGCTGCATTAGATGTTGATAATGGCCCGAATGTTGAAACACGTGCTTTAACGAGTTTATTGCGTGATCGCTTTTTGTACCTTGCTGATTTGAGAAAAAAGCTGCCTACCGAAGTAAAAGAAACTATCGAGAAAACATTTGAAGCTAATCGTCTTGTGGATTTGGTCGGAGCGAATATGTCGCTTGACATTCAGCGTAAACAAACTTTGTTGTCGCTCATCTCTGTAAACGAAAGGCTTGAGCGACTATTGGCTTACGTTGAAGAAGATATTGATTTGATCGAGTCAGAAAAGCGTATTACTATGCGTGTTAAGAGCCAAATGGAGCGTACACAGCGTGAGTACTATTTGAACGAAAAAATCAAAGCGATACATAAAGAGTTGCATAGTGATAAAGAAGGTGAGGGTGACGAATTCTCTCGGATCGAAGCAAAGATAAACGATGCAGGTATGTCCGATGAGGTCAAACAAAAAGCACTCTCTGAGCTGAGAAAGCTCAAACAAATGCAAACGCAATCGTCAGAGGCTAATATCGTTCGCAATTACCTCGATTGGCTGATTTCAGTTCCCTGGAAAAAGCGAACTAAAGTGCTGAAAAACCTAAATAAGGCTGAGCTTATTTTGGACCAACAGCACTATGGTTTGGAAAAAGTTAAGGAGCGTATTATTGAATATCTTGCTGTTCAACAACGCGTAAATAAAATAAAAGGGCCGATTTTATGTTTGGTAGGACCACCCGGGGTAGGTAAAACGACTTTGGCGCGCTCTATTGCCGAGGCGACTAACCGAAAATATGTGCGGATGTCATTGGGTGGTGTACGTGATGAAGCAGAAATTCGTGGACACCGGAAAACCTATATTGGGGCATTGCCAGGAAAAATTATTCAAAAAATGGTAAATGCGGGAACAAAAAACCCGCTATTTTTACTTGATGAAATTGACAAAATGTCAAGTGACTCCCGTGGTGATCCGGCAAGTGCTTTGCTAGAAGTATTAGATCCTGAGCAAAATTCGAGTTTTAACGACCATTATTTAGAAGTTGATTATGATCTCTCAGATGTGATGTTTGTCGCTACATCGAACTCGATGGATATTCCAGAAGCTTTATTGGATCGGATGGAAATTATTAATCTTTCTGGCTATACCGAACCTGAAAAACTGAATATCGCGCGCACTTATTTGCTGCCCAAGCAAGTCAAAGCGCATGGTTTAAAAGCCACAGAGATCAATGTGACTGATCAAGCATTAACCCATATCATACAATGCTACACGCGCGAGGCTGGCGTACGCGCCTTAGAACGTAACATTGCTAAGCTTTGTCGTAAAGCGTTAAAGCAGATATTAGACAGAACCAAGACGGCTCCGGTTGAGATTGACGTTAATAATTTGGATGCCTATCTTGGCGTTGCTAAATATCGTTTTGGATTAGCGGATGAATTAAATCGTATCGGTCAAGTTACCGGATTAGCTTGGACGCGGGTTGGTGGCGACTTATTACGTATTGAAGCGATTGCTATGCCCGGTAAAGGTAAGCTTGAAAGTACAGGGCAGTTGGGGAGTGTGATGTCAGAGTCGGTAAAAGCGGCTATGAGCGTGATACGTAGTCGCTCCGCCGATTTTGGGTTGCAAGCAGATTTTTATGAAAAACTGGATTTACATCTGCATTTTCCTGAAGGCGCAATTAAAAAGGATGGGCCCAGTGCGGGTATTGCTGTTTGCACGGCGATTACGTCAGCGTTAACACAAATTCCTGTAAAGGCTGATGTGGCGATGACTGGTGAAATTACGCTAAGAGGTGAAGTATTGCCAATTGGCGGATTAAAAGAAAAGCTATTAGCCGCATTGCGTGGCGGGATTAAAACTGTTTTAATCCCGCATGACAATGTACGCGATTTAGCCGAAATTTCTACGGATATTACGTCTCAATTAAATATAAAACCCGTTCATTGGATCGAAGAAGTTTTGCAAGAAGCTTTAACGCTTATGCCCGAACCCTTAGTGCAAGCTGCGCCTGTTTTAGAGGGATTGGCAGAAGTGAGTGTACAAAATGTTGCTATAAGTGAACGAAAACATCATTAATTGGCAAAAAACCGCCATTTTTCTTGACATGGTGGCTCAGCGATTGCTATAAATGGCTGAGTCCATTTCGGTGGCAATAAAAACTTTCAACGGAGTATCAAAAATGAACAAGTCTGAATTAGTGAGTGAGATTGCAGAAAAAGCGGGTTTAACAAAAACCCAAGCAGCCGCGGCGTTAGACGCGGCTGTTGGTGCGATTACCGGCGCCTTAAGCAAGGGTGATCAAGTAGCTATTATTGGTTTTGGTACCTTTAAAGTAGGTGAGCGTGCTGAGCGTACCGGACGCAACCCTCAAACTGGTGCTGAGATGAAAATTCCAGCGGCTAAAGTGCCTAAATTTTCAGCCGGTAAAGCATTAAAAGACGCAGTAAACTAATTCGGCGCGAAAAGTCGCAAAATTGTCATAAATTTTGTTGACATCTACTCCCAGCTCTTTATAATACGCGCATCAATTAAGCACAACGACAAACAGCGCTAAGCCAGTCGGAGAGCGGAATTGGGTGCTTAGCTCAGCTGGGAGAGCATCGCCCTTACAAGGCGAGGGTCGGGGGTTCGAACCCCTCAGCACCCACCAAATATTGGAGCGGTAGTTCAGTTGGTTAGAATACCGGCCTGTCACGCCGGGGGTCGCGGGTTCGAGCCCCGTCCGCTCCGCCAGTTTTAAAAGCTAGCTTTGCTAGCTTTTTTATTGCAAGTAGTGACAAACTTGCAAATGCGCTAAAAATAATATTGAAGCGCACTCACAGTTCTATTGATAATGAATTGTGTCTCGGGTGCTTAGCTCAGCTGGGAGAGCATCGCCCTTACAAGGCGAGGGTCGGGGGTTCGAACCCCTCAGCACCCACCAAATATTGGAGCGGTAGTTCAGTTGGTTAGAATACCGGCCTGTCACGCCGGGGGTCGCGGGTTCGAGCCCCGTCCGCTCCGCCAACACCAAAAAGCCACTTAGGTATCCTAAGTGGCTTTTTTAATTTTGGTTTTACCTTCTGTTCAGCATTTTTCTTACCAAGCCTAGTTATCGCCTGGGTTCGCACCGCAAGCGATTTGGTTCAGGCCTGCTTAACTCATTTTTTAATCTTCGTCTAGTTCATCGCTATCATCTAGTTCATAGGTTTCGGCTTGTTCTTCAATAAACGTCCAGTATTGTCTTTGCCATAACTCATACAAGGCCTTAACAACATTCGGTTGTTTGCTCCAACGTTGCAGGGTGGAGGCATCAATTAGGGTATTATTGGCGAGATAGTGAATCACCCCGTCCGCCAGATCGTCGGTTGGCCAGTCAAATCCGTTGATATAGAGCGCAAGTGTGTTGTTTGCTAAGCGTTGATAAGCAAATCGACACACCGGATCTCGTACCATGCCTTCGGCCTCTTTCAGTGCAGCCGTAAACTCTGACAGGCTGGCGGTTTCTTCTTCGCTTAAGGGTTCGGGGAGTGCTTGATGCGCTTGTTGATCAAGTTGGGTGGCAAAGCGCCCAAACCAGTGTTGCAGTGCTTGCTCGTCGTTTAAAATGCTTTGCAGTAGGCTTTTCGCATTTAACCAGGCCTGGTTGGGGATTTCGCCTGCGGCGCAATGTTGCCAGTTAGGATCTTGGTATAGGGTTTTAAAGGCTTGATTTTCTGATAGGTAATCGCCAAAGCTATCCCACAGTTCTTGGCCGCGATAAGTGCGATAACCAAATGAATAGGTCATGCACGCATCATCTAATGCCACACCATGATGACCCCATTTAGGCGGGAGATAAAGGATATCGCCGGGTTCAAGAATGTATTCTTCTTCAATCGGAAACTGCGCCATTAGGCGTAATTCAATATTTTGAACATAGTTGTTTTCATTGCAGTGTTGCGAGCTAAGCATCCATTTACGTTTACCTGCAGCTTGTAATAAAAATACGTCGTAGTGATCAAAGTGCGGGCCAACGTTACCACCGGTGGTAGCATAACTAATCATTACATCGTCTATGCGCCAGCGTGGGATAAAGTCAAATTCACGCAACAAGTCAAATACTTGTGGAATAAGACGATCAACGCCTTGTACTAACAAGGTCCAGTTTTGTTCGGGTAGCTGGCGGTAGTCTTCTTCATTAAATGGCCCACGGCGTAGTTGGTAGTCATTAGGGCCGTGTTGCAAAACTAGCCGACTTTCTACTTCGTCTTCTAAGGACAGGCCTGCTAATTCTTCGGCGCTGATAGGGGTAATAAATTCGGGTAGAGCTTGGCGAATGAGTAATGGCTTTTTTTGCCAGTAATCGCGTAGAAATGTGGCTTGATCCACGCTATTAAAATGAATCATAACAACCTCGGAAAGTGTGAGTAAAAGAACAAAAACCCACCATCAGGCTTGAGGGTGGGGAGGCGGGAGTGGTTAACGTGTTTTTAACATGGTTAGTGCCAACTGAATCGCTTCTGCTTGGTGTTTGGCGTTACCAGTATAGCTAGCTGGGGTCATTTCGCGCAGAGTTTGCTTGGCTTCGGCGGGCAAGTCTAGGCGATCAACAAATTGTTGCATGATTTGCGAATTAACGCGTTGCCCGCGTGTTAATTCTTTGAGTTTTTCATAGGGTTGTTCGATACCATAACGACGCATCACAGTTTGAATCGCTTCACCCAGTACTTCCCAGTTTTCATCCAAGTCTTGAGCTAATTTCGCTTCGTTGACCTCTAATTTCCCCAAGCCTTTTAGGCTGGCTTGCAGGGCGATATGAGTATGTGCAATACCGACACCGAGGTTGCGTAATACGGTGGAGTCGGTCAAGTCCCGTTGCCAGCGTGAGATAGGTAGTTTTTGCGCGAGATGTTCAAAAATGGCATTGGCGAGCCCTAGGTTACCTTCGGAGTTTTCGAAGTCGATTGGGTTAACTTTATGCGGCATAGTCGAGGAGCCTACTTCACCAGCAACGGTTTTTTGTTTAAAAAAGCCTAGTGAAATATAACCCCATACATCACGGTCAAAGTCGATCAAAATGGTATTAAAACGGGATAACGCGTGGAAATATTCGGCGATATAGTCATGTGGTTCGATTTGAATGGTATAGGGGTTCCAGCCAAGTCCCAAGCTTTGTACAAATTGTTCACTAAGCTCATACCAATTTAGATTGGGGTAGGCCGCTAAATGCGCATTGTAGTTGCCAGTAGCGCCGTTAATTTTCCCTAGTAGTTGCACGTTCATCAGTTGTTTGATTTGGCGCTGTAAACGATAAGCGACGTTGGCAAACTCTTTACCAACGGTGGTCGGCGAAGCGGGTTGGCCGTGTGTGCGTGAAAGCATCGGGATGCCGGCCATCGTTTCCGCTTGCTCGGCGATTTTATCCACCAGTTTTTGCATTTCTGGCACAAGAGTTTGCTCGCGCGCGTCTTTAAGCATCAATGCATAAGCGAGGTTATTAATGTCCTCCGAGGTGCAGGCGAAGTGTACAAACTCGTTGACGGCATGCAATTCCGGTATGTGCGCTAAGTGTTCTTTAATAAGATATTCCACCGCTTTGACATCGTGATTGGTGGTGCGCTCGATTTCTTTAACGCGTTGTGCCATCTCTATGCTGAATTCATTCACTAGTTTTAATAGATGGGCTGTGGCTTGGGTACTGAATTTAGGCACCTCAGGAATGCCAGGATGATTAGATAACATCTGTAACCAAGCGACTTCAACCCGCACACGGTTTTTGATTAAACCGAATTCACTAAAAATGGCTTTAAGCTCGTTTAAACGAGCACCATAACGACCATCAACCGGCGAAATTGCGGTGAGTTCAGACAGGCCAAGAGCAACCGACATAAGCTTTTCCTTAAAGTACTTCAAATAAATCGTGATAACAAATCATGTTATTATATCGCAATTAAACAGCCAAATTTAGGGAGTAGAATTTTATGTTAGAAGCATATCGTCAACATTCAGCTGAACGTGCCGAACAGGGTATTCCACCGTTACCGTTAGACGCTAAACAAACAGCGGAGCTGGTTGCGTTACTTAAGCTGCCAGCTACAAGCGACGTCGAACAGTTGGTAGAATTGTTAACCCATCGTGTGCCGCCGGGTGTGGACGAAGCGGCCTACGTAAAAGCCGGTTTTTTAGCCGATGTGGCCAGTGGCAAGGTTCAGGTAGCAGCAATTTCGGCGCAGCAAGCGACGTTTTTGCTCGGTACGATGTTAGGCGGCTATAATGTTCAGCCGTTAATTTCGTTATTAGAAAGCGCGGATGTCGCGGTAGCGCAAGAGGCGGCCAATGCATTGGCGAAAACGTTGCTGGTTTATGATGCGTATCATGATGTGTTGGAAAAAGCGAAAACCAATAGCTATGCACAGCAAGTGGTTGATGCTTGGGCCAACGCACAATGGTTTACCGATAAAAAACCACTGGCAGAAAAAATCACCGTCACGGTGTTTAAAGTAGACGGCGAAACCAATACCGATGATTTATCACCGGCGACCGCTGCTTGGTCACGTCCTGATATTCCGCTGCACGCTAAAGAAATGCTGGTTTCTAAAATGCAAAATGTACCGGAAACGATCGAACAATTAAAAGCAAAAGGGCATCCGGTTGCGTATGTCGGTGACGTGGTGGGTACCGGTTCATCGCGTAAATCGGCGATGAACTCGGTGATGTGGTATTTCGGCGACGATATTCCGTATGTGCCGAATAAACGCCAAGGCGGCGTTGTTTTGGGCGGTAAAATCGCGCCTATTTTCTTTAATACCGCGGAAGATTCGGGTTCATTGCCGATTGAGTGCGATGTCAGCAAAATGAATATGGGTGATGTAATTCACATTTATCCGTTTGAAGGCAAAATTACCAACGAAGCCGGTGAAACGATGGCTACGTTTGAGCTTGCACCGGAGACTATGACGGATGAAGTCCGTGCCGGTGGGCGGGTTCCATTAATTATTGGACGTGCTTTAACCGACAAAACTCGCCGTGCTTTGAACCTAGCGCCGAGTGAACATTTTATTCGCCCAGGTGCGGCACAAGAGTATAAGCAGGGTTACACTTTGGCGCAAAAAATGGTTGGTCAGGCTTGCGGTGTTGCCGGTGTGCGCCCGGGTGTGTATTGTGAGCCGCATATGAGCACTGTTGGCTCGCAAGACACCACGGGCGCGATGACACGCGACGAACTGAAAGAATTGGCCTGTTTAGGCTTTAGTGCTGATTTTGTATTACAGTCGTTCTGTCATACTGCCGCCTACCCAAAACCGGTTGATATTAAGCTGCAACATAGTTTACCGGAATTTATTACCAGCCGTGGCGGGGTGTCGTTGCGTCCGGGTGATGGCGTGATTCATTCTTGGTTAAACCGTATGTTGTTACCAGATACAGTTGGCACAGGCGGTGATTCGCACACACGTTTCCCTATCGGTATTTCATTCCCAGCGGGTTCCGGTTTGGTGGCGTTTGGTGCCACTTTAGGCGTGATGCCGCTGAATATGCCGGAATCGGTGTTGGTGCGATTTAAGGGCGAAATGCAACCGGGTATTACTTTGCGTGATTTGGTGAACGCGATTCCGTATCAAGCGATTCAACAAGGCTTGTTGACGGTTGAGAAAAAAGGCAAAAAGAACGTATTTAACGGCCGTATTTTAGAAATCGAAGGCCTGCCGAACTTAAAAGTTGAGCAGGCGTTTGAGTTGTCGGATGCGTCAGCAGAACGCTCAGCCAACGGTTGCGTTGTGAAATTAGGCAAAGAGCCGATTATTGAGTTCTTAAAGTCCAATATTCGTTTGATTGAGTGGATGGTGGAAAATGGCTATCAAGATGCGCGCACTTTATTACGCCGTCGGGATGAAATGCAGAAGTGGATTGATAGCCCAAGATTGTTAGAGGCTGATGCGGACGCAGAGTATGCCGAAGTGATCGAGATCGACTTAAATCAAATTCTTGAACCGATTGTGGCCTGTCCGAATGATCCGGATGATGTGAAATTGTTATCAGACGTGGCTGGTGAAAAAATTGACGAAGTGTTTATTGGTTCATGTATGACCAATATCGGACACTACCGTGCTGCGGGTAAGGTATTGGAAACCCTAAAAGGTGCGGTACCAACGCGCTTATGGATTGCACCGCCAACCAAAATGGACGAACGTCAGTTAATTGAGGAAGGGTATTATAGTATTTATGGTCGCGCTGGTGCGCGTACCGAAATGCCGGGTTGTTCGTTGTGTATGGGTAACCAAGCGCGTGTAGCGGATGGCGCAACGGTATTTTCAACTTCAACTCGTAACTTCCCGAATCGTTTAGGCAATGGTGCCAATGTGTATCTAGGTTCAGCCGAATTAGCTGCGGTGATCGCGACCAGTGGAAAAATCCCAACCGTAGAGGAGTATCTGTCAATGGTGGGCAAACTCGACACCATGGCCGATGATATTTATCGTTATTTACAATTTGATGAAATGGCGGATTATGAAATTAAATCCCCCAAAACTTTGTCGGAAATTGGTGTTGCAGTCGCTTAGTTGCAGGCCTGCTAATTAAAGCAAAGCCATTAAAAGCCCGAGAAATCGGGCTTTTAAATACCCATAATGAAAAAGTGAAGCTTGAACAGGTTATAAATTAAAAGCCCGAGAAATCGGGCTTTTTTAACTTAGCGATATTGGCGCAAATACCACCATTCAAAGAAGCGTTTGGCGTAGTGCATTAATCGACAGGGTGGTAGCATCGTCGTGCCGGATTCGGTGCGTTTGATCAACATTCCATGACTGAGAGTATCAACAATGCAAATCAACTCGTGTTTGATTTGTATTTTTGGCGCTTGGGTTTTTAAATCCGATGCTAAGTTATGTGCCGCAACTTTTGCCTGAATATCGGCCGCATGGGCTTGTTTGGGTTGCCAATCCGGGCCGGGAAAACTACCCGCATCACCCGCAACATAGGTTTTTTCGAGTCCTTGTACTTGTGCAAATTCATCGGCGACAATCATGCCGCCGGCGGATTTTGGTAGGTCGGTATTTTCCAACCAGCTCGGCCCAGTCATGCCAGGCATAAATAGGATTAAATCTGCCGAAAACTCACCACCTTCAGTGATGACCTTATTGGCTTCAAAACCAACCATTTTATGACCCAAGTGGGTTTCGATGTCCTTTTTCGCTAGCATTTGCAGCATTTTTGCTGGTACTTTATCGCCTAAGCGTTTACCGGGTTCGGCGGCCGGATTAAAGAAGATGATTTTAAATTTATCACGACGATTTTGCTGGCGAAGCAGGGTGTCTATGCCAAGCAAAAATTCGAACATCGGGCCGCCACGCATGGCTGAAGGTTCATTTGGATTTGCTCCAAAACCTATGGCAATCGTTCCTGATTCCATTTGCGCTAGACGGTCACGTATTTGCTCGGCGGCGGCAATACCTTCGCAAGGAGTGATAGCGTGCTCGATACCAGGTAGTTTTTTAATAAAACGACCGCCGCTGGCAATAATTAAACCATCATTGTCAAAATCACCCTTGTCGGTATGCACGCTACGTCCGCCATTAGAAATCCCGGTGACGCTGGCTTGAATAAACTCAACACGTTGGCGATTAAAGAAGTTGTGTAAATCAACGCGCAAATCATCGCCATCACGTAATCGGGAAGGAAGCCAAATTAAACTGGGCAAGTAAATGAGTTCTTGACGAGGAGAAATGACTTGAATTGTCATGTCGTGACAGCGTTTTCTAAGTTGTTGAATTGCGGTGAGGGCTGCAAAGCCCGTGCCAAGTATGGTAATTTTCATTGTCGTTCCTTGTTCGCTAACTGGGTTGTATCATGTGATGTTTATACTTGTGAGTCGACACGCGCTTTCATCACGACTTTTTTGATTTTTCGAGGGGGGGTTCCAATGCAGGGCATATGCAAATCGGTTGGAAAAAAAATAACAAACATTCCGCTTTTTACGTGAATCATTTGCCCGGCTATTTGATACAGCGCAAAGTCGTCTTTTTCGTTATATGCTTGACTTGGCTGTTGATTGGTAAGTGGGGCAATCCCCATGTACTCGTCTCCGGCAATGAGGTATTGCACATCAATGAAGCGTTGATGTGCTTCGTACTGACTGGTATCGGCGGCTTGCGTTTCGTATTCATCGATGATGGCATCGAGATGAGAATTGATCGTATGACGGCCAAGTGGCATTTCGTTGAACTCGCCGTTGATCAAGAATCTTAAGGCTTCGTCGATATGTGGGTGCAAGCCAAAGTAGTGTTTTGCGTTTTCTAATCGGTCAAGAATCATGCTGGATACTCGGAATGTATTAATTTGTTTTGGCGTGGTTGTTTATTAGCTGCTAATCATGTAAAAAAGTTAGTTTGAAGTTTACTATAGCCCAGCGATAAAAACTATAGCTGTTCTGAGGCGGTGTTTGAATATGAGGAAGGCCGTTATTCGACCTTAGTTAGGCCTGTTTTCTATGATAAAATCGTTAGCTTGTCTAAGCCTTTTGACCGGGGCTGATATGTACTGTGGTCCTAAAAACCCATGTGAGTACAGTGAAGTCGCTTTCATTGTTGTGTCGTTTGCACAACATACTGGGGCCGGTGCAATCCGCTCGGAATAAAACGACGTTAACTCCTGCAGACAATTATTTCGGGTTAATCGAGGTGCGCAATCTGTACCTTGGCTGTGATACGTGAAGCCGAGTTGCGCTTGATTGAAAAAGATAACACAGAGGAATAGGATGAATAGGTTAATTATTTTAGCTGCATTAATAGTCGGCTTAGCAGGCTGTGCGCAACATGCACCGCAAGCGATAAGTGATAAAGAATTCGTTTTAACCGAAGCATATGATGAGGCACCATTGAATGTTGAAAGTCGCCATTTAACCAAGCAGGCAGCGCAATTATGTCCAAGTGGTTATCATTTTAAGTTGCGTCAGATTTCAGCGGCTGAGGCGTTGGCTAGTCATCAGTTCGAGTGTGCGCAAGGTCAAGATTGTCGTTATGTTTTGCAATGGCACATTGTGTGTGGTGAAACGCCGCGCGAACCCTTCTCGATTTTTGGAAAAATTTAATTATTTATTGAAAGAGTTAAACTATGTCTTTAATTCTAAAGCAGGTTACGCCTCAGAGTGAGGTGGTTGTGAGTTTTACTTTAGCCTTAACCGATGGCACGCTTGTTGACCAAGCGACGCAGGATGAGCCTTATCGTTTTCGCCTCGGCGATGGCAGCTTACTGCCTAATTTAGAAAGTTTGCTGGTTGGCTTGGAAGAAGGGACTAGTGGACGTTTTTTTATTCCGCCGGAGGAGGGCTTTGGTTTTCCCGATCCAATGAATGTACATAAAATTGAACGCGCTGAGTTTCCTCAAGATATGCTGCTCAAAGAGGGGGATATTGTTGGTTTTAATACCCCCACTGGTGAAGAAGTGCCAGGGCAAGTCGTTGCCTTGGATGAGGCTTTTATTACAGTTGATTTTAATCATCCGTTGAGTGGGCAAATGATTGTTTTTGATGTCAAAATAGAAAAGATTGTTGATGCGGGCTAATCGCCGTCATTCGTGTCATGTAGTGCGCCTTCGCCATCACCGCCAAGATTCGGTCCAAGACGAAGATGTCCTTCGCTGCAATAGGTATGACGTCCGTCGTAGTAAGCCTCGGATTGCGGAAGATGAACGCCGCATTGCGCGCAACGTACCATGGTGTGTGACGTGGTAGCAGGTTGGCTTTGGTTATCTTCGTTTTTGCGAGCCCGAATAATCGCGTTCAAAATTAAACGTAATAAAAAGTAGGCCAAAACGATGAGTGATAAAAACAAAATAACTTGCATTGACTGAACCCTTGCTGAGAAAAAACTATTGTCTTAAAGTTTTGTGCCAAATGCAATCAACCCTCTGGCGCGTTTGTTTGCTCAGTACGAATAATAAGCTTGGAAGATAGCGTGATTGAGTGCTAAGTGGGAGTGTTTTTTAGCAGGATTTTTTTCGATTTTAAATTTATTTATCAATAATTTATGGTTAATTTTTAACACGCTTTCGAGCGGTGTTTTAGGGAGAAGTGGACAACACATGAATTTACATGAATACCAAGCAAAGGCCTTGTTTGCTGAATATGGCATCGCCATTCCTCAGGGTTATGTGATCAACCAATTATCAGAACTGGCTACAGCGTTAGATACCTTAGGCGCAGAGGCTTGGGTGGTGAAGGCACAAATTCATGCCGGTGCGCGCGGTAAAGCGGGTGGGGTTAAACTGGTGCGTTCGGCTGAAGAAGCGAAACAGGTGGCGCAAGCCTTGTTAGGCTCATCCTTGGCGACGATTCAAACGGCGGGCAAAGCGTTACCTATTCATCAATTATTAATCGAACGGACCTTAGACATCGCGCAAGAACTGTATGTGAGTTTGGTGGTAGATCGTGTCAGTAAAGCACACAGCTTTGTCATTTCCGCCTCGGGCGGCATGGATATCGAAGAGGTGGCCGCACATTCGCCGGAAAAAATTCTGACATTAAATGTCAATCCATTACTAGGTGTAATGCCTTATCAAGCGCGTGAAATTGGTTTTGCATTAGGTTTAACCGGCGATGCGTTTAAACAAATCGGCTCGATTTTACAAAACCTTTACCGTTTGGCGGTGGATAAAGACTTAGCCCAAATCGAAATTAACCCATTAATTGTTACGGCGGACAATCAGCTTGTTGCACTGGATGCCAAAATTAATGTGGATCCGAACGCGTTATACCGTCAACCAGGCCTGCTGGCTTGGCGTGATGTCAGCCAAGAAGATGAACGTGAAGCCAAAGCGTCTGAATTCCAACTTAACTATATTGCGCTCGAAGGCAATATCGGTTGCATGGTGAATGGCGCAGGCCTGGCGATGGCGACGATGGATTTAATTAAACTCAATGGCGGTCAGCCGGCTAACTTCTTGGATGTCGGCGGCGGCACAACGCCTGAGCGCGTGGCGGAAGCGTTTAAATTGATTTTGTCATCATCGGAAGTGAAGGCGATTTTAGTCAATATTTTTGGTGGGATTGTGCGTTGCGATTTAATTGCTGACGGTATTATCCAAGCGGTAAAAGAAGTCGGTTTGTCGATTCCGGTGGTGGTGCGTTTGGAAGGCACAAATGTGGAACTGGGACGTGAACGTTTAGCGCAAAGCGGTTTAAGTATTATTAGTGCAAACGATTTGGCAGAAGCCGCGCGTAAAGTGGTTGAAATGGCAGGAGCAAAAGCATGAGTATTTTGATTAATAAAAACACCCGTGTCATCTGCCAAGGTTTTACCGGCAAACAAGGTACGTTTCATTCTGAACAAGCGATTGCGTATGGCACGCAAATGGTGGGTGGCGTGACACCGGGTAAAGGTGGTCAAACGCATTTAGGTTTGCCGGTGTTTAATACGGTTAAAGATGCCGTGCGGGAAACCGGCGCGGATGCCAGCATGATTTACGTGCCGCCTGCGTTTGCCGCTGATTCGATTATTGAAGCGATTGAAGCCGGTATTAAAGTCATCACCTGTATTACAGAAGGCATTCCGGTCAACGATATGCTCAAAGTGCGCGCGGTGCTGGAGCAGTCCGACAGTTATTTAATTGGTCCGAATTGTCCGGGTTTAATTACGCCGGGTGCGTGCAAAATCGGTATTATGCCGGGGCATATTCATTTGCCGGGTAAAATCGGCATTGTGTCGCGTTCAGGCACGTTGACCTATGAAGCGGTGCATCAAACCACTGCGGCCGGTTTGGGTCAATCTACCTGCGTCGGCATTGGTGGCGATCCGATACAGGGCATGAATTTTGTGGATTGTTTAGGTTTATTCCAGGACGATCCGCAAACCGAAGGCATTATTATGGTCGGCGAAATTGGCGGTCAGGCAGAAGAAGATGCGGCGGAATTTATTCAAGCGCATGTGACCAAGCCGGTGGTGGCTTATATCGCTGGTGTGACCGCGCCGCCGGGTAAACGTATGGGGCATGCCGGGGCGATTGTAAGTGGTGGCAAGGGTACGGCAGAAGCCAAGTTCGCAGCGCTTGAAGCGGCAGGCGTAAAAATTGTTAGAGCGCCAACTGAGTTGGGTTCGACGATGCTGTCATTGTTAAGCTGATAAGGGGAGCAAAATGTCTGAAACACTGCGCGTAGTGATGGCGCAAATTGATCCGCTGGTTGGCGATGTATCCGGCAATGTTGCCCGTATCTTGCGCGCCAGTGAGCAAGCAAAGCGTGAGTTGGCAGCGGATGTGGTGGTGTTTCCTGAAATGAGTTTGATTGGTTATCCACCGGAAGATTTGTTGTTAAGACACGGTTTGTATCCGCAAATTCAACAGGCGCTTAGTCAGCTCGCCGCCGAAATTAGCGATGTTGCGATTGTGGTAGGTTATCCGATGATGGATGCGCTGGGCGAGCGTTTTAATATGGCGGCTTGGATTTATGATGGCCTGATTCAGGCAAGCTATATCAAGCAGCACCTGCCCAATTACAGCGTATTTGATGAGCAGCGTTATTTTTCCTCAGGCAAAAAGCCTTGTGTTATCGGGTATAAAGGGGTGCAGTTCGGTTTGGTTATTTGTGAAGATATTTGGAAGCCCGGTCCGGCTATACAAGCAGCACAAGCTGGTGCGCAAGTCATTTTAAATATGAATGCGTCACCGTTTCATGCCGAAAAACATCAAGATCGTTTAGCCGTTGTGCGTCGTCGGGTTGACGAGGTTAAATTGCCGATTATTTATGTTAATCAAGTGGGTGCGCAGGATGAATTAGTGTTTGATGGCGGTTCGTTCGCGATGTCGGCTGACGGTGAGGTGCAAGTTCAAGCACCCGAGTTTGTGTCGGCTCTGTCCTTGGTTTGTGTGCAAAAAGAGGCGCAGGGTGTCAGACTGTTAGCCGGAGAGCAAGCGCCGTTATTTGAAGATGAAGCAAGAGTGTATCAAGCCCTGACCTTGGGTATTCGCGATTATGTGCATAAAAATGGCTTTCAAGGCGTGTTGTTGGGGTTGTCAGGTGGCATTGATTCAGCGCTTACGCTCGCTTTGGCGGTGGATGCGCTCGGTGCACAAGCGGTTGAAGCGGTGATGATGCCGTTTCATTACACTGCTGCTATCAGCCTAGAGGATGCGCAGATGCAGGCACACACATTGGGTGTGCGTTATGAGAATGTGCCGATAGCTGACATTTATCAACAATTTGAAGCGGCTTTGGCGGCTAGATTTAGCGGGCTGGCGCAGGATACAACCGAGGAAAATTTACAGGCGCGTATTCGTGGCACCTTGCTTATGGCGATGTCGAATAAAACCGGTAAATTGGTTTTAACGACGAGCAATAAAAGTGAGTCGGCTGTTGGTTATAGCACGCTCTATGGTGATATGGCGGGTGGATTTTCGCCGCTTAAAGATGTGCCTAAAACCTTGGTGTACCGTCTGGCGCGTTATCGAAATAGCGTGTCTGCGGTTATTCCGTTACGGGTTATTGAGCGCGCACCTTCCGCTGAGTTACGCCCAGATCAAACCGATCAGGATTCGTTGCCGGATTATGCTGTTTTAGATGCGATTGTGAAGGCGTATGTCGAGCAAGACCGTACGCCAGCCGAGATTATCGCGGCGGGCTTGGCGCAGGCGCAGGAGGTGTATCGGGTTGTGCGCTTGATTAATTTGAACGAGTACAAGCGACGTCAGGCGGCGCCCGGTGTGCGTATTTCAGCGCGTGCGTTTGGTCGTGATCGTCGTTATCCGATTACCAGCGGTTATGTGGAATAGCAGGCCTGCTAATGTTGAATGGGCGTTGGTTGGAAGTCGATATTGGCCAGCAGGTTTTAACCTTATGGCAGTATCGACAACCGATCAAGCGCTATTTAATTAGTAGCGCGCTTAAAGGGAGTGGGCAGCAAAAAAACTCTCAGCAAACGCCACTGGGTAAACACCTTGTGCGTGCTAAAATTGGTGACAATCAACCGCTTAATTGTGTGTTTAAAGCGCGCCGTCCAACCGGTGAGCTGTATTCTGAGTCGTTGGCGCAGTGTTATCCAAATCGCGATTGGATTTTAACCCGTATTTTATGGCTGTCAGGCTGTGAAAAAGGCTTCAATCGTTTGGGACAGGTTGATACGATGCAACGTTATATTTATATTCATGGTACGCCTGACAGCGAGCCAATGGGCGTAGCGCGATCGCATGGCTGTATCCGTATGCGTAATTGCGATATTATCGAATTGTTTGATGCCGTAGCCGTCGGCACTCCGGTCACTATTCATTTATGATTTCTTATCTTAGTCGTCAACTTCTTTCTTTGGTCTTTGTGACTTGGGTTGTGAGCAGCTTGGTTTTTTTATTAATTCATCTTGTCCCTGGTGATCCGGTGGCGGTCATGCTTGGTGATTGGGCAAGCCCCGCCGATGAGCAGGCATTACGTGCGCAATTGGGCTTGGATCAGCCGTTATGGATGCAGTATCAGCATTATTTTTTCGGCTTGTTACAAGCCGATTTAGGGCAGTCTTTGTTTTTTCAGCAACCGGTTGCGCAGTTGTTACTGGAACGTTTGCCGATGACGGCGTATTTAGCGGTGATGGCGATGTTGGTTGCAGTGTTAATGGCGTTTCCTTTGGGGATGTGGGCTGCGCGTCGTGCCGGATATTGGCCGGATTATGCGGCGATGACGATTGCGCTAGTTGGGGTGTCGATTCCAAATTTTTGGCTCGGTCCCATGCTGATTTTGTTGTTTTCGATTGGCTTGGCTTGGTTGCCGGTGAGTGGCGCGGATCAGCCTTGGGCATGGGTTTTGCCTGCGCTGACTTTGGGGACGGCGTTAGCGGCGATTTTGGCGCGAATGCTTCGTGCTTCGCTGTTGGAAATTTTTCATGAGGATTATATTCGTACGGCGAAAGCAAAGGGCTTGAGTCAGGTACGAGTGTATGGGGTTCATGCCTTGCGTAATGCGTTGTTGCCGGTGGTGACGATTTTAGGTTTGCAGTTGGGAACCTTACTCGGTGGCGCGGTGATTACGGAGGTGGTGTTTGATTGGCCCGGGTTG
>JAVETW010000088.1:0-7846 GCA_034005865.1 Thiomicrospira sp. | reverse complement strand
CGCATGACCAAACATAATCGGGTCGGATACTTTCATCATGGTGGCTTTTAGATGTAATGACAATAACACGCCCTGTTGTTTTGCCAAGTCGATTTGGGTTTGATAAAAATCACGCAACGCGCGTACATTCAGTACCGCCGCATCAATCACCTCTGCGGCTTGCAATGCCAAACCGTCTTTGAGTATACGCACCTCGCCGTTTGCACCATGGTGCTCAATACGCACTTGGCAGGCGCTTGGCACGATAACCGATTGTTCACTACCGTAAAAATCATTAGCGTCCATATGCGCCACGTGCGATTTGGAATCCGCCGACCACGCGCCCATACTGTGCGGGTGCTTTTTCGCATATTCTTTTACCGGTAGCGCCACGCGGCGATCAGAGTTGCCTTCACGCAACACCGGGTTCACCGCCGAACCTAATACTTTCGCATAACGCGCTTTAATGGCTTTTTCTTGGTCGTTTTTCGGTTCGGCGGGGTAGTCGGGTAGCGCGTAACCTTGTGATTGCAATTCTTTAATCGCGGCGGTTAATTGTGGAATCGAGGCACTGATATTTGGCAACTTAATAATATTCGCTTGCGGGGTTTTTGCCAGTTCACCGAGTTCGTTTAAGGCATCACTTTGTTGCTGTTCGGCGGTTAAAACGTCGTTAAATTGCGCCAAAATACGCCCGGCTAACGAAATATCACGGGTATCAACCTCTATGTGCGCCGCGCCAGTAAACGCGCGAATAATCGGCAATAGCGAATGGGTCGCTAGGGCGGGAGCTTCGTCGGTATAGGTATAAATCAAAGTTGGGCGTTGCGCACTCATAGGCATTCCTTCTGGTCACAAATCAAAAAAATAAAGCGCTATTTTAGCCGATTCGATGCCCTTCCACGAAAGAAAACCCAGCGCTGAACAACGGCTGGTGAAAACACGAAAACGCGAGGCGCTTAAACTTGAAAAAAAATGATTTAACGCAAGTTCAATAGGGTGAAATGCAAGGCAACGCGCCGCAAAAGTCACCTCAACCACGGACACGCGAAAGCACGCGATCTTCAATCATTAAGCCCATGAACACACTAGCCGAGTTTGACTTGATTGCGCCCGGCTTTTTTCGCCTGATACAAGGCTTGATCGGCGCGCTGGAGCAAGCTGTGCATACACTGACCTTGATCATGTTCATTCGACGCCACCCCGACGCTAATGGTGACATGATCAGCCACCTCCGAATACTGATGGGCAAAGTGCATCGCCTCCACCGCTGCACGCAAATCTTCGGCGACTTTTAACGCGCCCTGCTCCGATGTTTCCGGCAAAATCACGGCAAATTCTTCCCCGCCATAACGCGCCAATAAATCACCCGGACGCTTAATCACCGAGCGCAACGCTTTGGCCACCTGTGTTAAACACTCATCACCTAGCCCATGACCATAGTTATCGTTAAAGGGTTTAAAATAATCAATATCAAGCATAATTAATGATATCGGCTGATTAAGACGTAAAATACGCCGCGCCTCTTTATCCAACACCTCATTAAAATGACGGCGATTAGCGATATGGGTTAGGCCATCAACGTGCGACAACTCTTCGAGCAAATCTGTTTTTAATTTCAAGCTCATGTGATTACGCACCCGCGCCTTCACAATCGGCAAATGGAACGGCTTGGTAATATAGTCTACCGCCCCTAGATTTAAACCTTTTTCCTCGTCACTCACTTCGCTCAACGCGGTGACGAAAATAATCGGAATGCCACTGGTTTTAGGGTCAGACTTCAGCTGCTTACACACCTGATAACCATCCAATCCGGGCATCATAATATCCAGCAAAATCAAATCCGGTGGCGAAGCTGACTGCGCAATTTGTAGCGCACGCTCACCGGAAGTGGCGACCTTTATGCGATAGTCATCCTGCAACGCATTCGCTAGCACTTGAATATTAGAAGTCATATCATCAACGATTAAAATCGCATGGCGTTCATCGTTTAGGGTGTTATCAACCATTAGCGCTCTTTATTTCCCGTATGTGTTTTACGTGTGGGTGCAAATGACAGCTCCGGAGACCGCAATCTCAAGCCATCATGCCTCCGTATTAGTTTGTCCAATTATTAAGCAGCGTAATTAACTCTTGTAGGTGCTGCTGCCCCTGCTCATAGTTCATCTGCTGCTCTAAACTTTGCTGAAACAACAACTGAAAGCGCGCACGCAAGCCCGTTGGCACACAATCGAGCAATGCCCGAATCTGTCCATGACTAATCCACTCATGCTGCGCCAGCGCGTGATGCAACTGCTGCGCCAAGCGCAACGCCTTTTGCGTGTCTTGTTGCGCATCGTTCGTTGCCGGTTGCGCCGGTAACTGCATTAACTGCTGCTGTATCTGCTGACATAACTCGTTAAACTGCGCCATTAACGCCGGCGTAGGCCGTTCTTTTTTTTGTAAGTGCCGATGAATCTGTTGCGCCAACTCAGCCAAGGCTTTTGCACCGAGATTAGCCGCCACCCCTTTAAGCGCATGAATCAGCACCTCGGCTTGCGCCCAAGCCCGATGCGAAATTAAACCATCAATTTCGCTAAACTCTTGACGTAACTGGCGCGCAAACTGCGCCAACAAACGTTGATACAGCGCCAAATCGCCTTGCAACAGAGCCAATGCTTGCTCCACATCAAAACCATCGAGCGCATCCGCCAACCACACCGGCGCGTGTTCCAGCGCACCAACATCCTGCGACAAAGTGACATCCAAGTGCTGCCCTATCGATTGCGACAACCATAACTCCACCGTGGCACGTAATTTAGCGGAGTCAATCGGCTTACTTAAATGATCACTCATCCCCGACTCCAGCGCCTTATTACGATCCTCAACCATCGCCGCCGCCGTTAAAGCCACTATCGGCAAATGCGTATTAAATTGGCGAATTGCGCGCGCCGCTTCGTAACCATCCATCACCGGCATTTGAATATCCATCAGCACCAAATCAAAATGATAGGCTTTTGCCCGCTCTACCGCAATCAAGCCATTATCGGCCACCTCAACACGCAATCCCATGTGATTGAGGAGCTGCGTCGCCACCATTTGGTTGATTTTATTGTCCTCAACCAATAGCACACGATAATTTCCGGCCAATAACGCATCCTGTGCCTCATCAAGCGCTGAAGGCTCGGCTTGTGTCAAGGGTTGCAACACCCGCTTTAAACCCGCCAAAAAAATCGGCTTGGGCAAACGCAACAACGCTGGGTAAGCCTGCAACCGGGCGTTTTCTTGCTCACCCAGCACGCCGCAACTCATTAAAATAATCGGCGTAGCACGAGTTTGTTTGCGCGCCAAAATCGCCTCGATTCGCTCCAACGTGACCAAACTACCCATCGCGCTCAAGCGATCATCAATAAAAATAAAATCATAAGGTCGTGCCTGCTGTATCGCGTGAGTCACTGCATCCAATGCGGCTTCGCCATGGCTCACGCGATCCACACTCATACCCAAGTGGTGCAACAAGGCCTCAAGCATCTGACTGGCGCGCGCATGACTATCGACCACCAACACGCGGCAATCCGGCGCGCAGGCCAATGCTAACGCCTCCTCTTGCTCTGGCGAAAAAGGCAGCGTAATTTCAAACGAAAATGTCGAACCACGTCCCTTTTCCGAGGCAAGATCAATCCCCTCGCCACCCATCGCTTGCACCAAACGCTGGCTAATCGCCAAGCCCAAACCGGAACCGCCATGTTTACGTGTGATCGACGTATCGGCCTGCACAAACGCATTAAATAAACGCGCGCGCTGTGCTTCGGTCATGCCAGCACCGGTATCGTTGACTGCCACATATAAGCGCACTAAATCATCTTGACGTACGCTTTCTCGCAACACCAAGGTGACTTCGCCGCGCTCGGTAAACTTAATCGCATTGCCCAGCAAATTAGTCAATACCTGACCCAAACGAACCGCATCGCCGATATAGGTTCGCGGCAAAGTCGGCGCCACCTCAAACAGCAGCTCAATCCCTTTATCCGACGCCGGTTTGGCAAACAGTATCGCCATTTGTTGTAATAGATCATCGAATTTAAACTCGCGGCGCTCCAACTCCAAACGTCCGGCTTCGATTTTTGAATAGTCCAAAATATCATTAATAATACCAAGTAACAAACGCCCAGATTCGTGAATCCAATTGACCTGTTCGCGTGAACTCGGCGGCAAATCATGCTGCGAAACTAGTTCACTTAAACCGATAATCGCATTCAACGGCGTGCGAATTTCATGGCTCATATTCGCCAAAAACTCCGATTTGGCTTTATTCGCGCTTTCGGCCTCCGCCTTCGCTTGCTGCAACTTGCTGGCTTGCTCGGCTTGTTGTGTTTGCAACCGGTTAAATGCCGATACCAACTGCCCCACTTCATCTTGGCGCTGCACCGTGAGATTATGCGGCTCGGCGCGCCCCTCCACCATATCATCAATGGTTTGCGCCGCTTCACGTAACGGCTTAAGCTGGCTGCGCATCCACCACGCCACCCCCAACCCAACGCTGATCATTAACGCCAAGGTAATAATAAATAATTTAAATAACAGCATCCGCGTTGGCGCAGTCACAAGCGATTCGGGCTGGGTATATACCACATACCAATCCATCACATTGAGTTTCGTTGCGCTAAACAACACATCGCCCCCGCCAAATCCGATGGCGACACCGGTATGCTCACCCTGCAAAACTCTGTCTAATACCTCCCGATTGTCAACCGAATCCAACGGCTTATGCACCAAATCAGCATCGGTCGCCGTCACAAACAACTGGTTATTCGGATCAATTACATACAATTTACCCAAGGTGCCAAAGGCCTCTTGCGCCAAATCACGAATCATATTGTCCTGCGCTAAGCGTGTAATACCGAATAGATAGCCCAATAACGCGCCATCTTTTGCCAAAATCGGCACATTAATAATAAATACTGGCAAGTTGGTGGCACGCCCCAAAATCGGACGGCTAATAAACGGTTCGAGCGTGGCGGCAACGGTCCGCACATGAGGTTGATCAGCCGCGCTAATGCCAACGCGACCGGGAATAATCGGTGAATCAACAATAATCGTACCCGCCGCATTTAACACCACTACACCGCCATTGAAAAACTGATGCAGCATCATGCGATTATCCAGCGCTTGCTGCAAGCGCTCGGGAGAATGTAGCGCCTCGCCATCATTGAGCTGCTGGCTGAGCGTTTGCAATGTTTGCTTACGCACATCAAGCGCCTTATCCATGCGCCGAACCACCATGTCGGTCAAATCTTTTTGCTGCTGCAGCAATACTTGACGAGTATCTTCCATCACCATTTGACTGACCAGTAATGCCACCGTCAGCATGGCCAGTACAATACTCAAAACAGATATACCGACAATACGACGTGTTAAATTATTACTGTCAAGCTGCATAGCGATCCTTTGAAGTGCTTATTTTTTGCAAAACGTGCAAATTTTAGCTTAAAAACAGCTTTTAGCTTATCAAGATTTTTAATCGACAAACCCTAAAGCTTGTTGACATCTTGCTGTAACTAATTGACAAACCAAGCTTTTGCTTACCTTTGAATAGGTTTTTCAACTAAAACGATGAATACAAACCACTATCTGCACGCACCAATGACTTAATACTTAAAAAAAACATCGTGCCTAGAGTAAGTCGCCGTTAAGGCCCACAAAAATGTATCGAGCGTTATTTATCTAAGATTTTTTATGATTTCGAGCGACTATCGCGTTACACAAAAGGAGCGGCCCTCAGCGCAACGCCATTAACGCTTGCTGCAACTGCGCAATCAGCGCCTGCGCGTGCGGGAAATCAAATTCATCCAATGCCGCACGAATCGCCAACCAGTCACTATCACGCAGCGACACTGGCAAACTTTGCGCCAAGGCGCGCAACGCGCCTTCATCGATAAATTCGTTATCTTTGACCCGGCTAGCCAACGCCTCCAAACAGTGCAACGCTTGATCAATATCGGCTTTATCATCCGCTATTGACACCTTGGGCAAGGGCGGTAAGGTTGCAAGGCTGTCAAGCGCTTGGCGTATTAAATCCGCCATCGCTTGTACCTGTGCTGCACGAGGTGGCTGGTGCTGTTTGAGTTGGTTATCGAGCTGTGTTGTTAAATCGGCCAAACCGGTCGCCGCCAAATTTCCTGCCACGCCTTTTAGCGCGTGATTCAGTGTTTGCGCTTGTTGCCAGGCCTGCTGATTATCTGGCGAGCCCAACACACGCTGCAAGTCATCGGGAAGCGTAGCAAATACCTCACTTAACTGCGCCGCAAAGCGTTGCAGCAAACGCCGATACAAATCTTCATTGCCCCCCAGTTGCGCCACGCCCTGGCGAATATCAAACCCGGCTAACAAAGCAGGTAAATGAGCAAGCGTTGGCGACGACTCACCCTCCACCCGTGCGGGCAACGCAGGCAACCAGCGGCTTAACACTTGATATAAACGCTCGCTGTCAATCGGTTTGCCAAGATGGTCATTCATTCCGGCCGCTAAAGCTTTTTGCTTATCCTCAACCATTGCCGCTGCGGTGAGCGCAATAATCGGCACTTGGCTATTGAACGCACGAATGCGCTGCGTTGCCTGATAGCCGTCCAGCACCGGCATTTGAATATCCATCAGCACCAAGTCGAAGGCCTGTTTACGCGCAAACTCTACCGCCTGCTCCCCATTTGCGGCAATCACCACCTCCAGCCCCAAGTACTGTAGTGCCTCTAACGCCACCTCTTGATTAATCTCATTGTCCTCTACCAACAAAACTCGCCCCTGTAACCGGGCAGGTTTAGCAACATCAGACAACTGCAACAGGCGCGCGCACTCCTGCTCGCTGCAACACTGAAGTGGCACGCTAAAAGAAAAGCGCGAACCGCGACCAAGCTCGCTTTCAACCTCAATCGCGCCGCCGCCCATCGCTTTCACCAATCGCTGACTAATCACCAAGCCCAGCCCCGTGCCGCCATATTCGCGGGTGATCGATGAGTCGGCTTGGCTAAACGGTTGAAACAATCGCGCCCGCTGGCTTTCGCTTATGCCCAATCCGCTGTCCTCAATCACAAAACGTAACCAGGCCTGCTGATTGCGTTTTGCAGTTAAATGCACGCGCATCGATACCTCGCCCTGTTCCGTGAACTTAAGCGCATTGCCGATTAAATTTACCAGCACTTGACGCAAACGCATTTCGTCACCGATATAAGCGGCATCGAGAGTGGGGTCAATCTGCCACAACAGATTTAGCCCTTTTTTTCGCGCCGCTTCGCTAAATAAAGCCGACAAATTCTCCATCAGCGTATCAAAATAAAACGGTTCACGACTGAGCGTCATATAACCGGACTCGATTTTCGAAAAATCCAGAATATCGTTCAAAATACCAAGCAAAGCATCTGCCGCTTGCTTAATACGACTCAAATGCAAACGCGCTTTAGGCGGCAGGTTTTCGCGCAGCGCCATTTCAGACAAACCTAAAATCGCGTTCATCGGCGTGCGAATTTCGTGACTCATATTCGCCAAAAACGCCGACTTCGCTTGATTAGCCGTTTCGGCTAGATGCTTCGCCTCGCTCAGCGCCGCTTGCGCGCGTTTTTGCTCAGTAATATCTACACCGACGCTCTGCAGATACAGCAACTGACCCTGCTCGTCAAAAAATGCTCGGTTGGTCCACTGCACATCACGCAACTCACCGTCATAGCGATAAATCTGATTTTCGTGTAGCTGCAACGTATTCTGCGGTGTAAAACTGGCTAAATGTGCCCGTACCCGCGCCTGCTCTGACTCGGGCAAACCCTCCACCCAAGGTTTACCCAGCATAGCCTGCGCAGGCACGCCAAAATAATCCGCCATCGACTGGTTGACAAACAGC
>JAVETW010000087.1:0-7853 GCA_034005865.1 Thiomicrospira sp. | reverse complement strand
ATTTAGCTAAACCCTTGACACCTTGTTCGGCAAACTCACGACGCCATTGCGCCAGTTGATTGGAATAGAGTTTTTCACAGGCGCAACAATGCGCCTAGCTCGCCATGTTTACACGCGTCAGCTTGCTGTAAAATAGAGAGTTTGTACTCGGTGCTAAACACACGGCGAGTGCGTTTTTCCAGCACGGGATTAGGCTCAATCTTCGATTCAATCTTTGGATTAACAAGGGTAATGGGTTTTGGCATAACAGTCTCCTAATGTGCCCTGATTTATATGTTATCTTAAAATCAACTGGCTCAACATTATCTTGACATACAGGGCTTGATACAAAAAACTATCTGTAAATATCTGCAGCAATCAACACCATTGGTTACCAATTATAGAGGCTGTGAAACAATTCATTAGTGCTTTTCGCAAGGTTGTATTAGTTGTGCAAATCGGTTGTTTCAAATCTGAAGGCCACGAAGGTTGTTAATGTTATAGCTTCTTTATTTTTAAAATTTTTTGTGACTTTGTGGTGAATATAAATGATTTTTTTCACAGCCTCCAGCTTGGTAAGCAGAGACAAATGACCACCCGCCTGAACCATTGAAAATGCGTTGATTCGTCATCATAATAAGGCTTAAACGGATTATTAGGAGAAGTGAAATGGTTATTATGTGTCCTCATTGTAGCGGGTTAAATCGCGTTGCACAGGAAAAATTAAACCACCAGCCAAACTGTGGTCATTGTAAAAAACCTTTATTCAACGGCAAACCGATTGAAATGGATTCGGCACAATTTAATCGTGCATTAAGTAAATCTGACCAATTATTAGTGGTCGATTTTTGGGCACCTTGGTGTGGGCCATGTAAAATGTTTGCGCCTACTTTTGCGCAAGCAGCAGCACAGCTTGAACCGCACGCGCGTTTTATCAAGATAAATACCGAACAACAGCCGGATATTGCGGCGCAGTTCAATATTCGTTCTATTCCGACTTTAGCGGTTTTTAAACAAGCTCGCGAGTTAGATCGTATTTCAGGTGCGATGGATTTAACTCAATTTAAACACTGGTTAAGCGCTTATATCTAAGATGAGGGCGAATAAGTGGCTTTGAAATCGAGGCTAAATTGAAGTTTTCGTGATACAAAAAAAGCGAAAGCAGAATTTTTCTGCTTTCGCTTTGCTATAAAACCGAGGCGTTAAGACGTTATTTTGTCATCGCTGCGCGTTTTTTCTCAACAAGGTTATGGATAATCGGCGACATTAATAAGTCCATCGCTAAAACCATATGTTCTGAGTTATATACCAGTGTTTCCGGTGTTTGTAACCAAGCGCCCGGAATTTTATCGGCTACGGATTGTAAATCTACGTCTTTCAAACGAACGTGTGTCACCATTAATGAGTTTTTAGGCTCAGGTACTAACGCCGCTTCATCTTTCAACGTTGAGAAAGGATCCGAGGTATCGACTAGCGGTACACGGTGGAAGTTAATGTGAGTACGGTGGAACTGAGGCACGATATATTCGATATAGTCTTCCATACGCTCAAGAATCACATCGCGTACTTGACCGACCGAATAAGGGCGCTCAGACGTATCACGATAGATTTTTTGCATCCATTCGATATTCACCACCGGACACACGCCGATTCCTAAATCAACATAACGCGAAACATCGTGCATCCCTTCTGCTGGGCCGTGATCTTTACGCTTTACCATGCCGTGCAACCCTTCATAGAACAGAATGTCCGTGCCTTCCGGTAAATCTTCCCAAGGTGTGAACTCACCCGGTTTTAAATTAGTCCCTAAACGTGCATTATGCTCGGCGGCTTCTTCTTCGTTATGAATATAATAACGGCGTTTACCAGTACCGCTTTCACGGTATTGGGCAAATAATTCTTCTAACTTTTGGAACTCGTTAGCATATTCGGAAAAGTGAGTTAATACACGTCCGCCGTTTTCTTTGCTTTGTGCGACTTTCTCGCGCATCGCCATACGGTCGTATTTATGAAAACTATCGCCTTCGATAATCGCCGCATTTAAGTTTTCACGCGCAAAAATTTTCTCGATTGCACGTTTAACAAAGGATGTGCCGGCGCCGGATGAACCGGTAACGGTAACGATAGGATGAACTACAGACATAAACAGCCTCCTTTTAAAAAAATGAATCGAGCGAACGATTCACTTGACCAGGCCTGGTCAATTACATTAAACATTAAACATCAATATTTTCGGCTTTTAACGCATTTGATTCGATAAAGTCGCGGCGTGGTTCAACATGATCACCCATCAAGGTAGTGAATACTTGATCAGCTTCAATCGCATCTTGGATTCTAACCTGTAGCAAACGACGGGTTTCAGGGTTCATTGTTGTTTCCCAAAGCTGTTCCGGGTTCATTTCGCCCAAACCTTTATAGCGTTGAATCGTTTGACCGCGTTTCGCTTCGTTCAACAACCAATCTAATGCTTGTTTAAAATGGCTGACGGATTCTTGTTTTTCGCCGCGCTGTACATACGCGCTTTCGCTAATTAAACCCTGTAGGGTATCGCTGAGCTTGGCAAACAAAGCATATTCCGGTGAGGCAAAAAACTCTTCGCCATATACTTGCGAACTCAACGTACCATGTTCGCGTTGCTGTAAACGCAGTTGAAATTTAGCTTCGCCGTCTAAGCTCGGCTCAACCTGTAATTCATAGGTGACTTTTTGTACTTCGCCCATGGCTTGTAAACGCGGCTGAACCAAACTGACCCACTGACTAAGCGCTGCATGGTCGTTCAACATCACGTTATCAACCTTCGCTACATCGGTAAGAAGTTCTAAAAAGGTGTGATTAAAACGGCGCGATAGACGCTTAATTGTGCGCCCGACTTGCAAATATTGTTTTGCCAGCTGCTCCAAAGCGATTTCTTTAATACACGGCGCGTCTTTTGAGCTAAACAACGCGGCATCATCTAATGCACTGTTAAGCAGATAGTTTTCCAGTTCGGCATCGTCTTTTAAATAGGCTTCTTGTTTGCCTTTTTTGACTTTGTATAACGGCGGTTGCGCGATATAAATATAACCGTTTTCAATCAGTTCTGGCGTTTGACGATAAAAAAACGTTAAAAGCAAAGTACGTATATGTGAGCCGTCAACGTCGGCGTCGGTCATAATAATAATGCGGTGATAACGCAGTTTATCAATATTGTATTCATCCGGCCCGATACCACAACCCAGTGCGGTAATTAATGTACCGACTTCGGCTGAAGCAATCATCTTGTCAAATCGTGCGCGCTCGACGTTAAGGATTTTGCCTTTTAGCGGCAAAATCGCTTGCGTGCGACGATCGCGACCTTGTTTTGCCGAACCGCCGGCGGAATCACCCTCCACCAGATACAGTTCGCTTAACGCCGGGTCTTTTTCTTGGCAATCAGCCAATTTACCCGGTAATCCGGCGATGTCTAATGCGCCTTTACGACGTGTCATTTCGCGTGCTTTACGTGCCGCTTCGCGCGCGCGCGCCGCATCAACGATTTTGCCGAATACGGCTTTGGCTTCGTTTGGATTTTCTAGCAGGTATTCGGCGAGTTTTTCGTTCATCGCGGTTTCCACTGCCGATTTTACTTCCGAAGAAACCAGTTTATCTTTGGTTTGCGATGAAAACTTCGGGTCAGGTACTTTAACGGAAATAACCGCCGCTAAGCCTTCGCGCGCATCATCGCCGGAAATATTGATTTTAAACTTTTTGTTAAGCCCTTCTTTTTCGACATAGGCATTCAGCGTGCGCGTTAAAGCAGCACGAAAACCAGAAAGGTGCGTGCCGCCATCGCGTTGTGGAATATTATTGGTAAAGCAATAAATCGCTTCCTGGTAAGCGTCCGACCATTGCATTGCTACTTCGACGGTAATATCGTCTTTAACGGTCGAAAAATGAAACGCTTTTTGGTTAATCGGGGCTTTATTGGTATTGATAAAGTCCACAAACGCTAAAATACCGCCTTCGTATTCAAAAACCTGTTTGCGGTCATCACGGTTGTCGATTAACTCGATATGTACGCCGGAGTTAAGAAAAGACAATTCACGCAAACGTTTGAGCAAATAGTCGAAATTAAATTCAGTAATAGTAAAAATTTCGCTGCTGGGCTTAAAGCGTATTTCGGTGCCGGTTTTGTTTGAATCGCCCACGGCGCTCAGTGGCGCTTGCGGTACGCCAAGGTGATAGGTTTGTTTCCAAACTTTGCCGTTGCGATGAATAGTAAGCTGTAATTCTTCTGATAACGCATTCACGACCGATACACCCACACCATGCAAGCCGCCGGATACTTTATAGGAGTTGTCGTCGAATTTACCGCCTGCGTGCAGCACGGTCATAATGACTTCGGCGGCGGATACGCCTTCTTCTTTGTGAATATCAACCGGAATACCGCGCCCGTTGTCGGACACCGAAACTGAGCCGTCGGTATGAATAATGACTTTAATGGTATCGCAATGGCCAGCGAGGGCTTCGTCGATCGCGTTATCCACCACCTCGAACACCATATGATGTAAACCGGAGCCGTCATCGGTGTCGCCGATATACATTCCGGGGCGTTTACGTACGGCATCAAGGCCCTTGAGCACTTTAATGGAAGAGGAATCGTATTGCGTTTGTTCGGTCATATTGGTTACTTTTTACCCGCTATTAAGTGATGGGATTCTATCATAATTTTGTCTAAATTGCGTTGGCGGCTAATTTGCCCCTCGCCCTACCCTGTCTAACTTTACTAAGCGCTGGCGCTAAGCCGCTTAAAGCGTTAGGTAAATGAAGTGACGCAATATCGGCATTTATGGGCTTGTTCACTCGATATAGAGTAAAAAAGTTTTACTCTTTTCAATCGATTAGAGTAGAAATAAACTGAAAAAGAGTCAATAAATCGAGCGTTGTGATTAAGCGGCGCTTATGTTTGCTTTCAACAAGGAGACGTTATGAAAACAGCAAGACAACAAGGTTTTACGCTGATCGAAATCGCCATTGTATTGGTGATTATCGGTTTGCTTTTGGGTGGCGTGTTAAAAGGCCGTGAGTTAATTGAAAACTCGAAAGTGAAAAATGCAGCGAATGATATTAATGGTGTGTCGGCGGCGTTTTACGCCTACCAAGATCGCTACAAGCGTTTACCGGGTGATGATGGCCCCATAGGAGCTTTAACAGCGCGTGGTGGTAGCTGGGCGAATATTACGCTGGAAGGTAACAGCGATGGCGCGATTAACGTAACGGCGGCAGAAACCTTTACCGGTGCGGGTGAAAACGCGGCGTTTTGGCAACACTTAAAAGCGGCGGGTTTAATTTCCGGTAATCCGGCGGATACGGGTGTCAATGCGTTACCACGTAATGCGTTTGGTGGTTTAATTGGCATAACTAATGCTAATACTTTGGGTAATCTATTAGGTAACAAATTGTGCTTGTCACAAGTACCGGGTAAAGCAGCATCGGCATTAGATGTACAGTTTGACGATGGTAATAGAGCAACTGGTAATTTTAGAGCGACGCAAGCTACTTCTGGTGTAAATACTGCACCAGGAGCTATTACTGGTGCTGCTTACACTGAAAACCAAGTTTATACAGTGTGTATGACATTCTAATTAGTTGCTAACTTTGGCTTTAGCAATAAAAATCCCCGAGTCATCGGGGATTTTTTTATGCGGGTTTTAAGATGTAAATTACCTTAAACTGAAGTCCATTATTGACTTGTACCGTCGTACTGCTGTTTTTTCGGGTGTTTTATATCGTGTTTGAATTCTTGCCAGGCCGGTTTTGGGTTGCCGACCCCTTGCTTGGCTTTATCCCAACCTTCGGAAGCGTCTTCGCTGGCTTCTTTGCCAATGTTTTTGCCGGTTTGTTTGGTTTCGCTCCAAGCTTGTTTGGCATCCTCTTTAATGCCTTGCCATAGGCTGCTTTCTTCGGCCAACAGCGTAAGCGGCAAACTGATTAGGCTGACTAAGACTAGGGTAGATAAGGGGGTTTTCATCGGTTGGACTCCTCAAGATTAGGCGTGAGTACGCCTTGATTTAAGTAAAAAATGGTTGTTTTGCCTTGCGTATGTGGAATAAGTGATAAGGCGGTGGTGGTCACTAAATGTTGAATACCGAGTTTATCTAGCAGGGTTAATAGCGTGCTGCGATGATGCTGGTCGAGTTCGGCGGGTAAATCGTCAATTAACATCATTACCGCATCGTCGGTTTGCTGGTGCAAAAACTGTGCTTGCGCTAATAATAACGCACAAACAAACAGTTTTTGTTGGCCGCGTGATAACCCTACCAAGGGTTCTTGTTGTTGAATACGAAATTTGATGTCGGCACGGTGTGGACCATATTGGGTATGACCAAGTTGATAGTCTCGGTTAAGCTGTTCGGTTAAGCAGGCCTGCTGATTAGGCTGATTGCCGGGCCAGCCGTTATAAAAACGCAGGTCGATTGGGGCGTTGAGTTCGGGCATTAATTCGCTGATAAAGGCCAGCAAATGCGGGGTGAGTGCGTTTAAATAGGCTTGACGATATTGGTTGATTTGTTCGCCCGCGTTGATGAGCGCGCTGTCCCAGAGTTGGATTTGCGGCGCGGCCAAACGCTGTTTGAGCGCTTGGTTGCGTTGTTTAAGGGCGCGATGGTAAGCGCGCCAATTCGGCATAAATTCGCGGTGGTGATAAAAACACCCCCAGTCGAGGAATTGGCGACGAGCTTTGGGGCCTTCTTCAAGTAAGCGATGGCTTTCCGGGGTGAGTAGCTGAATGGGAAGGTGGCGGGCGAGTTCGCTTTGACTACGCGGGTTTTCGCCATTAAGACGTAGTTCGAGTTGCTTGCCTTGGCGTTGCAAGCCTAGTTTGTGTAGCTGACCTTTGGATTGTACCTCGCAATATAGGGTTAGACCGGCTTGGTCATGTCGGATGAGTTGTTGCGGTTTGGCGGTGCGAAAAGAACGGCCGGAGGCGAGCACCCATAAGGCTTCGATAATGGCGGTTTTGCCGGCGGCATTGTCGCCGACAACAATATTTAATCCCGGCGAGAGTGTTAAGCAGGCCTGCTGAATATTGCGAAATTGGTGCAGGTGCAAGGTGTGGATGACGGCCATAATAATCGGATAAAAATAAAATGTATTTTAGCACGTTGTTAAAATGCGCCCTTGTGTGTTCGATGATTAGCAAGCGATGTGCAACATTTATATCAAGTTTTTCTTGCAATTAGCTTTGCGATTCCTTAGAATTCGCTGTTCACTTTTTTCGATCGAAATCTTGTAGTAGGTAACTAAACATGAAACGTACATTTCAACCCAGCGTAATCAAGCGCAAGCGTAATCATGGTTTCCGTGCTCGCATGGCGACAAAAAACGGCCGCAAAGTGCTTGCGGCGCGTCGTGCGAAAGGTCGTGCCCGTTTAACTGTCTAACTTAGCGTTAATGGTCACGCCCTGCGTAAGCATGGATGCCTTATCGGGTGAGCAACAACACGCTTTGTTGCTTCGCCACGATTTCCCAAAATCCCTTCGTTTACTTTCCCCCCCTGATTTTAAATTCGTTTTTGATGATGCGCAAAAAATCGCTAATCGTCATTGGACGTTGCTTATTCGTGCTAATGGCTTGCCTAGGCCGCGTTTAGGTTTGGCGATTGCGAAAAAACAACTGCAGCGTGCGGTGTGGCGAAATCGTGTTAAACGCATTGCGCGTGAGGCATTTCGTCAACATAAGCCGGATTTATGCGGGTATGATATTGTCGTTTTGGGACGCAAAGGGATGCAGGAAGTCGATAGTGCCACCCTCGCGGCCAGTTTTAGTCATTTAATTAACAAGATCCGTCGTTGTGATCGAAACCCTATCAAGAGTTAAGGATTTAGCATGAATATGAGAGCGTTTTGGTGGATTGC
>JAVETW010000024.1:0-34401 GCA_034005865.1 Thiomicrospira sp. | reverse complement strand
ACCACATTCGCCTCAATTTTTTGCGTTTGTTCGCCACCCACGGTAATTTTGCCAAGCGTGAACGTGTCATCGGCCATTAGCGGCGAGGCAAACATACCGGCAATAGCGGCGGATAAAATGGTTTTTTTACAGGTCGTTTTGTACAGCATGGTTTTTTTCTTCATTACATTCTCCGAGTTATACCAATGTATATATCGAAAGGGTTAAAAAAAGCCCGCATTCAGCAGGCCTGCTATTTTGAATTTTTATGTCGTGCGCTAAGGTGCAAGCAAACGCACTTCGATGCGCTCCAACCACTTCACTTGGCGGCCACCTTTGCGCACATCATTACCGGGCATCAGTGCGAAGCGTCCATCCTCCGCACCCAATTCAACCCCATCCTTGGCGAAATACACCAACATCTGATCGCCGTTGGCTTGATTAAAAATTTCACCCCAAGAATAGGTCACCCAATAGTCATCCGTGGCATAAGCGATAATCGCCAATTTGCGAAAATCTTTGCCTTTATCTACTTTTAAGCCGACGTGTTCCAGCAACGTTTTTAATGCCACGCCGCTTAAGTTTTCCATTTGCCCTTTGTTCGCACCGCTCATGCACATCACCTCAACATTCTGCAACTGCAAACCGGCTAACTGTTTTAAATCGTTTAAACTAAACGTTTTTTCTTGCTTAACCGCACCAAACACGCTCAGCGTTTCGCTCATTCTAGGCTGGTCGGCTTGCGCCTGAACAACCAAGGCCAGACTGAATAATAGCAAGGATAAACCTAAGCGAAACAATCTCATCATATACCCAACCATATATCGAAATAGATAAAAAAACCTGAACACGTCAGGTAGGATGTTTAAAGCGTTATATCCACAGGTAAATAACGCTTTACATTAGAACACGCTAATACGCGCCAAACAAGCCCCATCACAATAAAATTTACTTATCCCCCTCACCACAACAAACTAAACGACACCTGCAGTTATAAAGCCCTCCCCGCCAAATCCTGTTTTGTTTTATAATGAATGACCTAATTTTTTAAGGGTTCACACCACTCATGAAGAAGCGCGTTTTTGATGTCATTATTGTCGGCGGCGGGATTTCCGGTTGCGCCCTCACCTACGTTCTTTCCAAATATAGCGATGTCAAATCGATTGCTGTGCTAGAAAAATACGGTACCTTGGCACCGCTCAACTCCAATGCGCGAAGCAACAGCCAAACGCTTCACTGCGGCGACATTGAAACCAACTACAGCCTTGCAAAAGCCGCACAAGTCAAACGCCAAGCGAATATGCTGGTGCATTACGCCAACCAAGTGGACAAAAACGATTTTATTTACAAATTCCCCAAAATGATTTTAGCGGTGGGGGACGAAGAATGCGCCAAACTCGAAGCGCGACACGCTGAATTCGCCGACACCTTTCCCTATATGGAATGGTGGGACGCCGGCAAAATCGCCGAAATTGAACCCGCTGTCGCCTTAATCAATGGACAACCGCGTCCTGAAAAAATCGTCGCCTCCGGTTGTACCGATGAATACAGCACAGTGAACTACGGCAACCTATCGCGTTCCTTTATTAGTCAAGCACGTAAAGGCGGCGCTGATGTATCGATTAATTTGAGCACCGAAGCCAAACAAATCAAGAAATTCGACGACCATTATGAAATCAGCACCCCACAAGGTACATTTATGTCGCGCTTTGTCGTGGTATCGGCTGGGGCGCATAGCCTGCTGCTGGCAAACCAACTCGGACACGGCTTAGATATGTCGATATTGCCGATGGCAGGCAGTTTTTATTACGTACCCAAAATGCTCAACGGCAAAGTCTACACCATCCAAAACGACAAGTTACCGTTTGCGGCGCTTCATGGTGACCCAGACTTAATTGAACCAAATAAAACTCGCCTTGGCCCAACGGCGTTGGTATTGCCCAAGCTTGAGCGCTACACTGGCGGCACCTATTGGGATTTTTGGAAAAGCCTCAAACTCGACGGCAAAGTTATGAACGTGTTTTGGGGATTAATGAAAGAGCGCGATATTCGCAACTATATTTTTCGTAATATCGCGTTTGAAATTCCCGGTATCCGTAAAAAACTGTTTTTAAAAGACGCACAAAAAATCATTCCCGGTTTAAAGCTCAGCGATTTAAGCTTTGCCCAAGGGGTCGGCGGATTGCGTCCGCAAGTCATTGACAAAAAAGCCGGCGAACTCAAACTCGGTGAAGCCAGCATCGTGCCTGAAAACGAAAGTTTGATTTTCAACATGACGCCCTCACCCGGTGCCACCACCTGCTTATATAACGCCTATCGCGACGCCAAAATTGTTTGCCATGCGCTCGATATTCCACTGCATCGCGAACAACTGGTCAACGACCTGTTGGCAGGCGAAGACTTTGCCTAATCCGATAGCCGTCAATCTGGTTAGCGGATTGCTCGGCAGCGGCAAAACCACCCTGATTCAATCCCTTCTCAAGCTTCGCCCCGTGTCTGAGCGCTGGGGCGTATTGGTGAACGAGTTTGGCGAAATCGGCATCGATGGCGCCACCTATCGTCACCACGACCTACTCGTTGAAGAAGTCAGCGGTGGCTGTATTTGCTGTAGCGCACACGCCAACCTCACGCGCGCACTGCACAACCTCACCCAAAAACCACTTGATCGCTTGCTGATTGAACCAACCGGCCTAGGCCACCCAACGCAACTAATTGACGCTCTCAAACGCTTTAACGGCACACGCAACTTAGCCCTTCGGCACCACTTCACCCTTATTGACGCGACACGATTTAGCGCCGACTTATGGCACAAATCCGCCACTCAACGCGATTTAGCTACCCTTGCCGATTCCGTCATTCTCAGCAAAACCGACCTTATCAGCGAAAGCGAATGCCAACATCAATGTCATCTATTACGCCAACTTGCGCCCAGTATCGACCACATTGAAACACGTGCTGAACTAAAGTTGAGCCTAGCTCGACTGGATCAAAACCGCGAACGCGCCCCCTTCTTGCTACTGCTCACGCATGATCACGCCTTGCCCGCTAAACAAAGCCAGCCACTCAACAGCCAACTTCCCGGTATTTTGCAGGCCTGGATACAGCCAACACAACCGGGCAGCGTAAGCTGGCAATTTGAACCCCGAATTTTATTTAAGCGTCCCGCGGTTAAAGCTTGGTTCTCCCATCCCCCGCAGGGCCTTATCCGCGCAAAAGGCATTATCCGCACCGGCCAACAATGGCAACTGATCAACTGGGTTAATGGACGACTAGACTGGCAAGACATTGCTTGGCGCGAACCCAGCCGCTTAGAAATGCTGTTCGATACCCCTTTTAACGCTGAGGGTATTGAAAAAAGTTGGCAAGAATGTTTACAAATTCGTGACCTCTAAACCAATCCTTGATATTATCCCCCTCTTATAAAAATCTATAACAGCGGTGCTCGTCCCGTTTGTTAGGCTACAGAAGGAAATTGCATGACCAAGCACATGCCCGATATCGCGTGCCAACCCCACCAGGGCCCACAAGGAAAACTCAACTGGGTCGGAATGAGCGGCATAGAACTGCCGATTCTGGTTCATAGCGTAAACGACACCATTCGCCTATCATCAAGTACACAAGCGTATGTCAATTTGACCGATCCGCAAAGCAAAGGCATTCATATGTCGCGCTTGTACTTATTGCTCGACCAAATGGCAACACAAGAACCCTTAACCGCACAACGCGTCGAAGCGATTTTGCAAGCGTTTATTGCCTCGCATACCGGTTTAAGCGATCATGCACTTGTCGAGTTCCGCTTTGATTACTATGAACGGCGCGCTTCGCTATTAAGTCAAAATAGCGGCTGGAAACAATACCCGGCTACCATTCGTGGCGAACTCAAACAAGGCGAGTATCGCTGTGAAGTGACGTTGGAAGTACCCTATTCCTCGACCTGTCCTTGTTCGGCGGCCCTATCTCGCCAGTTGATCCAACAAGCATTTGAAGCTCAATTTGCTGGTCAAACACTCGACTACCAGCAGGTTTTGGCTTGGCTTGGCACACCCGAAGGCATTTGCGCCACACCACATAGCCAACGCTCCTATGCGCAAATCAAACTTCAACTCAACGCACAGGCCGAGTTGAACCTATCTGCGCTGATTAATCTAGTAGAAGACTGCCTGAAAACGCCAGTACAAGCGGCAGTGAAGCGCGAAGACGAACAAGAATTTGCACGACTCAATGCGAGCAACTTAATGTTCTGTGAAGATGCGGCGCGTCGCTTACAAGCGGCATTCAATCAGCAACCCGAAGTCCTCGACTACTGGCTACGTGTCAACCATCTTGAAAGCCTACACCCGCACGATGCCGTTGCGGTCGTGACCAAAGGTGTGGCCGGTGGATATATAGACGAACCCAACCTTATGGGCTTATTTAACTAAACCGCACACTCGATTTAAAACAAAACGAGCCAAAAGCAAAAGCCGTTTAACCCAGCTGGGTTAAACGGCTTTTTACTTTTTCAACACATCAATTACGCTTTTGTGTTCACATTCTGACCAAGATGATCAGGCAATTTAGCACTCGGGGTAATCGAATCTATCATCGCTAATGCGCCTTGAGTATTAACATCGATCGCTTTTTTCAGCATCGTGATTTGCGCATCTTGCTGTGCATAAGCCTCTTTTTGTGCCAGTGCCGCCGAAACCGCACCACCTGCACTTACGCCCTCTAGGTTCATTACTTACTCTCCTTTTTGTTGCTGCCTTGACACGTTGTCGAGCTCTGTGGCTCTTGATTTGACAACGTATTTTTCGATTGGTCGCAGCGCTGCCCCAACCGACCACACCCACACTCCGGTACCGGATCGATGCCGCCATCGTTTAACGGATGACAACGCCCGATACGCTTTATCGCTAACCAACCGCCACACACCACGCCATGACGCTTTAACGCCTCTATCGTATAGTGCGAACAGGTTGGATAAAACCGACATCGCGGCCCCAAAAGGGGACTGATAAACAGCTGATAGCCTCTCACCAAGCCGACCATCAACCACAATAGCGGGTTATACTTTCTCAACATCAACGGCGTTGCTATCGTTGGGCGCATTAGTCGGCGCCGCTTGCGCCGCCCAATTTGCTAAGCCCTCATGTAACTTGCTGACCCGTGCCAACCAACCTTCGCGTGAATCCTGCTCACCAAAACGCTGCGCTAAAGTGCCAGCCATCATCTCGTCGAACGCACTTCGGGCATTCGCAAACTGCTCGTCCAAGCGAGCAATCGCCTGTTGCCAGGCCTGCAAATATGGGGGGAGTTCAGCCATATCCACACCATAGTCTGCGGCTTGCTCATCGCTTTGTTGCACTGATTGATACTGACTCATTGCCGCTTGCTGATAAGACACCGCGTGTGTCGTAGATTTTTCTAAACTTAAATCTAATGACTGCAACTGGCCAAAATCAATATTTAACGCCACCGCCTGCTCAAAGGCTTTTTCGATATTGCCGTTGTAAAACTCATTTGCCAGCTCATCTACTTGCGCAAAAACATCATAAATAGCCGTCAACTCATCCTCGTTTAAGTCCCCCTCAACCGAAAAGGCAAAACGCTCCTCAAATGCCGTCATTTCCATGGCTTCTCGACTTTCGAAATAACGCACACCTTGCGGCCCTTGTTCGGCCTGCTTCATTTCACTGTAAGACGCATACTGCTCATACAACTGGCGAAAATCCACTGCAACCTTATCACCTTCGCGCGTTTGTAAGGTCATCGTCATGGTTTGTGAATGCTGAAAACCGCTAGTTAAACGTTGCGCAGTTGTCATTTGTTGCGCCTTAGCCGAAGGCACAAACTCATCACGCGCACCACCTTGCTTCGCTTGCTTGGCCTGCTGATCAGCCTCTTGTTTTGCTTTAAGCAAACCGGTCAAATCCGCCGACGACTTATCCTGTGCCTGATTCGGATTCAACCATTTCGTTAAACCGGGTAAATTACTTTGAATTGTCATAATCGCCTCTCTGGTCTGGCCTTGTGTGTTTTATTATCTTGTGCTGTCATATCGCCTGCATCTTAGAACACGCTTCTATCTCGCGCTGGCTTGTTATGTATTTTTTATATCGACCAAGTTCGTGATGACTTGAGCAATATTTGGCATAATAGCGCCAACTTTTATTTTTACGAAGGAGGCAAACCATGAATGCCACAATCTGCTTTATTGGCGCGGGCAATATGAGCCGCAGTCTCATTGGCGGCCTCGTCGCCAGCGGTTATCCGGCTGAACAACTCTGCGCCGCCGACCCCAACCCCGCCAGCTGCCAACAATTTAGCGAACATCTTGGCATACGCTGCGTTGCCGACAACCGCCAAGCTCTCGCGCAAGCCGATATTGTGGTCCTAGCGGTGAAACCGCAACAGCTACAAAGCGTATGCGAATCGCTGGCCCAAGACCTACAACAACGCCGCCCCCTTGTCATTTCGGTCGCAGCGGGAGTAACAACCGAAGCCATTAATCGCTGGCTTGGCGGCGAGATGGCCATTGTGCGCACCATGCCCAATACACCAGCCCTGATACAAGCCGGCGCCACTGGATTATTTGCCAATTCTGGGGTTAGCAAACAACAACGTGATGACGCCGAACATATTCTGCGCGCCGCTGGTTTAACCCTTTGGCTTGATGACGAAGCCCAATTAGACGCCGTGACTGCCCTATCCGGCAGCGGCCCCGCGTATTTCTTTTTATTTATGGAAGCGATGGAACAAGCGGCCAAAACGCTCGGACTGGATGAAAAAACCGCACGCCTGCTCACGCTACAAACCGCGTTTGGCGCCAGTAAAATGGCACTGGAAAGCACCGATGATTGCGCCACTTTACGCCGCAAAGTCACCTCACCTAACGGTACCACTGAACGCGCGATTGTAAGCTTTGAGCAAGATCAACTCGGCGTGATTGTCGAGCGTGCCATGCACGCGGCACACCAACGTGCGCAACAACTCGCCAAAGAGCTAGGAGGCCAACTATGAGTTCACCTGTCGATCAAGCCGGACTTTTTTTACTGCAGTTTTTAGCAGGCCTGGTTATTTTTGTTTTAATGTTACGTTTTTTAATTCGCGCAACGCGTACCGATTGGCGCAACCCGATTGTGATGTTTATCGCAAAAGTCACCAACCCTGTTTGTAAACCTTTTGGCTTAGTTTTGCCTTCAAAAGGGCGCTGGGACTGGGCCGCTCTTGCCGCGGCCTTTAGCGTACAAATCATTTTTGTTTTACTGCTCGGCTGGCTAATGGGACGAGATTTTGCTATCGCGCTGGTACTGATTAGCGCCCTCACCGAAGTGATGAATGTGCTACTAGATATGCTGTTTTGGCTGATTATTATCCAAGTTATTCTCAGCTGGGTGGCGCAAGGCCATAACCCAAATCTCGAGATTTTTCGCCAACTCACCGCGCCGATTTTGGCGCCGTTTCAACGCCTGATTCCACCGATTAGCGGCTTTGACCTATCGCCGATTATTGCGATTCTTGCCATTAAAGTAACGCAAATTTTACTCGTCGGCTCGCTAGCCCAGTTAGGACAAAGCATGATATAAATCAACTTTATATACCAACAGGCACAAAGTCTGCTTAGAATGCACATTGGTTCACTTTATTAAATGCAAGAAAATTAGCGATCATGACAAACAGTATCGGAATTGTTACGCCTCAAACCTTACACATTGACCAGCCGCTTCAACTGGTCAGCGGTGCGCTATTGCCGCAATATGACCTTGTGTATGAAACCTATGGCGAACTCAATGCACAAGCGAATAACGCCGTGCTGATTTGCCACGCGCTGAGCGGCGATCACCACGTGGCCGGCTTTCACCAAGGCGAAACCAAGCCTGGTTGGTGGAACGACTATATCGGCCCAGGTAAACCAATCGATACCGACCGATTATTTGTTGTATGCTCCAATAACCTTGGCAGTTGTCGCGGCTCGACTGGTCCGGCAAGCCTCAATCCCGATACCGGAAAAATATATGGCCTTGATTTCCCAATCGTCACCTGCCGAGACTGGGTAAACAGCCAAAACGCCCTACGCCAACACTTAGGCATCGAACAATGGGCGGCGATTGTCGGCGGCTCAATGGGCGGAATGCAAGTGATGCAATGGGCGATTGACCAGCCTGACAAGCTGCGTCATGCGATTGTCATTGCCGCCGCGCCCAAACTAAGCGCCCAAAACATCGCCTTTAACGAAGTCGCACGCCGCGCCATTATGACCGATCCCGAATTTCACAACGGCCGCTTTATCGAAGCCGGTACCAACCCCAAAACCGGCTTAACTCTCGCCAGAATGCTGGGGCACCTGACCTACCTGTCTGACGACATGATGGGCACTAAATTTGGTCGTGAATTACGCGCAGATAAGCTTAAATACAGCTTTGATGTCGAATTCCAAGTCGAAAGCTACCTGCGCTATCAAGGGGAAAAGTTTGCCACCAAGCAAAACTTTGATGCCAGCACTTACTTATTAATGACCAAAGCACTGGACTATTTTGATCCCGCTGCCGAATTTGACCACAATCTAAGCCAAGCTTTTGCGCGCACCCAAGCGAAGTTTTTAGTGGTATCGTTTACCTCCGACTGGCGTTTTTCACCGGCGCGCTCACGCGAAATTGTGCGCGCGCTGCTCGACAACGATTTAGACGTCAGTTATGCCGAAGTGGAATCAGAGCATGGGCACGATGCATTCTTACTGCCCAACAGTCATTACGAAGGTATTTTCCGTGCCTATATGCAGCGCGTTATTCAGGAGAGCGCGTCACTATGAGTTTAGAACTTACCCCCGAATTTCAACTGATTGCCGATTGGATTGAACCGCATAGCCAAGTATTAGACTTGGGGTGTGGTGACGGCACCCTGCTCAAACACTTACAAACGACGCGCTCGGTACGTGGTTATGGCATGGAAATAGACCCGCAAAAAAACATCCAAGCCATGCTAAAGGGCATTAACGTTATTCAGAGCAACCTCAACGGCCACGATTTAGAGCACTATTTCGATCCACACAGTGTGGACTATGTCATTATGACCCAAGCCTTACAAGTGGTCAGTCGTCCGGATTTATTGCTAGAAAATATGCTTACCATCGGCAAGCAAAGCATTATCACCTTCCCCAACTTTGGTCATTGGAAAATGCGCGCCCAACTCAGTTTACGCGGACGGATGCCGGAAACCTCCGCCCTGCCTTATCACTGGTACGACACACCCAATATCCACCTTTGCACCTTCAAGGACTTTGAAGACCTGTGTGAACAAAAAAATATTGAAGTGATTGCGCGCTCGGTCGTTAATACTCAACACCAGCGCACATTAGGAATGCGCCTATGGCCCAACCTGCTTGGCGAAGTTGCGTTATACAAAGTTAAAAAACGCGCTTCGAATCAGGCTTGACCAAGCGGGATTTGATACAAACAGAGCCGATTACACGGGATCAGTGTGCGCCTCTTGTCAGGCTTAAAACCGCCTTTCGGAAGATAAAAAGGCATAATTAAACAAAAAAACCAAGTCGGCCAAATCACCGACAAAATCTTGGCATAAAAGCTACATTACGAGTAAAATCAGCTTAAAAGGCTACAAAAGCTAAAAAAATGATAAATAAAACTTCATCACGCAATGTAAGACGTTTTTTTCGCATTAATATGCCGCTACGTTTCTTCATTACCCCCAGTTCACCGATTAAGGATCGAGAAATCCTTGCATCGGGAGCGAACTATTTCCCGACACCGATTCGCAATCAACTTACGCAACAAAAATTTGAACTGGTCAACTCACTCAATCGCATTCAAGACAGCCGAGAAGCGCTAATAGAAATTTTTGGCGAAATCATCGAACATATCGAGTTTTTCGGCCAATGCTGTGAAGACCTTGCCAAAGGCATAAACCCACGCTTTAACACCACCTACTGGTACACTATCAGCAGCCACCTTCAAGGGCTGAGTAAAATAAAACTGCTTGAAAATAGCTCGCCCAAAACCTACAGCTATCTCAAAATTATCGAAGAAAAATACCTGTTCTTTCTCAACAGCTTGGTGGATGTGCTGTCCAACTCCACGCCGAATCACTTTGCCGCGCGCCACCCTATTCCGTTTGGTTTTAAACTTGACGAACTGGTTGATCGTTTTGCAGATGAAAAATATGCCCGTATCCCACTGGTTAAGTCTATCGTCAGCGCGGCCCACTACATCAACACCTACACAGAAATCTTCCGCCAGATGCACGACGATCACAGCCAACGCCAGCACCCTGAAAATTGGCCGCTACAAATGGCAAACGTCAGTGCCAGCGGTTTGGCGGTTATGATTCGTAAAGGCCTAAAACTTCATGAACACCTCGACGTTTTGCTCTATTTCCCGCAAGATCAACGCGTGCTTAAATTTGACGGCGTGGTCGTAAACATCCAAAGCGATAACGAAGAATACGTTGAGCGCGTTGCGATGAATTTTGAATTTCCCGAAGGCAGAGATCAGCTGTATTTATTAAGCGAAATCCAAAAATACGAAATCGAAGAGTGCTTTGACCTCTAAGGTTACAGCCCACAAAGAGTAAACCACTATGCCCGGCACAAATCATCAAGTTGAAACACAATTTTTAAACAACCTCCCGCTTAGCTTACGCGCCGCGGCGGAGGATCTGCTTAAGCACAACACCCTCAAAACGCTGCTTCTGATGCGCCGCGAAGGCGTGAGTCCTTTTTTACACAAAACCTATCCGAATGTGAATGACATTGAGTGGATAAAAATCATTAATTATGTCATTTTAACCAAGGTGTCTTACTTTGAAATCAACAACCAATTTAGCGGACGCCATTTAGACAAACTGCTACAAATTGCGCAAGACGCGATGGATCTGCCCGACCCCAACCCGATCAACCTCTATCGTGCGACTGAACATCGCTACCCGGTATTCGCTAAAGTCATTAAAGACATCATCACCCTGCGTCAACAACAACTCAAACGCTTACTGGCACAGAAAAATGTACAGGCCGCCAAAAACGCCTAACCATATTTTGGTACCTAAGCTTCCCCTACAACTCAAGTTACCCAACTCCACTTTTAAGAATGTCAAATAAGACGTTACAACCAAATGAACGCTCGGATTCAACAACAAAACGCGGCTATTAACGCGCGGTTACAACTATAACTGCAATTTAAATTAACGCTGTAAGCAAATACTTTAAAGCCATCCACTTAATACTTAAAAACTATGTCTTTGTGGTTCAAAAATGAAATGAGCACATCCCCCCCTCTCGACAAATTGTGGTGGGACTTAAAGGCTACTTATTCAAGACACCCAAATGGCAACACCCTAGCATCAAAGAGAAAACTGGATTTAAATCAACACTGCGCTAAAACACGACGGATAATGATTTACACCCTCTGTAAAAAAGCGTAACCTATCTTTCTTTTTTCACATTTAGCAGGCCTGCTTATGTCCATTCGAGATTGGCACCAATACGATCGTCCCCGAGAAAAACTGATTACATTTGGCGCCGCTAGCTTAACCGATGCGCAACTGCTAGCCATCTTTCTGCGCGTCGGCGTTAAGGGTAAAAGTGCGGTGGAGCTTGCGCAAGACCTGCTTGACCACTTCGGCAGCCTACACCAACTACTGCAAGCCGACCGCACACAGTTTTGCCAAGCAAAAGGCTTAGGAGAAGCAAAATACGCCCAACTCAACGCCGTTTTAGAAATGGCGCGTCGCCACTTTGAAAGCGGCCTCAAAAAAGGCGAGGCCTTCAACAACCCCGAACTGAGCGCACGCTATTTTTCACACCAAATCGGCCACAGTGCGCGTGAACAATTTGGTTGCCTACTGCTCGACCAACAACACCAAATGATTCATTTTGAAGTGCTATTTCAAGGCACGATCAACCAAGCCAGCATTCACCCGCGCGAAGTGGTCAAATTTGCCCTCGCACACAATGCCGCCGCTGCCATCATCTGCCACAACCACCCCTCCGGCCTACCCAACCCAAGCCAAGCCGACCTGAACATAACCGCCACCCTCAAGCAAGCGCTGGAACTGATTGAGGTACGCCTATTGGACCATATTATAGTAGGCGATCAAGGACGCTGGCACTCTATGGCACAAGCTCACCAAGTTTAAAATACTTGCCCATTTGCCGTCGCGCACAGCCCGTTGATAAACGATTTAACGCCATACCCGATCAAGACGATTACGTCTGCAAATACTTAACCCTATTTTCACATCTTACGTGTCGTTGCGGGTTGGAAAACATATTGCCGCTAACCCCAGACAACAAAACAAAATAAGGCTTGCATTCATGCGCTTATTTATGGATAATTCCGTCTTCTTGTTTTTTGGGCAGGTCACGCACTTGCCGTAAAATAGAATTTTTTAGCAAGGCTGTCTTGCTTTGAAGTTAACCAGTTTAAATGAATGGATAGGGGATTGAGAGATGTCTAGAGTTTGCCAAGTCACGGGAAAACGCCCTGCGGTCGGTAACAATGTGTCCCACTCTCACCGTAAAACACGTCGCCGTTTTTTGCCAAATTTACAAGCTCACCGTTTTTGGGTTGAATCTGAAAACCGCTTTGTAAAACTACGCGTTACGCCAGCCGCTATGCGTACAATCGACAAGAACGGAATCGAGTCAGTGCTTGCAGAAATGCGCGCACGTGGTGAGAAGGTTTAATTAGGAGACGGTTATGCGCGATAAGATTAAGTTAGTCTCATCAGCTGGTACAGGATATTTCTATACTACTGATAAAAACAAACGCACCATGGCAGGCAAGTTTGAAATCAAAAAATACGACCCAGTGGTTCGTAAACACGTGATGTTCAAAGAAGCCAAAATCAAATAAGCTCTCGGGCATGGTTATTTGATTGCAAAAACCGACCTCGTGTCGGTTTTTTTATAGCCTAGCGCCAAGCGATCTTCGCGCGTGCCACGCCAGAAAACGCAATAAGACTCGTCACCCAACCTCGTTCCTTGATTGTAATATGTCTTATGCTTTATACAGCCTCTTCAAAGCCTGCTGACCTTTTATTTTTGCACCACGAAGGCGCGATATTTTTTAAGCATTAAATCATGCAACCTTCAAACATTTGTTTGTACCAACAGTCTGGACTGAACACCAAATCGATTCAGCGATGAACTAAAATTAGCTGTATCAATCCGTGACATCGAAATATCAACAGACTTTAGGGCACCGTTATGTTAAAACTCTACAACACCGAACAATGCCGCCAGCTTGATCAGCTCGCCCAACAACAAGGTGTATCGGCTTTTATGCTGATGCAACGCGCCGCAAAATTCGCACTACAGGGCTTACAAACGCGCTGGCCACAAGCCAAACATCTCGCCATCCTATGCGGTCCGGGCAATAACGGTGGCGATGGCTACGCCCTCGCCAAACTCGCTCACCTTGCCGGTTATCATATTAGCCTTGTACAACTGGGGGACGCGCCGCACCAAGGTGCGGCACAGCAAGCACGCCACGACGCAGAAAGGCACGGCCTACTCAGCCAAGAGCTCGACTTTTCCCTTTTATCACAACAAGATGTCATCATTGACGCACTGTTTGGTACAGGACTTAATCGACCATTGGATAACGCGTGGCAAACACTGATTCACACCCTCAATCAACTCAACGTACCCATATTGGCATTAGACATACCCTCGGGCCTAGAGGCAAATACCGGACGGATATTAGGCGCGGCGATCGCTGCGGAACTCACCACCTGTTTTATTGTGCCCAAAATCGGCTTATATATTAACGATGGCGTCGATTATGCAGGCCTGGTCATTAGCCATCATCTGGACATCGAAGCCGATATACTAACGCAAGTGCAACCATTGGCCACCAGTTGGCAAAACGAAGACCTACCCGCCCCACGTGCGCGCAAACACAACAGCCACAAAGGCGACTACGGCACTGCACTATTAATCGGCGGCAACGTTACCATGCTCGGCGCGCTGGCATTGACCGGTCAGGCCTGCTTACGCAGCGGCACCGGACTCGTAAAGCTAATCAGTCGCGCCGAACATACCATCGCCCTAACCCAAATCCAACCGGAACTGATGTGTTATGACGAACGACATAGCCAAGCGTTACAAGCACAAGCCGATGTGATAGCCATCGGCCCCGGACTGGGCGACGATGACTGGGCTTGGCACCAATTTGAACGCGTTTGCAACAGCCAGAAAAACCTCGTACTCGATGCCGATGCCTTAAACCTGCTCGCGCTCCAACCTTTGCACTACGAACGCTGGATTTTAACCCCTCACCCTGGCGAAGCTGGGCGCTTGCTTGGCAAGCCCGCCTTAGCCATTCAGCATGATCGTGTTGGCGCGATTGAAGCTTTACACAAACGTTATGGCGGCGTGATTGTACTCAAAGGCGCAGGCACTCTGATTTATGACGGTGAACAACTGGCATTATGCCACGCCGGCAATCCAGGCATGGCGGTTGGCGGCATGGGCGACGTGCTCACCGGTATTATTGCAGGCCTGCTCGCACAAGGCCTAGAGCTATTTGACGCCGCACGCTTAGGTGTAGAATGGCACGCTCGCTGTGCCGACAAGCTTGCCGACCAGCGCGGACAAGCCGGCTTGCTTCCCTCCGATGTCATTCAAGCACTGTGACCGCTGCCAACATCACAAAATGACACGCGATTTCGCCCTTCACGCTTACTGCGATAAAGAGCCTGATCAGCGTTTTCTAGAATATGCTTAATATCCTGAGCCTGTTCACAAGCGACATGGTAACCACCAATACTGATGGTTATATACCATGGCGTGTTTTTATGAATATCAAACGGACAACTCGCCACCACACGCCGTAATTGCTCCGCTTTTTCACGCGCCGACGAATAATCAATATCCTGCAAAACCACAACAAATTCTTCACCCCCGGCACGAAAAATTGCGTCCTCGCCACGAACGGTTTCGGTCAATAATTCAGCAATACGTTTTAACACCAGGTCACCAGCTTGGTGTCCATAATCATCATTGACGTGTTTGAAAAAATCAATATCCAACATCAATACGGCAAACGGCCGTGCTTCGCACTGAAAACGTGACCAGGCCTGCTCCAAAGCCTGCTCCATATTCAAACGATTACGCAAACCGGTCAGCGCATCATGCTCCGCTATGCCTTGTAAATTTTGATTCACTTTGTGCAAAGAAAGCACTTTTTTAAGCAACGGAAGAAAAATCAACGTCACCTGCGCCAACACCATAAATAAAAAAATTAGCCAAACTTGGTTTTTAATTTCCTCAATCCTGGCAAAGCCTTGTTCACCTTCAAGTTGATACTGATTCACCAGCTGATTTAGCTTTTGCAACAAGGGTTCGGCGCGATAGTTCACCTCATTCCATAACGGACTAGACGGCGCGGCGTGCATCACCTGCTCTACCAATGCAATATAACTATTTACCTCATCAAACAAATCCCCTTCACCAAAATACATCTGCTGTAAAGCGGGCGATAACGCCCCCAAAGGCTCGCGGTCTAAAACCGGACTGAGCAGGGTTAATTGACGATTTTGTAACGCCATCATGTCTAAATGTGACTGCATGCGTGCCAGAAGTTGCTGACGATTTAAACCATGCACCGTCACATCCTCTTGCGGATCTTGCGCCAAGGCTTTTAAACGAAACACATCTAAAGCAATATTCTGACTCAGCATCCGCTGTTTTCCGGCGGTATTGACTAGATAGGCCGTATGCTTTGCGTCGTCCAGTGCCTGAAGTAATAATAGATAAAACACGGCGGCGGTAATCAGCGCAATCAAACTGAGTAACGATAAATCAAACCAAACGCGCTTAAACGGCAATACCCAGGTTATAAAACGTGAAGCAAACATAAGCACTATCCGATTAAAGTACAAAAACTTTATTGTAATGCAAATAAAGCATAACCAGCGTTGTTATCGGTTTCACCTCTTTTTTAACCTACACAGAGGTGATAGCATAATGACGCTGTTAAAATGCCAACCGGGACTTATAAAACCGGTAAGTCATATGAATCATCACGGCACTATCGCCACTTTTTATATAAACGAGCTTGCTATGCGAACATTTTTTTTTCCTGCGCTAACCCTATCCTTTTTATTAAGCTTTAGCCCTGTCAGCTCTGCCGTACTCCCCGATCAAGCAGATGCCATCAGCCAACACCTGTCGTTTTTAGGCTATGATGTTAGCCAAGACGATGAACGCTTAATCGCCAAACACGCCAAAAACCAAAACTTAATCATTCGCAAACTCTCCGGCGGGTTATTGCTCACCAGCCATTACAGTGCGAATGCGAAAGGCAAACAACACCGAACCGAACTACTTAATCTCGTCAACCAACTTAACGAAAAATCCATCGCCGCTCGTTACTATATCGATTCGGATTTAGACTTAATTATCGAACGCTACTACCAAGGCGGCTACGACAAAACCAACTTTGGTCTATTTTTAGACACCCTTAATGACGATCAAAAAACCTTTCAAAAATACATCGACGAGTTGATTCAATATTTTGAATAACCCGATGCAAGCAGACCACAGGACGGCGCTATGGCAATAAAACTCGGGATCGTGATGGATCCGATTGAACACATCAAACCTTATAAAGACAGCTCGTTTGCCATGCTGTTGGAAGCGCAACGTCGTGGTTACGAAATTTTTTATATGCAACCACAAGACGTGTATTTACGCAACGCTCGTCCCTTTGCCATCACCAGCGCGCTGAAAGTCTGGGATAAGCGCGCTGGGCAACAAGATGATGGCCAATATTATGGGTTCGGCGCCTCCTCGCATACCGATTTAACCACGCTGGATATTATTTTAATCCGCCAAGACCCGCCGTTTAATAACGACTATTTATATTCCACGCAGATGCTGGAGCTGGCGGAAGCCGCCGGTGTGTTAGTGGTGAATAAACCGCAAAGCCTGCGTGATGCGAATGAAAAGCTGTTTGCCGCTTGGTTTGCGCAATGCACACCGCCAACCCTGGTCAGCGCCCAAGCCGATTTACTGCGTGCGTTTGTGACGGAACAGCAGGACACGATTTTTAAACCGTTGGATGCGATGGGCGGTGCCTCGATTTTTCGCGTTAAACACGGCGACCCGAATCTGAGCGTGATTATTGAAACCATGACCGACCACGGCCGACATCACATTATGGCACAACGTTATCTGCCTGAAATTAAAGCCGGCGATAAACGCATTTTGCTGATTGACGGCGAACCGATTCCTTATGCCTTGGCGCGCATACCGCCTACAGGCGAAACGCGCGGCAATATCGCCGCCGGCGGACGTGGCGAAGGCATTGCCTTAACCGAACGAGACTATTGGTTATGTCAGCAAATTGCGCCCAAGCTACGCGAAAAAGGCTTGATTTTTGTCGGTTTGGACGTGATTGGTGATTACATTACCGAAATCAATGTCACCAGCCCAACCTGCATTCGTGAACTCGATGCCCAATTTGGCCTCAATATCGCCGCAACGCTAATGGATTGTTTAGAAGGAAAACTGGCTCGTGCTTAAACTGCGCTGGCTGATTATCCTGGGGTTTAGCATTGCTTTGAGCGCTTGCGCTAAACCCGACCCCTCAATGACACAACAAACCTTTTATGTGTTTGGTACCGAAGTCAGCTTAATCATTGCGGATGTCCCCGCCGAACAAGCGCAAGCCGCCATTCAAGCGATAGAACAGCGATTCCAACGTTTTCACAGCGAATGGCACGCATGGGAAAAAGGTGGCATTGTCAGCCGCATAAACCAAGCCATTCGCCAAGGCGAAAGCATCGAAGTCAGCGATGAAATTAAAACTTTTATCGAAAAAACGCAAAAACTTAGCGCCCAAAGTGATTACCTATTTGACCCGGCGATTGGTCAACTGATTAAAATGTGGGGATTTCATGGCGAACACTGGCAAGGCCCACCTCCGTCGGACGCTGAACGACAAGCCTGGCTAAAAACCCGCCCCTCCATTAACGACATCTATTTCGACGGCCATCAGCTGTTTAGTCGCAACCCAAATGTGCAACTCGACTTCGGCGGCAATGCCAAAGGTCTGGCGCTTGATCTCGCCAGCGCCATTTTGCAACAACACGGCATTCAAAACGCCATGCTTAATATAGGCGGCGACATCAAAGTACTGGGACATAAAGCCAATCAGCAGGTCTGGTTTATCGGTATTCAAGACCCGAAAAATCCAACCCAAGCCATCGCTAAAATTCACGCGCGTGATGGTGATAGCGTATTCACCTCCGGCACTTACCAGCGCTACTATCAATGGCAAGGCCACACTTTCAGCCACATTATCAACCCCAACACCGCTTGGCCCGCAGACAGTTTTGCCTCGGTCACCGTGATTCACCCCGATGCCACCACCGCTGACACTGCCGCCACCGCGTTGCTCATCGCTGGGCCAAAAGACTGGCAACGCATTGCGGCACAAATGGGCATCGACAACGCATTATTAATCGATCGCGAAGGTCATATTCAGCAAACACCGTCGATGCAAGCCTACGTTGAGTTAAAAAACTAACCAACGAATGCACACGCTTTATCCTGTATTTGTTCTATAATTTACACCATGAATTCAGCCCATTCACTCCAACATCACCTCTTGATTGCCATGCCGAGCTTAGACGAGTCTTGGTTTGCCAAAACCGTGATTTACGTGGTCGATGACAATGCAAAAGGCAGCAGTGGCTTGGTGATAAACAAGCCGCACGACCTACGTGTTGCGCAAATTTTGGAACATTTCCACATTCACGCCGACAGCCAACGCAGCGACCTGCAAGGTACCGTACTCATGGGCGGGCCGGTCGATATGGAACGCGGTTTTATTCTCCATCAGCCCCAGGGCGACTGGCAAAATAGCGTTGACCTGCCCGATCGCCTCGGCTTAACGGTGTCGGAAGACTTTTTACACGCGATTGCCGAAGGCCGCGCGCCACACGACTATCAACTGTGCCTAGGCTTAGCCAGTTGGGCAAAAGGCCAACTGGCCGACGAAATTCAACGCAATAGCTGGCTCACCGCGCCCTACAATGCCAGCCTGCTATTTGAAACCCCGATTGAACAACGCTGGAAAGTCGCCCTAGGGATGCTGGGCGTATCACCGGAGTTTCTGAGCGCCGAGGCCGGTCATGCTTAACTCAAAATCAGCAAAACCGCTTTCAGCAGGCCTGCTAATGGGGTTCGACTTTGGTTTAAAACGTATCGGGGTGGCCATAGGTCAATCCATTAGCGCTAGCGCCAGCCCCATCGCCACCCTTATCAGCCGTGACGGCGTACCCGATTGGTCAGGCATTAGCACGCTGATTGAACGCTGGCAACCAATCGCGTTTGTGGTCGGGCTGCCGATGCATTTAGATGGCAGCGAACAACCCTTCACGCAAAACGCACGCAAGTTCGGCCAACGCCTGAGTGGGCGCTATCAACGCCCGGTGTTTTTTATCGAAGAACAACTCAGTTCTTACGAAGCTGAGCAACGCTTAAAATCGCGCGCCAAACCCGGTGAACTCGATGCCCACGCGGCGCAAATTATTTTACAAAACTGGTTATCCACCCATGACAAATCTTAATTTAGACATACAAGCCCTACTCGACGAGTTAGCCGACGCCATTCGTCAACACCCACGCTTTCATCCCGACATCAAACTTGTCGGTATTCGCACTGGCGGCGAGTGGATTGCACACGCTCTGCACCAACGCCTCAACCTCAGCCAAGCGCTGGGCGTACTCGACATTTCGTTTTACCGTGACGACTTCTCTAAAATCGGCCTGCATCCAGCGGTGCAACCATCGAACATTCCATGGTCGGTGGAAAACGAAACGCTGTTTTTGGTCGATGACGTACTCTATACCGGACGCACTACGCGGGCGGCGATGAACGAAATTTTTGATTATGGTCGGCCAGCCTCGATTACCTTGGTCACTCTAGTTGATCGCAAAGGCTGTCGTGAATTACCGATTCAACCTGATATTTTCGCGTTACAAATGCAATGCCACCAAACCTTAAAACTAACCGGCCCTGAACCGCTAACCATGACCCTGGTTGATCATACGGAGACTGCCTAATGAGTGCGCGCCTAACCCCCCCCAATATCCAACTTGACGAACAAGGTAAGCTCAAGCATTTTTTGACGCTTGAAGGACTCAAACCGCACCATTTAACCGAGATTTTAGACACCGCTGAATCGTTTATTAACCCGCATACCAACGAAATCAAAAAAGTACCGTTATTGCGCGGCAAAACCATTATGAACTTATTTTTCGAACCCAGTACGCGCACACGTACGACGTTTGAAATTGCCGAAAAACGCCTCTCTGCCGATGTAATGAACCTCAATATCAGCGCTTCTGCCACTAAAAAAGGCGAATCCCTGCTCGATACCCTGTGGAATTTGGAAGCAATGCAAGCGGATATGTTTGTTATCCGCCATGCCGAAAGCGGCGCCGCCCATTTTTTTGCCGAACACGTTGCCCCTCATGTGCATGTGCTTAACGCCGGTGACGGCCAGCACGCCCATCCCACGCAAGCTATGCTAGATATGTTTACCATTCGTAAACTCAAAGGTGACATTTACGATTTAAAAGTGGCGATTGTCGGCGACATTCTGCATTCGCGCGTGGCGCGTTCGCAAATTCAAGCGCTCAGCCTGCTCGAAGCACGCGAAATTCGTGTGATTGGCCCTAAAACGCTGATTCCGCCGTTTCCAGAATCCCTCGGGGTACACGTGTATCACGACATGGAAACCGGTTTAGCCGATGTCGATGTCGTCATTATGTTACGCCTGCAAAATGAGCGTATGAAAGGCGCATTACTGCCCAGCGAACAAGAATACTTTAACCTCTATGGCTTAACCGAAAAGCGCTTGACGCACGCCAAACCCGATGCGATCGTGATGCATCCCGGGCCAATTAATCGCGGTGTGGAAATTGACTCAGCGGTGGCCGATGGTCCGCAATCGGTGATTTTGCAGCAAGTCACCTACGGCATCGCCGTGCGCATGGCGGTGATGTCAATTATTATGAGCAACGCCGCGCAACTCGCGCAAGCCCAGGAGCCAACACCATGAATATTGTCATTCAACAAGGTCGTGTGATTGACCCCAGCCAGCATCTCGATGCCGTTACCAATATTTACATTACGCGCGGCCACATTCTCGCTATCGGTGACCAGCCGCCGGAAGGCTTTGTCGCCAACGAAGTAATACAAGCCGAAAACAAATGGGTTTTCCCTGGCTTAATTGATATGCAAGCGCGTTTAGGCGAACCCGGTCAACATCATACCGGCACGATTGCCTCCGAAACCAAAGCCGCCGTAGCAGGCGGTATTACCGGGCTATGCTGTCCGCCCGACACCGATCCGGTCACCGATAGCCAAGCCGTCGCCGAACTGATTCAGCGCCGTGCGCGCCAAGCTGCTACCGCATTTGTTATGCCGATTGGTGCGCTAACACAAAGCTTAAACGGCGAACGTCTCAGCGAAATGTATGCACTTAAACAAGGCGGCTGTATTGCGCTAAGTCAGGCCAATCGCCCGATCCAAAATCCATTAATCCTAAAGAATGCGCTCGATTATGCCGCCTCACACAATCTGCTGGTGATGCTACGCGCAGAAAACCAACAACTCAAAAATAATGGCGTGGCCCATAGCGGCGCAGTCAGTTCACGATTAGGCCTACCCGGTATTCCGCCCTCTGCGGAAACCATTGCACTGGCGCGTGATTTGATTTTAGTGGAAGAATCCGGTGTACGCGCCCACTTCTCGCAACTGTCCTGCGCACGGTCGGTAGAAATGATTCACACCGCGAAACAACGCGGCCTGCCTGTCACCTGTGACGTAGCGATTCATCAACTCCACCTCAGCGAAATGGACGTGATGACCTTTAGCTCACTGACGCATGTTACACCACCGCTACGCAGCCATGCCGACCGTGAAGCCTTACGCATGGGCGTTAAAACCGGCATCATTGACGCGATTGTCAGCGACCACACCCCGCTGGGCCGCGATGATAAACAACTCCCGTTTGGCGAAAGCACACCCGGCATCAGCGGCTTGGAAACCTTACTGGCGCTCACCTTACGCCTCGTCGATGAAGGCGTACTCACGCTATCGCAAGCGATTCAACTCCTCAGCGAACATCCGGCGAATATTTTAGGCTTAAACGTTGGTCGTCTCGCCAAAGGCAACAGTGCAGACCTAGTGATTTTTAACCCCAATGAGGTTTGGCAGGTGCGCAGCGAACACCTCCATTCCGCCGGTAAAAACACCCCGTTTAACGGCTGGGAATTTAATGGTCAAGTTGAAATGACCCTGTTCCAAGGTCGTCCGGTGTATCGCGCTGAAGATCGCTAAATGCACGCCGAACTAATTCGCCAACAACCACAACAAGGCGACTACTGGCTAATTGAGTTAGCATTGGCGTCGCCTTCACCCGCCCCAGCCATCGGCACCAGCCTGCATTGGCAAAATAAGCAGGCCTGCTTATTTCAACACCAAGGAAATCGGGCGCAATTTCTCAGCCGTGCGCCTTTACCCGAGCCGCTGGATTGGACCCAAGTGCGCTGGCAACAACACGCCTGCGCACCCCTCCAATTTGAACACCCCCAGCTTTGGCTCGCCACCGGTTTAGCGCAAGCATCGGTGTTTGCAGCGGCGAAACACTGGCAGCAACACGCTGCAAACAAAGCACCATTTTGTGCCCTATTACACAGCGAGCAAGCGTTTGCATTTACACCCAAACCCGCGCGTTTTGTTTGGCCACTCGCCAACGAAGCCATCGGCGCCTGCGCCCTATTAGAGGACTGGGGTGTCGCCAACCGTTTAGCCCACGCCGACGGCCTGCCCGGTTGCTACGAAGGCCAACTGTCTGCGCTATATCACACGTGGCTAACACAACAACCCACCGAATCCTGCTGGCACATATACGCTTTTTTACCTCACTCAGAATTAACCGCCTTAGCACAACTGTCGCCGCCACAGATGACACTTCATCTCTATGCGACCGACGAAGACGGGTTATTTAGCAACGCGACTTGATTCGATTTTCGCCGACTTTTAAAATTGGCATCTATAATGCTTAGAAAAATAACACGGTCACACAAGGACACTTAGCATGGCGATTGATTTACGTAATGTCGAACCGCTGGGTTCAAAAAGCGTGTTGCTTGAACAAGCCATTCGCAACAATAAAAGCAAACTGAAACCCAACGGCGAAAGTTATCTGCAAAATTTTGATTTTTCCGACATGATTAGCCCGGATTATGAGTGGCTGAATCAAGACAAATCCACTATTCAAAACCTAGTGCATCAAATGGATGCGTCGATTGGTCAACTTGCCGAGCAGTTGCGCGAAATGGGGCAACAAACACGCCATATCGACCAATTTACCCGACGCACCAAAGCCCAATTCGAAGAAGAACAAAAGCTACTGTACAAGCAAATTCATACCTTAAACGGCCTGTTAAAACGCCAAATTGAAGTCATGAATGGGGTCGAAAAACAACTCACCGCTGTTGAAATCAAGCAAAACAACTTTATCCCGCAAATGGGTATCGGCGTCATTGCTGGGCTGATGTCAGCCGTTACTATCCTCGTCACCGCACCCTGGGTGATGATGCTCATTGAACACCTGCGAACCTAGTCCGTCCATGCTGTTTGAACTAAGCGAACGCCAAAATCTTACGCCGCATGACAACACGCAACCGCGTTATCGTGTGCGCTTGCGTAGCGACCACGCGCTAGACTATGAAGTCGGGGACTGGGTGAGTGTTGCCGGAGAAAACCCGCCGCAACTGGTTGAGCGTGTGCTACAGGCGCTGGCTTGTAAAGGCGATGAGCGCATCCATTTACGTCGCCAAGGCGAACAGCCTTTAGCGCAAGCTTTAACTCAACATATCGAGCTTACGCAACTTGATCCGGCGATTCTAAACCGTTTGGTGCGTCAGTATGGCTATCAAAATTGGTCCGATCGCGCGCAGATGCTGGCCTATGCACAAGGCAAAGACGTGCTCGACTTATTGCACGCTTTTCCGGCATTAGCCGAGCTGGGGGCGAGCTTTATCGACCTGCTCAGTCCGTTAGCACCGCGCTACTACTCGATTGCCAGTGCGCCGCAGCACAGCCCAAACTCGATTGATTTAATTTTCAAACACATTCAATTCGAACGCGCTGATCGTTGGCATCAAGGAGTCGTATCAACTTGGTTAAGCACACAGCCAATCGGGGCACGTATTGAAGCGGACTTAAAAGCGAATTTACAGTTTAAGCCACCGCATCAAGCTACTACGCCGATGATAATGCTCGCCGCTGGTACCGGTATTGCGCCGTTTATCGGCTTTATGCAACACCGCTTGGCACATTCGGCACACCAAAACTGGCTGCTGTTTGGCGAAACCCATGCCGCCAGCCACTTCTTGTGTCAGGCGCAACTGAGCGCTTGGCAACAGCAAGGCGCGCTTAAGCTCAGCACGGCCTTTTCGCGTGACCAAGCGGACAAAATCTATGTTCAAGATAGATTATGGCAAGCGCGTGACACCTTTATCGACTGGTGGCAACAAGGCGCACAGGTGTATGTTTGTGGTAATAAAATCGGCATGGGGCTGGCCGTCGAAGCGACGATAAAGCGGATTTGGCAACAGGCATTTAACTGGGACGATGACACACTTAACCAGGCCTGGTTAAGTGCTAAACAACAAGGGCGCTTACAGTTTGACTTGTATTAAACCATTGCAATATACAGATTCACGCTAAGGGCTGTTTGCAATTCATTTTTGAACCACAGAGACACGAAGGCACGAAGTTTTTTAAGTATTAAGTCATTGTTTTTTTTTGAAGATGGTTACTTGCAACGTAAATTTAAATTGCAGTTATTACTTGAAACTGCGTTCTATTTATCAATCAGTTAGATCGAAATGTCAACAGACCCTAGGGTATGTTTGCAATTCATTTTTGAACCACGAAGACACGAAGTTTTTAAACTTCGTGTCTTCGTGTCTCTGTGGTTAAAAAACTAACCCCTAGGCATAGGTGAGTTTAAAACCGGCAGATTCTAAACGTTTCGCTTCGATGTCCAAATCCAATTGCGATAAAGGATGCGCGCTAAGCCAGCCGTCATTAAAATTAAGATGAATATGGGTTTGGTTTTCAATGACCAATAAAATATCGGGGCTTTCTAAGTCTCGCCCTCGATGAATACGCACCGCTAAACGTAACAAGACCGTTAAAAACACCAGTTTTTGGTTATGTGGTTCAAGCAGGTTTTGAAACGCTTCTTGCACAAACTTGCCGCGATGGTTTAACAGCATTGCCGCTAACATTTGTTTTTCTTGGTTAGTAAAGCCGACCATATCCGCCTGCTCCACCAAGTACGCCGAATGGTGGCGATAACGTTTATAGCTAATCGCCATGCCGCATTCGTGGAGTTCCGCCGCCCAGGTTAATAGTTTCGGATAATCATATTCGCTATCACGCAACTGCCAAATATTATGCGCTTGGTTAAACAGCATACGCCCCGTTTGCGCCACTTGCGCGGCTTGTTGCACATCGACCCGCATCCACTGCTGCATGGCACGCACACTGGTTTCGCGTGAATCCTCGGCAAATAAGCGCCCTAGCGTATCAAACACCAAGCCTTCGCGCAGCGCGTTTGCACTCACCTGCATCGAAGCAATACCCAATTCCTCAAAGGTGGCAATCAAAATGGCCAAACCTCCGGCTAATACTGGTCGCCGATCGTCTTTTAATCCATTGAGCTTAAGCGCTTGCACGCTACCGGCTTTAAGCAGCGCTTGGCGTAAGTGTTGCAAACCATCTAAGGTAATGATGCCATCGGTCCATTGGTTTTCCTGCAAAATTTGCCCTATCGACTTAATTGTGCCGGATGCGCCATACGCACTATCCCACCCCAGTTGGCGCAGAATCTTACGATGCGGACGCAAAATTTGACGCGCACCCGCAATCGCTCGATTCATCGTCTCGATTGTCACCACATCATCGGCAAAAAATGCTTGGGTTTGGCTAACACAGCCCATTTCAGTACTGGTTAGATGGTCATTGCTAAAACCGCGGCCGATAATATATTCGGTGCTGCCGCCACCAATATCCATCACCAAACGCTGTTCTTCACTGCGTGGCAAACCATGCACCACACCCAAAAATATCAAGCGGGCTTCTTCTTTACCGGCAATAATTTCGATGTGGTGGCCTAAGGCTTGACGCGCAGCGATTAAGAACGCACGGCTGTTTTTGGCATTACGCAGGGTGTTTGTGCCGACGGCACGTACATTTTTCGAAGGGATGTTTTTAATCAGTTGACCAAACCGGGTTAAGCATTCAATCGCACTCTGAAACGCCGATTCATTGAGATTCATGTCCGCATCTAATCCGGCACGTAAACGCACCATTTCTTTATGCTTGTCAATTACCTGCAACTGACCGTGAACCTCGCGCGCCATAATCATATGGAAACTGTTTGAGCCTAAATCAATCGCGGCGTAAATATCGCTTTCCGGTGTAAAAGACATGATTAGCCCTTTCTCGCTGCTTGAAATTGCGCGTAGTGTACTCGCTTTTTTTGCTCAAACCAAGCCGCGCCGTTCAGGCACGCGCTATTCAAGCGTCGCACTGTACTTCTCCACCAGCGACAACTGCGCGTTAAACGGCACTTCGTCGCCCTGTGGCTGATGCAACACATAATGACCATCCGCCTGTAACTCCCAAGCCGACGTGGTATCCGCTAAGTAAATCGCTAAACCTTCGGTAAACACTTGTTGAAAACAGGCTTCGTCTAAAATCGGGAAGCAGGTTTCGACACGGGCTAATAAATTACGTCGCATCCAGTCGGCGCTCGAACAATAGAGTTCCGGTGCCGCACCATGATTTTCGAAATAATAAATACGATGATGCTCTAAAAAACGACCGATAATCGAACGCACGCGAATATTGTCCGACAAGCCCGGCACACCCGGCACTAAGCTGCAAATGCCGCGCACAATTAAATCGACTTGCACCCCGGCTTGCGATGCGGCATACAAGGCGTCAATAATGTCTTTTTCTTGCAAACCGTTCATCTTCGCAATAATGCGCGCCGGTAATCCTTGACGCGCATTTTCCGCCTCGCGTTCAATGCGACGCAACATACCCGAATGCAAGGTAAACGGCGATTGCAGCAACACTTCCAAATCGTTGGTATTGCCCAAGCTGGTCAGTTGTTGGAAAATTTTAGTGACATCACGTCCTATTGCTGCGCGCGCGGTAAACAAACCAAAGTCGGTATAAAAACGCGTGGTGATATGATGATAGTTACCCGTCCCCAAATGCACATAATGACGCAACTTATTGTCTTCACGACGCACCACCAAAATCATCTTCGCGTGGGTTTTATAGCCGACCACGCCATACACCACATGCACCCCGGCATCTTGTAATCGCGTCGCCTGTTGGATATTGGTATCCTCATCAAAACGCGCGCGCAACTCGACCACCGCCGTCACTTCTTTGCCGTTTTTCGCCGCCCGCACCAGCGCGTCGATAATCGCCGATTTTTCACCGGTACGATACAAGGTCATGCGTATCGCTAACACATCCGGGTCTTTCGAAGCTTGATTTAAAAACTCGATCACCGGCGCAAACGAGTCATACGGATGATGTAGCAGTAAGTCTTGACGACCAATACGCTCAAACAAATTATCCGTGTCTTTTTTGCGCGTGAATAATCGAAACGCATTTTTCGATGTTTTCATCGGCTTGAGTATTTTTGGACTAAACGGCTGAAAGAGTAAATCCGGGCGATTCGCTAAACTCGGCACCGCATCTAAACGGTGCAAATTCACCGGCCCACGTACTTGATACAGTGCGGACTCATCCAATTTAAACCGATCTAATAAATACTCCACCATACCCGGCGGGCAGTTATCCGCCACTTCCAAACGAATCGCATCACCATATTGACGACCGTATAACTCGCCTTGTAACGCGCTCATAATATCGTCCACTTCTTCTTCGTCGATAAACAAGTTGGTATTGCGCGTCACGCGAAATTGATAACAACCGGTCACGGTCATGCCGGGAAATAAATTCGCTACATTGGAATGCAAAATCGACGATAAAAAGATAAAGTCGTTTTCGCCCTCGGTCGCTTCCGGCGGCAATTTAATTAAACGTTGCAACGAACGTGGCACCTGCACAATCGCCAAACCATTAGAGCGGCCAAACGCGTCCTTGCCTTCCAGCGACACAATAAAGTTCAAGCTTTTGTTCAGAATCTTAGGAAACGGATGCGACGGATCGAGTCCCATTGGACTTAACACTGGTTTTAACGACTCCAAAAAGTAATTTCGAATCCACTCTTTTTGTTTTTCGTTCCAATGATTGCGGCGTAAAAAACGAATATTCTCTTTTTCCAATGCCGGAATCAAAATGTGATTTAGGGTGTAGTACTGGTCTTTGACCACCTCATGCGCCACTTCGGTGAGCATTTTAATCGCCTCTTTGGGCATTAAATTATCCGGTTGTGTGCGCGCCCCGCTGTCCTTAGCCAATTCCATTAAACTGGCTAAACGCACTTCAAAAAACTCATCCATATTCGTGCTGGAAATACATAAAAACTTGAGTCTTTCCAACAAAGGCACATCCGGATTTTTCGCTTGCGCTAACACGCGACGATTAAACTCCAACAAACTGCGTTCGCGGTTAAAGTAAACTGGCTGAACCGGCTCAACTGGCGTGCCTTGCTCTCGACTTGCATCCACTACACTTTCCACCATAATCCCCTCACTCGGCTGATGTATCGCGCCAAAAACGGCGGCTAAAATTCAAAAAATAATTTTTCCATTTTAGCCCAAAACGACTGCACTGACATGACGCTTTAGTGAAACAAACGCACAAATCGTCGCAACAACCAAGCCCTGTTTATCCTGCTCGATTCCAATATTCAAACAGCTTGCGCGTGACATGGTGACAAAACCGGACACTTATACGTATCAAATTCGCATAAACTAAATAGCAGGCCTGCTAAAATTAGTTAAAACAGATTGTTTTACGCTAAAATAGAAAATCTTCCCGTTCGAGGTTAGTCTTATGCGCGCCATTTATCGTCTCGCCATTGTGGGTTTCCTATCTGGCTTCAGCCTGCTTTCTCATGCCCAAACCCACACGGTCAAAGATGCCGACCAATTTAACGAACAACTCGCCGATGTCGCCCTCATCGAACGCGTTAAACAAGGCGGATTGGTTATTTATATGCGCCACGGCGCCACCAATACCGACATCCCCGACCAGGTTCCGATTGATTTAAACAACTGCGCTACCCAACGCCCGCTTACCGAAGCAGGCTTAGCCGAAGTCCGCCAAATCGGCCACTGGATTCGCCAAATCGGTTTACCCTATTCCAAAGTCTATGCCAGCCCCCTGTGTCGCGCGAAACAAACCGCACTCGCCACATTCGGCGAGCCCGTTCAAATCGACCTCAATTTACAATATGTTGCCGCCCTCACCAGCGAGGAAAAAAAGCCTATTATTGCCCGCACCCTTGAACTTCTCGCCAAGCCTACCGAAGCCGCAACGAATCGAGTGATTGTTGCCCATGGCCCAAACCTCGTCGAAACGATGATGTACTTCCCACCGGAAGGCACGCTGGTGCTTATCGAACCCCGCGACAAAGAAGGCTTTCGCTACCTCGGTTCGATTCCGCCAAAACACTGGCCAGCATTGCTAAAAGCATTAGGATATTAAGGCATGAAAGCCAGCCGTAGCGTTCTGCTTCTTTTCTTATGGCCTGTTTTTCTTGTCGTGGTTGTTGGCCTGTTAATCGGCTACTGGTCACTCAACTCAATAAAAAACCAATACGAAAAAAACTACCAACTGCAAATTGCCGACATTCGCGTAGTACAACAAGCCGCTAACTTTAGCGGCGAAATCGGCCGCACGCATCAGCGCGTATACGCCGCCATCGATGCAGCCCAAATCGGTGAACTCAACGAAATTCAGTTATACTTTTTCCACTCCGAAATCGTCAACGAACTCGCCCGACTCAACAACGAAGTCGAAAACCTCGCTAACTCCGAACTGCTGCACGAAGTGAATCATGGCAGCGTGCTGGCGCTACGCGAGCAATATCGCGCCTATCGGCGCTTTATTATTATGGCGACCGACATTATCGCGATTGACCCATCGGTCGCTAAAAACTATGTACAACAAGCACAACACCACTTCATTCAATTTTCAATTTACACTCAGCACATCACAAAACTACTAGCCGAACGTTCCGAAATTCGCACCGAAGAGGCTCATAACAGCCAACAACATTTCTTCTATCACGTCATCGCGTTGGGCTTGGGTGGGTTGAGTTTAATGTTACTGGTCGCACTGTTTTCAGCAGGCCTGGTCAGCCGAAAAATGCTACACATTGCCGATGCGCTCAGTTTATTGGCCAATAACAACCAAGCCGATATGCCTATGGCGCATATCGAAAAAATGCACCAACGCGGCACCGGCGAATTTAGCCGTATCGCCGGCGCATTGCTCAATTTCCGCGATGCGGTGGTGAAACGCAAACAAGCCGAAGCACAAGCCTTCCAGCTCGCCTTTTACGATCCGCTCACCCACCTGCCAAACCGCCGCCTGTTGCTCGAACGCCTCAGTCATTCGCTCTCGGTTAGCGAACGCGCCCAGCACTATGGTGCGCTGCTCTATTTCGACCTTGATCATTTTAAAACCATTAACGACTCCCAAGGCTACAGCGCCGGCGATCAGCTATTGATCGAAGTCGGCCAACGTTTGCAGGCCTGCTTGCGCACCGGTGATACCTTAGCCCGAATCGGCGGCGATGAATTTGTCGTCGTATTAGAGTCGCTTGGCCGCCAAGCGGAAAATGCAGCCAATGAAGCGGAAGCGCAAGCCGACACCATCCGTTATCGTCTCAGCCAACCTTATGAAATTCACCAACAACGCTATTTCACTACACCCAGCATTGGAGTTGTACTTTTCAAGGGCACGCAAACCGCGGCAGAAGATCTGCTCAAGCACGCCGACACGGCGATGTATGGCGCCAAAGAAAATGGTCGCAACGCGATAAACTTCTACGATCCAACGGTGCAACACCGCTTAGAAAGTCGGGCTCGCCTGGAAAGTGAATTGCGCGATGCACTGGAAAAACAGCAACTCGTGCTGTTCTACCAACTTCAAGTAAACGCACAAGGTGAGCCGATGGGGGCCGAAGCATTAATTCGCTGGCAACACCCGGAAAAAGGCCAAATTTCGCCAGCAGAGTTTATTCCGGTCGCCGAAGCCACTGGTTTAATCGTACCGATTGGAGACTGGGTTATGAAAACGGCATGCAAGCAACTCCAAACTTGGCAGCTCCATCCCGCGCTCAATCAACTCAGTTTATCGGTCAATGTGAGCGCCAAACAGTTTAAACAATCCAACTTTGTTGACCAGGTTAAACGCACGCTACAGCGTAGCCAAATCAATCCGCAGCGTTTAAAAATCGAACTGACGGAAAGTGTTATTGTCGAAGATGTTGATGATGCGATAGCCAAAATGCGCCAACTGCAAGCTTTTGGCGTCCACTTCTCACTGGATGACTTTGGCACGGGTTATTCATCGCTACAATACTTAAAACAACTGCCGCTAGACCAGATCAAAATCGATCAATCATTTGTCCGCGACCTGGTAGAAGACCCGGATGACCGTGCGATTGTGCAAACCATTATCGCCATGAGTCAAGCGTTAGGCATTAGCGTCATCGCCGAAGGAGTGGAAACCCGCGAGCAACAAGCCATCCTTGCCGAACAAGGTTGTCACCACTACCAGGGCTATCTGTTCGCCCGCCCGCTGCCCATCGAACAACTAGAGCATAAGCTCGCCGAGATAAGATGCGGATAAGCAGGCCTGCTAATCTGCGTTTAAAGTCAAGCTTTAACTGCAAAACGCAAACAACGAAGGCGGATTGAAAATCGATTTTCAATCACGAAGGCGTGAAGCACTCAAACACCAAGCATTTGATTTGAAAGTATTTTTCTAATACCAAGTGAAACTTGGTATATCAGGTGGTTGGCGTCTAATCGTTACTGACGACAGAGACTGTGAAAGAACTCATGTAAATTCACCACCGAGACACAGAGTCACGAAGAATTTAAAAATAAAGAGACCTAAACGTTAAAAATCTTCGCAACCTTCGTGTTCTTCGTGGTTCAACACCATTTATAGAGTTAAGCCATCCAAATCGTTTTGATATTGGTAAACTCGCGCATCCCTTGCGAAGACAGTTCGCGGCCATAACCGGAGTTTTTCACCCCGCCAAACGGCAAACGCGGATCCGACTTAGTCATGCCGTTGACAAAGCACGCCCCAGACTCCATGGTTCTCGCCATGGTTTCAGCCGTTGCCGCATCCTTCGTCCATACCGAACCGCCTAAACCAAATTGCGTGGCATTCGCCAAACCAACCGCATGAGCTGGTTCGCTGGCTTTCATCACCACTGCGACCGGACCGAATAACTCCTCGTGGTAGGCGGGCATGGCACTCGACACGTCGGCTAAAATTGTTGGCGCATAATAATAACCTTCGCGCTCAAGTTGATAACCGCCGGTGACTAAACGTGCGCCACATTCCAGCGACGCTTGGACTTGCGCATGTAACTCATCCAACAAATCTTGTCGCGCCATCGGCGCAAGGGTGGTGTCGGCGTGCATTGGATCACCGGCAACAAAACGCGCTTCAACCGCCGCTTTAAAACGCTCGATAAACGATTCGTAAATAAATTGGTCGATAATAAAGCGTTTCGCCGCAATACAGCTTTGCCCCATATTTAAAAACCGACTCGTCACCGCCGCCTCAATCGCCGCCGGAATATCGGCATCGCTTAACACGATAAACGCATCCGAGCCGCCCAGTTCCAACACCGTTTTTTTGAGTTCCGAACCGGCAATCGCCGCCACTTTACGTCCGGCGGGTTCGCTACCAGTCAGGGTGACGGCCTTCACATAATAATTTCGAATCACGCTTTCGACCTGATTCGACCCTATCATTAAATTGGTAAACACCGACTCAGGCACACCCGCTTCTAAAAACACGCGTTCAATCGCCATCGCACACTGCGGTACATTCGACGCATGTTTTAACAGCGCAATATTTCCGGCCACCAACGCCGGTGCGGCAAAACGAAACACCTGCCAAAACGGAAAATTCCACGGCATCACCGCCAATACAACCCCCAAGGGTTGATAGCAAACAAAGCTTTTACTGGCATCAGTTTCAATCAGTTCATCCGCCAAAAACGACGGCCCTTTATCGGCATAAAACTCGCACACCCAAGCCGACTTTTCAACTTCCGCTTCCGCTTCACGCAGGGTTTTGCCCATTTCTAACGTGATTAAAGTCGCCAACTCGGTTTTTTGTGCGCGTAATAACTCGGCGACACGCCGCATCAAGTCACAACGTGCTTCCAACGTCGTGCGCTGCGCCCAATCGGCAAACTTCAACCCAGCACGCTTCACCGCCAAATCAAGCTGCGCCTGATCCCAAGTGTCAAATTGCGCCAACAACTCGCCGTTCGCCGGATTAATGGATTGCAAAGCCATATTCTTCCTCCTTAACGCGAAAATAACAAACGCTGACCGGGTACAAACTCGGCAAAACGCCCTTCGTCATACATCACGCGTCCATTCACCAGCGTTTTAACCACGCTTGATTTAAAGGTATGCCCTTCCCACGGCGACCATTGGCACTTATATAAATTATGCGCGCGATCATCTAAATGCGGGCGCTGCATATCCACCAACACCAAATCCGCCCAATAGCCTTCTCGAATAAAACCGCGATCTTCCACTTGATACAAACGCGCCACGTTATGCGAAAAACGATCCACCACCGTTTCTAAGCTAAATACGCCTTGGTGAACCAAATCCAATAACGCCGTCAGCGACTGCTGCACTTGTGGCAAGCCTGACGGCGCGGCAAAATACGACTGTTGTTTTTCTTCCCAAGTATGCGGCGCGTGGTCGGTAGCAATCACATCAATCCGCCCATCAATCACCGCTTGGCGAATCGCATCACGATCCGATTGCGCCTTTACCGCCGGATTACATTTAATCAAACTGCCTAAACGCTCATAATCGGCATCGCTAAACCACAAATGGTGAACGCAGGCCTCAGCGGTAATCCGCTTGTTTTCAACCGGGCCGGGCTCAAACAACGCCAATTCCTCCGCCGTGGTAATGTGCAAAACATGCAAACGTGCGCCGGTTTCTTTTGCCAAAGCCACCGCCATCGACGACGATTTATAACAGGCTTCACGACAACGAATATCCGGGTGTGCCGACATAGGTACATCGTCACCATAACGTTCACGATACAAGGCTTCTTGCGCCTTAATCATCGGCGTATCTTCACAATGCGTCGCAATTAAAATCGGACTTTC
>JAVETW010000086.1:0-8526 GCA_034005865.1 Thiomicrospira sp. | reverse complement strand
TTTGAAGAGGATTTATCGCTCAAGGGGGCTGACCTGTCTTGGTAGTTGAAGGCATTTTAACGTATTTGGATTTTGAGTGCGAAAAGCCGGAGATAATTTTAAGATAAAAGTAACAACCCACTTTTATCTTAAAATTAATGAGAGGTGAGGTTGAGTGATGGAAGAACGGAAATCTCTTCATAGATGCCTTTTGGCAATACAGCAAGTTCTTACGAACAGGGTAACGTGGATTCCGACTTTCCACGCCTCATCACTCAAAAGAGTAGTCGCATCCCGAAAGCCTGAACGCCCGCAACGATTTTGTGCTATGAACACAACGGCCTAATGCTATGCAACTAAAACGTATTTTAACCCACTCTTAAACGACATTTCAAGATGATTGAAATTAAGTTCGAACATCAAAAAGTATTGGGGGCGCTTAACAATCTCGCCAAGCACAGCCAAACCTTCACCCCGGCGATGCGTAACACAAATAACACAAAAAGGACACCTACTTTCCGATTGACCGAGCATCTGGTGCGACACCGGATGCAAATCATTTTTTCGTTGATTCGATAAGCTGCTCACCAATCTGGCTAAAAAGTGGTTGCAGATTATGGCTGGCGGCTGCCAGTTCATTGAGTGCGCGGATAACGGTTTCATTGTCGACTTTGATTTCAATCATGGTTCAGCCTTTTGTTATAATGAAAATGCGTGAGGGGCAATGCTTGCTGCAAGTGTCTGCAACAGCAACGCGGAGTGCTTTGGTTTGGACACCTCAAATACAGGGCGGAAACTCTCACGCATCCCTAGCCCTATCCATCGCATATATCAAAGCACCTAATCTTTGACGATTGGTTTTCTTATGTTCCGAATGCATCATATTCCAGAAAATAGAACCGTCTTTATTGACACGGATTGATACCAGTAAATCGGTTTTACCGTGGAATAATCCAATATATCTGCGTCGAACCGTATCGTCATAAAGCGTGTTCCAGATTTCAAACAGGTTCATCAGGGTCGGTAGAATAAAATTGACGTACAGAAAAACGCTCATTTTCCGTCCATCGCACGCTCAGATGCAAAATTGATGCGCTGATGGAGCAAAAGCGCAACCTGCTTAAAACCGTCTTACAGAGCGTGACCGGCCTTGACTATATTGACAACAAAGGCAACACCCTATCACCGGCGCAAATTGTTGCCTCGGCGATAGACGATCTCGAAATCTCGCGAGTATTGCTAGAGGCGTATAACACGGGTTTAGAAAAAAAGATGCAACCGAAGAAGGCGACCTCCGACGATACACCCGACTCCGACTCACCGGCGGTGTTAGAAGCGTAAGCGATCAGGCCGCCGACTGGGGGTTTGTTGTCGCAAATGAGCCGGTCATTAGCGTGCTGGAAACCACGTTAGAAGCATTTGAGTTGTTTATGAAATGCCGCCATCAAATGCACTACGTATCGACCGGCATGGCGGTGATCCCGACTGGCCTCAACTATAACGCGGTGGATGTTGTATTAACTCGGCTTTACGCGCATACAGACCAGCAAGCGCTCTTTGAGCGCTTATTGATCATCGAAGATGAATATTTAGCGATTAATGCAGAAGACAGGGATTAAACGGTTTTGAAGGCGTTTTGAACTACCTTTGCGATCATGCCAGCCAGCAAGCTGATCGCAAGCAAAATAACGATGCCTTTGGCGCTGAGGGTGGTAACGATAAGCACCACAAAAAAGGCTAACATTAAAGCAAGCGAAACGTAGTGGAAAAGTTTCAGGATTGATATGAACAAAAATTTGCGCCTTAAATTAACGATTAATGCCGATGGGAATGCTAGAAATTTTATCGGCAAGACCAATGGTGACCTATCTCAGTTCAAAAATCAAGCAGACAAAACCAACGTTGCCGTAAAATCTTTAGGCAGTTCACTGCTGCAGTTGGCTCGTTACTCGTCCATACCTCTGTCCGGTGCAGGCTTTATCGCCGCGCTGAATAAAGGCGATCAGTTCCGTTTGCTTGAGCAGCGGGTGCGCAATGCAACGGCAGCAACCGGTGATTTTGCAAAGTCATACGATGAACTGTTTGCCATCGCGCAAAGAACATCATCCGCGTTCGACGTGAACGTGTCGCTGTTTGAATCCATTGCACGCACCGCCCCTGAAATAGGCGCAACGACAGAAGAAGTGTTGACGCTCACCGAGACTTTGCAAAACCTTGGCAAAATATCCGGCGCATCTCAGACGCAGATGTCAAACGCCATGCTCCAGTTCGGGCAAGCTATGTCTGGTGGCGTGCTGAGGGCAGAAGAATTTAACTCCATCCTTGAAAACACGCCAGAAATCGCCGCCAGAATCGCCTCCGGCATGGATATGACCGTTGGCCAGTTAAGACTAGCCGTCCTGGAAGGCAATGTATTGTCAGAAAAAGTATTCGCCGCGTTATTGTCACAATCTGAAGCGGTTGCACACCAAGCGGCACAGTTACCGCAAACGATTGCGCAAGCCATGACCGAGCTTGATAACGCTTGGTCAAAATATATTGGTGAATCTACAACCGCAGCATCAGCAACCGACTATCTCGCTGACACAATACAAGCTGTAGCGGCGAACTTAGACACCTTGACGACTGTCGGCATGGCCGCATTCATTACCACCGCTGGGCACGCCACCGGTAAAGTTGTTGGTCTGACGGCTGCAAAACTGTCTGACACTGTCGCGGCACGCGCATCACACGCGGCAGAAGTGGCTCGATTAGAAGCGCTAAAAGCCACCGCCTTGGCCGAGCATCGCGCGGCGGTCACAATTATGCAAAAAGCGCACGCACACAAGGTGTCGATGGCGCAGACAGCTTTGTCTGCATCAGCAGAAAAGGCCTTGAAACAAAAAGGACACCCATTTTCCATGCAGTCGATGAGGTCTTAACCCGTCTTTACGCGCATACAGACCAACAAGCGCTCTTTGAGCGTTTGTTGATTATCGAAGATGAGTTTTTAGCGATTAATGCAGAAGACAGGGATTAAACGGTTTTGAAGGCCTTTTGAACTACCATTGCGATCAGGTCAGCCGCTGTCAGAAGCGGACATGATTGACGTCATCAAGCGCGATCATCAGTTAAGTCAACTGGTTGTCTCGGCCTGGACCTTGGGAAACCAGAACATCGCGAAGCAGCAGCGAACCTTGTTGCAGCCGCCCGAGCGCTCTGCCAAGTAGAAAAGCGCGTGGACACCGAAGAAGTCAAACAACAGTTGCGCGACCTCTTTGGTGAAGACGCACCGGGAGTGCAAACGGCCAAGCCGCCGGAAGCTTTTCCGGTTTTGGAAGAAAACTGGCCTGCCATCCAACTGTTTTTGCAGTGCCAGACCCAATGGAATTATTTAAGCGGCATGACGGTCGCAAAGGTCGGGCTGAACTATCCGGCGGTTGAGAGCGTTATGCGGCTGTGCTATGCGAAAGAAGATCCAGCGGATTTATTTAAACGGGTGCAAGTGATTGAAAACGAAGTGCTCAAGGCCGAGAGGGATTGACTTTGAAGCGGCCAATACGGTCACCCTGAGCGAAGTCGAAGGGTCTCAGTCGAAGGGTCTCACTTAGCGGCTAAGTCACCAGCCAGTGGAACAAATAGATCAGCCCCCAAAGCACAAAAAAACCGACGGAAAATGTCATTAAAAACGTATTGAAATAAGTCATATCAAATAGGTCGTGCCATGAAGCAAATGAGTGTGAAGTTAACTATCAACGCGGACGGAAACATCCGCGGCGTTGTGCGTGACATCAATAATGACCTCGGCAATTTCAAAAGTCAAACCGAATCCGCCTCCCGGCAAACCGATAAGCTTGGCGAATCACTAAAGCGTATCGGCCATTATGGAAAAACATCGGACAACCTATGTCAACAGATAAGTTAAACAAACACTGAAACCAGTTTAAAAACCAGGCCTGCTACCAGCGGGCCGCCAATAATCACCGCGAAAATCGCCGCCAGTGTGTAGAAAAACGCTTTTAACGAAACAACCAAGTCATCCATAAATAATCCGAGTAGCGCCATGAGTAAGAATTTTAGCATTTCGATTAGGTTTGATGCAAAAACGGGCAGGATTGTTCAGTATCAAAAATGACACCCATTTTCCATGCACGCGGCCTTATTGGATGTATAAACACTCGATTGCCGTTGAAAATGCGCGCGAACAGCATTTGGCTTGGGATGGGTTGGTGTTAAAAGCCGATGACCCTTGGTGGGATGTGCATTACCCGCCTAACGGTTGGGGCTGTCAATGTTATGTAGTGACCTTGTCCGATACTGAACTGCAAGCGAAAGGCTTAACACTGGACGAAGCCCCGCCGACAGTGTGGGGTGAAAAAGTGGTGGGTGTGCGCACGAATCCGCGAACCGTCAAAGTGGCGGATGGTGTGGATGCCGGGTTTGCTTACAATGTTGGCAAAGAGTCCTTAATAGGCATTACTCCAGAGTTTTCCGATTTTAAAATCAATCCGCTGGCACTCTGCACCTTCTTTTGCCAAGCGCCTGACGATCTGCCTAAATCCAGACCGCTGTCACAAGGCTTAATCTTGCCAACAGGCTTGGCGACAGAAGAATATGTGCGGGCATTTTTACAAGAGTTTGATGCCGATATTGGCAACCCGAAATTTTATGAAGATGTGCTGGGGCATCCTGTCTTGATTAATGAGTTCTTATTCCAGACTCGAAACAAACAGTGGAAGAACAGTCAGGATTTGATTAAGCGTCTTCCCTATATCAAACTGTTGGCACACTCAATCAAGGAGCCGGACGAAATATGGCTGCAATGGCAGGAATTTGGCGAGGTCACACGTTTAGTGCGTCGCTATGTCGCAAATATTGAGCTGGAAGGACAGCAAGGTGGTTTGGCGATTTTCGATCTTTCCGGCAAGTATTGGAGTGGGTTGACAGTCTTTACGCCTGACAAGCTGAGTTATCTGGAGAAGGCTCGTAATGGAGAGCGCATTTATCGTAGGGGTGAATAAAAAAAAGGCCGCTGAACGAGTCAAACGGCCTTTGAGTTCAGTCACGCGTTGTACCGCATGCACTGGGCAGAAACACTGCCTATACCGTTATTTTAACCAAAACAGTTGAATAAAGAAAGAATGGGGCAATTGATTTTTCATGAAGGTGAATGAGAGTGGCGCGTGTGCATCCGCCCCACACTCGATAACCGACTTATAGCCATGCACAGCAAGTAGGCTACCCAGTTACTTATAGATTAACGTATCGCAAGGAAAAACACAATGTCAGGCATCACTATCAATATCGATGATAAGGCGGCACGCGATGCCCTTGCCCGATTAAGCGGGTTGGATTTGGCGCAAATGCTCAGAGGCGCCGGTGAGGTATTAACCAACTCAACCCGCGAGCGCTTGGCGGCGGGCGTGGATGTGCAAGGCAAGCCGTTTGTGCCTTTGTCGCCCCTTACTCAGCAACTCAAGAAAAATAATAAAACCAAACCGCTCATTCGGGAGGGGGATTTGTTTCGGGAATTGAGCTATCAACTGGTTAATGGTGGGCGCGCGCATGGTGGGATTATGTTTAGGCGCATTGGGTTTGGGCTGAAGATTTTGTTCAACGTGTCCGCCAATTCGTTTCGATAATGATGTGCTGTATATTGGCGATGGTAATGTGTTTACCTCGGCTGGTGTCGCGGGGCAATCGGGCTTTAACTCCAGCGTCAGTTTTCGCCAGCATTTTTTAAAGGCCTTTTCGATCTCCCCCACGGCTTACCGAAAGCAGTTCAGAAGTGGTGACTGAGCCACCCCGGTTGGGGCTATAATTTCCTGCTTTTTGCATAATGTTTTTCCGCGAGGCTCTTATACTGTGAACTCATTTAATCCATTTACCAGGCCTGGTTATCGCGTTATGTTCAGTTTTAAAGTTAAATTGATTGCCTTACTGCTTGCTTTCGGCTTGTTTTTAGTCGTTGGCACGGTGTTGACCAATCACACCATGCTGAAAAACAGTTTGATTGAATATGTTGACATGCGCGATCAACAGCACCTTGAACGCATTAAAAAGAATATTCAATTTATCCTTGATGAAAAACTTGAAGATGACTTGGGCTTTATCGACGAAGTGACTTGGAAAAAAATTGTCAGTATTTCTTCACGCGTAGATTTCACCGAAACCTTTGTACCGGTGGATTTGTTTTTAAGCTATCCCTTTTCTGACTTCAAGCAGCGTCATCCTGATTTTGCCGAAAAACGCTTGAGTTTGGTCGATGTGAATAAAAAGTGTATGTTCGGCCACCCAACTGAAGGGCGCACCTTATTTATTCCGATTGAACATGAACACCGCATTTTGGGCTATATCGGCTATTCTCACCGCGCCGAACTCACCGAAACGCTGGATATTCAACTGGCCGAACGCCAACAAAGCTTACTCACCTACGGCGTTTTGATTGTGGTGGTGTTATCCGGGTTGTTATTAATTCCGTTCGGCCATTATTTTCTCAGCCCGATTCAAGCGGTCACGCAAGGGATGCGAGACCTCACCGCCGGACGTTTTCAAACGCGACTTGAGGTGAATCGTCAAGATGAACTCGGGCAACTGCAACACGATTTTAACCATTTGGCGATTAGTTTAGAAAAAAACCAGCAAAGCCGTAATCAATGGATTGCCGATATTTCGCACGAACTGCGCACCCCGCTCACCATTTTGCGCGGCGAAATCGAAGCCTTTAAAGATGGCGTTAGACCGGTCAACGAGAAAAACCTCGACAACTTGCATAGCGAAGTGCTGCATATTCACCGCTTAGTCGAAGACCTGTACCAAATCGCGCTTAACGATGTCGGTGGCCTCAAATATCAAATGTTGCCGCTAGAGTTCGGTCTGCTCGTCAAACAAACACTCGAGCCTTTCACCGTTGCCGCGCAACAAAAAGGCCTCACCATCGACACCGACTTCACCAGTATGCCGCTTCGCATTCACGGCGATGGCGACCGTTTGCAACAAATGATTAGCAATATTCTGAGCAATAGCATCGCCTACACCGATGCCCCCGGACAGATTCACATCAGCCTTAAAACCCAGGAAAAAACCATCCTCCTTACCCTTGAAGATTCCGCTCCCGGGTTGCCCGAACAAGCCTTGCCAAACTTGTTTGAACGCTTCTTTCGCGGTGAAAGTTCACGCAATCGCCGTTATGGTGGAGCGGGTATCGGCTTGGCGCTGGTGGCACAAATCGTACAAGCTCATCAAGGCAAAATCACAGCCCAACCGTCCGCGCTTGGCGGGCTATACTTATCCATTCAACTTCCACTTGAGACCTACTCAACATGAATATCCTAATCATTGAAGACGAACAGCGCATTGCCGACCTGTTAAGCGACTATTTAAAAGCCGCCGAATTTACACCCGACCATCTTGACAGCGGCTTGCACGCCGTGGAACACATTAAAAACACCCAGCCGGATTTAGTCCTGCTCGACATCATGCTCCCCGGAAAAGACGGCTTGGAAATTTGTAAAGAAGTGCGCAAAACCAGTCAGGTGCCGATTATTATGCTCAGCGCACGAATCGAAGAGTTAGACCGTATTCTTGGCCTCGAATTAGGCGCAGACGACTATATCTGCAAACCCTTTAGCCCGCGTGAAGTGATTGCGCGCGTGAAAGCGGTTATTCGTCGTCATTATGGCCTACAAACGCCTACCGAATGGACACTGGACGAATCGCGTTCACAAGTGCAATATCAACAACAACAGGTCGCGCTCACGTCGGTTGAATTTGCGTTATTCCACGTTTTATTTGAACACCCCGGACAAATTTTTACCCGTGCGCAACTGATGAACCGTATCTATCAAGATGGCCGCATCGTCTCCGATCGCACCGTCGATAGTCACATCAAAAAACTGCGCCAAAAACTTCACCAGGCCTGGCCTGAAACCGAAGTGATCCACTCGGTGTACGGCATCGGCTATAAATTCGAACAAACCGATATTTAACGATTTAGCAGGCCTGCTAAAGGCCTGTGCGCACCTAAACCAACTCGGTATAATAAACGCCTTATAAACCGCGAGGAAGAATAATGAGCGTTTCCCCCCTAGCCTTCAACTTACCCGATTTTAATGCCTTAACCGCGGCACAAATTGAACCGACGATTGACCAATTATTAAGCGATAGCCGTACTAAATTAGCTAATATTCTGGCCTGTTCAGCTGCGCCCACTTGGCAAAACCTCGTCGAACCGATGGAGCAGATTGATTTAGCGTTTGAACGCATTTGGGGGCCGATAGGGCATTTAGATTCGGTACGAAACAGTGATGAATGGCACGCCGCGTACGATGCCTGTTTGCAGAAAATCACCGCTTATCGCACCGAGATCGGCCAAAATGCCGACCTGTTTGCGCGTTTTGATGCTTTGGCCAAGTCGACACATTATGCGCAATTAAACTTGGCGCAGAAAAAAGTGGTCGATAACGCCCTGCGTGATTTCCGCTTATCGGGCATTGATTTAGCGCCCGAACAACAAGCGCAATACAAACGCATCAGCCAGCGTTTATCGCAACTTACCAGTCAGTTTGG
>JAVETW010000023.1:0-36546 GCA_034005865.1 Thiomicrospira sp. | reverse complement strand
TACTTGCGCCGGCATTTGATTTGGCGGAATCGTTGGATGTGGATATTTTGCAAACGGAAAATAATTTTGTCCTGCATGCAGTTGTCGATGGCAAAAAAATGCGTTTGGCCGAACTCAAAACCCTTGATGAAGCAACACAGGCGCGTTTTACCAAAGCGTTAGATCAGGTTGAGCAGGCGTTAAATGAAGGTTTAACTCGTTTCCCGACTATCCAGCATGAGTTTATGGATGCGGGCAAAAAACTGAACACCCAAGTGGCGAATGAGCATATTGAGCCGTTGGTGAAACAGTTAAAACAAGACTATGCGCTGAATGAGGATATTGCACGTTATTTGGAAGAATTACAGCAAGCCGTTGTAGCGAAATTACATTTGTTTTGGGATCAAAGCGCCGATCAGGTGACTACTTCCAACTCGCCACAAATGAGTATGGAAGATATTCTGGCGGAACAGCAGGGTATGAGCCAATTTGGCGTGAATGTGTTGGTGGATCACCGTGGGCTAAGCCACGCCCCGGTTATTTATGAGCAAAATGCCACTTTGCCTAAGTTATTTGGTTATGCGATCAATTCTGCCAGTTCCAGCGCACAAGGCGATACGCTGAGTTTGGCGATGAATCATCAAGCCGGATTATTGCAAAAAGCCAATGGCGGCTTTTTATTGCTCAGTATTCAGGCTTTATTGAAGGACCCGGAACTTTGGTCAAGTTTAAAAGCGGCGCTAATGTCGCGTTTATTGAGTTTTGAGATTCCTTCATCAAACAGTGTAGTGCCGTATCATTTACCGGATTTTCCGCTGAATTTGACCTTGGTCTTGGTCGGGCAAGCGGCGCATTTTTATGCGCTACAAGAAATTGATGCGCAGTTTAGTCGGTTGTTTAAGGTGCAGGTAGAATTTGAAGTCGAATTGGCGCGCACGCCGGATCACGAATTGGCATTAGCGCAACAATTAGCGGCTGAAATTGAGTCTTGGGATGATTTACCGGTTGAACTAAGCGCGTTTGAGCGTTTAATCGAATACGCCTCGCGCATGGCGGAGGATAAAAATCGGCTGTATACCAATAAAGCGATTTTACGCGATGTGTTGGCGGAGGCGAATGCGTTTGCGCGTGCAAACGGTCAAGAAAAGGTAACACGTGACACTATCGAAGCGACGATTGCACAACGTGATTTTCATACCGGTTTGATGGAGGAGTATTTCCATCGCGCGATTATCGAACAGCAAGTATTAATCTCTTTGCAAGGGCATCACGTTGGTCAGGTGAACGGTTTGACGGTGATGACCGTCGGTCGCCAATCGTTTGGGCAGCCAGTGCGCATTACCGCACAAGCTTCGGCGGGAGATGAGGGCGTGGTGGATATTGAGCGCGAAATTGAGATGGCCGGGCCGATTCATTCCAAAGGTATGTTGATTTTGTCGGGTTATGTTCGCGGGCGTTATATGCGTTACCGAGCGCTGGGTTTTAGCGCGTCGATTGTGATTGAGCAGACTTATGACGGTATTGAAGGCGATAGCGCGTCCTCGGCGGAGTTGTTTGCGTTGTTATCCGCGATTGCGCAAGTGCCGATGCGTCAAGATTTAGCGGTCACCGGTTCGGTCAACCAGTTTGGCGAAATTCAGCCGGTAGGTGGCGTGAATGAAAAAATTGAAGGGTTTTACAAGGTGTGTGCTGCGCGCGGTTTAACTGGCCATCAAGGGGTAGTGATTCCGCAAGCCAATACCCGCCATTTAATGCTTAATAACGAAGTGCGTGAGGCGGTTGAAGCTGGGCGTTTCCATATTTATGCGATTGGTCATGTCGATGAGGGCTTAGCGTTGTTTAGTGATTTGCCGGTCGGTGAACTCAATGAAGAAGGCGTGTTTCCGTCAGGAAGTTTTAATGCCAAAATTATGCAGGTATTGGAACTGATGAATGAAAAGGAGCGCGAATAATCCTTTTTGAATCACGAAGACACGACGTTTTTTAAGTATTCATTCATCGAATTTCGTGTCTTTGTTGGGGATGGTAGCGTATGTTTAAGCTTGTTCAACCGCTTCACGGCGTAGCTTGCGTTTTTCGAACCAATGCAAGATGAGCGCAAATAATACGCTGAAGATCAATCCTAGCACAAACGCGGCAGCAAGCATTAAGCTGCGATTGGGGCTGGAGCGATCTTCAGGCACGACCGCCGGATCGATGACTTTGAACACATAGTCCGGTTGCGTTGAGGCAAGCGTCATGTTTTTGATATTTTCTTCAATAATGTTGAACATAATTTCGCGTATCTCAACCAAAGGGGTGCGAGCGACTTGTTCTTCGAGATATTGGATGCGTTTTTTAGATTTCTCAATGCTTTCTTGGCGCAGTTTTTCGTTTAAGGTAACGATAAGTAGGTTGGTCCAATCTCGTGCTTGAATCGGATCCAGCCATTCAATGGCGACGGTGATTTTGTCGAGCTCATCGGTGTGTGTCACGCGCAAAATTTGATTAAACCGTTTGACTGCTTGCCAGCTACTGGGTTCGCCGGGGGCGAGTTTTTCTTGCCCTTGGTATAGAGCGTGAATTTCTTGTTGGCTTTCGGATGAAGTTATCGCTTGTTTTAATAGGCTAAGGTAGCTAGGTTCAGGCAGGCGCCATTGTTGTGCTTGTTTATCCCAAATTTCAGGAAACAACGCGGTTTTAAGGCGGTTTTGTTGAATAAAGCTTTCCAGAAAGTGACGTGATTTGAGTACCAGAATAGCTTCTTTGGCCATGGTGACGTCTTCTTTGGGGAGCGCTTGTCCGCTTAGCAGACTAGTAAGCGCTAAGCTGGCAAGGCTCTTGTCTAGTCCGGTGTTGACCGGCACAAGCAAGGTTTCGGCTTTGTAAAGGTTAGGCAAGGAAAAGGCTTGGATTAGCGCAACAAGACTGGCAAATAAGGTAAAGCCGATAATCAACCAGCTACGTTTTAGCAAGGCGGAAACTAATTCGTCTAAATCCAGCTCCGGCTCTTGCGGGGGAATGAGTAAGCGCTCCAGTTCAACTTGGGGTGACAACGCTTGGGAGAACCGATTGTCCACCGGATTGCTCATTTAACGCACCACGCCAAGAGTTTTGAGTGTTGCACCAGCCACCGCAAAATTGGCTAAAATGGAGGACACATTCGACCAAATAACCAGCGAGTTAATACGGTCGGCATTAATCGGCACCACAATCGTTGCGCCCGGTTCGAGCTTTACGTTGCGTCCATCGTCAAACCAACCATCGCTGCCGTAACGCTCAACCGTGCCATCACCGTGTACCACAAAAATACTGTCTTTATCCGCTCGTTTGGTGACGCCGCCGCTGAGGTTCAAATATTCGTCAACGTTGCGATTGGGTTCATAAATCACCGAAGTTGGGCGAAATACTTCGCCCATGACGACGATTTCATTTGAACGTTTAGGTACGAATAAACGATCATTATGACGTAACTCCATATTTAAGGTCGCGTGATAACGCGATGAATTGTCTTTATCGAGTCCTATGACTAAGCGGCCGATGGCTGGCGTGTCTTTAATCCGCTTGACAATACTGCGCGCCATACTGACTAACGAGCCGCTGTTATCCCATTCGTGCAGTGTAGAGTCGGCCTTTAATGCCAGCATCAGGTTTTTTTCCAGTTCGTCAGCCAAAATCCGCTTTTCTCGCTCTTCTTGTTTTTTCAGTTCTTCACGTATAAAAATGGCGTTTTTCGGGTTGGCCCATTCGGTAAACCCACCGGCACGGTCAAGCACGTTTTGTAAAGTTTCGCCAGGACGGATGATGTAGCTTCCGGGATAGCGCACTTCGCCTTCTATGCTCACTCGGCGCGTGGCTTCTTGCCAGTCGGTCACTTGCTTAATAATTAACTCATCCCCCGCCTGCAGCATAAGGTTGTGTTGTGGGTCTTGTTCTAGCGCGCGCGCGAGGTTAATAAGACGAGCTTCAGCAACGTGTTTGTCGCCTTCAATAATCGTAAACCGAATTAAATCGGCATTGGTTTGGAGTGCTTGAAATTTGAGCCCGCCAGCGGCGGTTATCAGGTCGGTAATGCTGGCCTGTTCGGTTAGCGGATAAACCCCCGGGGCTTTTACTAGGCCGGAAACAGACACTAATGGTGCGGGTTGGTTAACTGTGGCTTGGCGTTTTAAACGCTCGGTATCGTTGGCGAGTCGGGCGGCGCGTTCGCTATCATCAAGGCTAAATAGTTGCACTTGATCACGCGGCTGCAGGGCAAACTGTTGTGCTTGTGCCAAGGTGATGTGGATAAATTGAATACGCCCGCTGGCATTGTCTTGACGGCGAATAAGCACATAGTCGCTATCTGCCTGAGGTTGTACACCACCGGCCGCTTCGATGAGTTGTGCGGCTGTCATGTTTTCGCCTAACGGGTATTCGCCGGGGAATCTAACTTGGCCTGCTACTTGTGCAATCAGCGGCGGGGTCTGTAAATCAGCTTGCTGGTGCAGGTATTCGGTGACTTGTTGTAGCGTTGTTTCGCGGTCTTGGGGGGTGAGTTTAGAAAAAACAAAAACGCGGTCGCGCGCTTGTAGCTTAAAAGGGGACTGAGGTTGTGCCGACCAACGTGTTGATAGCACCTGATAATCGGCACCATTTTGCGCTTGACGCAGGACGACAAGATAGTCCAAATCGGCATGGCGTTTGAAGGCCTGTTCATCTTGTATAAGGTCGTTAAGTGTTTGATTTGGGTGCCAAGCATAGAGGCCGGGGCGTTGAACTTCGCCGGAAAGAGTAACAACACCATCGAGTTCGCTCGATATACCTGAGATAGTTAAGAGGTCGCCGTTTTGTAGGCCTTGTTGCATATCCTTTTTCTGTGCAAGGTCGAGTTCTTTGATTTGGGCAAAACCTTGGTGGCCAACGCGGGTGACTTTGGCTTTGGTGAGGTAGGCGTCAGCCTTGACGCCGCCTGCGAGTTTGATGAGATCGGCAAAGGTTTTTTCATCTTTTATTTCGTAAATCGCCGGACGGCGCACTTCGCCGTTGATGGCTACAGTTGTGTTTTTTACCGGAATAAATACAGTATCGCCGGGCTGTAGACGCACGTCGTTTTGGGTGTTGCCATGAATGAGTAGGTCGTAAAGATCGAGGGTTGTGATGAGTTTGCCGTTGCGACGCAGTTGGATGTGGCGAAAACTCCCTATGTCAGAAATGCCCCCACTGACATACAGCGCATGGGTGATGGTGGCCATGCCACTGACTAGATAGGAGCCGGGTAGATTGGACTCGCCCATGACAAAAATCCGAAATGAGCGCAGGTCACCGAGCGTAATGCTGGAGTTTACGCCGATGCCGAGCGTTTCAACGTGTTTTTTTAACTCGACCGATGCTTGTGAAAAACTGAGTCCGGCGATATTAACGGGTCCTAAACCGGGAAACGCGATCGCACCGTTGCGATCTATAACGAGTTTGTATAGCTCGTTCTTTCCACCATAAAGCTGAATATTGATTTGGTCGCCAGGGCCAAGGATGTAGTCGGTCGGCACGGGGATATCATTCACGGGTGCAAAGGTGGTGGCTTGTCCGGCGAATACATCAGCGCCAAAGCGGGGGAGTTCGATGTTTTTAATACGTTGGTTTTGTGAGGCCATGTTCTTTAGCGGGTCGGTTGCGCCGCGATCATCGGCTGATTTAACGCGCTCTAAGCGTGGGTCGAGTTCGGGTTTTTGTTCTGTTGGCGCTGCGGATACGGGCGGCGTGGAAACCGGCGTTGCAGTGGGTGTGGTTGGGGGTTCGGCTGGTGTGTTGTTTTGGCTGTCGGCGAGGGGTGTTTTTTGGGCGATTTCTTCACGAAGCAGGGCTTCTTCTTGTAGAAGGACTTCTTGCTGGACAAGGGGAAGTTTTTGGAAGGATTCCAAGTCCTTAAGTTCTACTGCGAGCGCTTGCGTTGATTGCAACGTAATAAAAATAAGACTAAAAATGAGGTAGAAGTGTCTTGGTATGCGTAATGTGATGTGAGTGTTTTTAAGCATAACGACTCTTGATGTAAGTGGTTGTAAGTGCAAGCTGGCATTATAAATGAGTGAAGTTGTTTTGTGCAGTTTTTTGCTGGAGTACGTGAGTAGTTTTATGGGTATAAGAAGAATAAATGATAGGTTTTTTAAACTGGCATGATGTGAGTCATGTTTTTGTGGTGTGGTTTGGTGTATATGGCTTAGCTCTATACGTATTTACGGAGGGTATTGATAATTTTTATAAGTAAATATGGTTGGATTGTTCAATTTGTGTGTAAAATATGAAATCAATTTACTTAGCGCTTAATTCTTGCAAAAAAAAGATATGTTATGCGTATAAAAATTGGGTTGTTTTGACTTATTTTTAACTTGTTTGAGTTCTTTGTATGATTCTCAGTGCGCGCTTGCTAAGTTTTGCAACAATAAATGGTGCGTAAATCTTTTTAATGATGTCTGTGGCTCGTGCAAAAGACTTGTTTAGTGTGGGATATTGAGATGAAAGTATTGGTAACCGGCGCGGCCGGCTTTATTGGGTCGCACTTGGTGGATAAACTGGTTGCGAGAGGGGATGAGGTCGTTGGTTTAGATAGTATTAATGATTATTATGATCAGCGTGTTAAGTATGGTCGTTTAGCGCGCAGCGGAATCGAACAATCGTCAATAAGTTATGCGCAATGTATAACGTCTAATCTTTATTCGAATTATCGTTTTGTGCAGTTGCAACTAGAGGATAACGCACAGTTGCAGACGCTGTTCGAAACAGAGCATTTTGATGCGGTTTGTCATCTAGCCGCGCAAGCGGGGGTGCGTTATTCGTTGCAAAATCCTCGCGCTTATATTGATGCCAATATTGTCGGTTTTGTCAATGTCTTAGAGGCGTGTCGCCATTTTGGTGTGACTAATTTAGCCTATGCTTCTAGCTCGTCCGTGTATGGGTTAAATACGCAGTTACCTTTTGCCACTGGGCACAATGTTGATCATCCTATCTCGTTATATGCGGCAAGCAAAAAGTCAAACGAGCTAATGGCGCATACCTATAGTCATTTATTTGGTATTCGCACGACTGGGTTGCGATTTTTTACGGTGTATGGTCCTTGGGGACGCCCTGATATGGCGCTGTTTTTATTTACTAAGGCGGCGTTGGAAGGGCGGCCAATCGATGTTTTTAATCACGGTGAGATGTTGCGAGACTTTACGTATATCGATGATATTGTTGAAGGAGTGGTGCGTGTGTTGGATCATCCGGCTGAGCCTAATCCGGATTGGGATGCGACGTCGCCGGATCCGGCATCGTCGTCGGCGCCCTACAAAATCTACAATATCGGTAATAACAATCCGGTTAAGTTGATGGATTTTATTGAGGCGATTGAGTCGGCATTGGGTAAAAAAGTGATCAAAAACCTTCAGCCTTTGCAGGCTGGTGATGTGCCGGCAACCTATGCGGATGTGTCGGATTTGGTAGCAGACTTGGATTACAAGCCTAATACGCCGGTTAAAGAAGGGGTCGCGAACTTTGTGGCTTGGTATCGTGCGTTTTTTAACGTGTAAGTAAAGGTATATTGATGATGACGGATGTGCGCGTTGCTGTAATTGGATTGGGTTATGTGGGTTTGCCGTTGGCGGTAGCGTTCGCCAAACATTATCCTACAATCGGATTTGATATTGCCTATTGGCGTGTTGAGGAAATTAATGATGGGCGTGATCATACGTTGGAGGTTGAACAGGAGGCGCTGCAACAGGCCTTGACTGAGTATGGATTTCGTGCCTGTGTTTCGTTAGATGAGATTGCTGGGTGTAATTATTTTATTGTGACCGTGCCGACGCCGATTGATAAAAACAAGCGGCCTGATTTAATGCCGTTGATCAAGGCTAGTGAGTCGGTGGCAAAAGTATTAAAGCCGGGCGATATCGTGATTTATGAATCGACGGTTTATCCCGGCGCAACGGAAGAGGATTGTGTTCCGATTTTGGAGAAGCATTCCGGGCTGCGATTTAATCAAGATTTTTTTTGTGGTTACTCACCCGAGCGTATTAATCCGGGCGATAAGGTGAACACGGTGACAAATATTAAAAAAGTGACGTCCGGTTCAACGCCGGAAACGGCACAGAAAGTGGACGCTTTGTATCGGCAAGTGATTTGCGCAGGAACACATTTAGCGCCTTCTATTAAGGTAGCTGAGGCGGCAAAGGTGATCGAAAATGCGCAGCGCGATGTGAATATTGCGTTTGTGAATGAGTTGGCGGTGCTGTTCAATAAGATGGGAATTAATACGCAAGATGTACTGGCTGCGGCCGCGACTAAATGGAACTTTTTGCCTTTTAAGCCGGGGTTGGTCGGCGGTCATTGCATTGGTGTTGACCCTTATTATCTCACCCATAAAGCGCAAGCCTTAGGTTATAACCCAGAAATTATTTTGGCGGGTCGGCGCTTGAATGACAACATGGGGATTTATGTGGCGAATCAGGTGGTGAAGTTAATGATTAAAAAAGGTCAGACTATCGTGGGTGCGCGTGTGTTGGTATTGGGTATTACGTTTAAAGAAAATTGCCCGGATATTCGTAATTCAAAAGTGATTGATGTGATTCAGGAATTACGCGATTTTGGCTGTTGTGTTGATGTGTTTGATCCTTGGGCAGATAAGCAAGAGGTGTACGATGAGTATGCGCTGTGTCCGCTCGGTATTGATGCGCCGCTTGATTTGACATCGTATCAGGCGATTGTTTTAGCCGTTGCGCACCAAGATTTCATGCAGCTGCCCTTAACCCCTTCTGCTAAGCAGGTTATTTATGATGTAAAGTCTTGTCTGCCGTTGGCTGATGGCGCGCTTTAATACGAGTAGGGTGTGTATTTGTTTGCTGTGTTACGCAGTTTAAATGAAACACTAAAAATAGATAATTCATGCACGTGATGAGTTTCATGAAACTAACCGAAAACGGGCGACGCTTAGTAGAAAACTTTATCTCTTTATCGGTATTAAAGGGTTTTGATTTTATTATTCCGCTTATTATTTTGCCTTATTTGGTGAATGTGTTAGGTATAGCGGGATTTGGTTTGGTTAATTTTTCATTGTCATTAGCCGTTTTTTTTGGTGCGGTTATTCAGTATGGTTTTGCTATTACGGCCACACGAGAAATTGCACGTTGTCGAGAAGATAAGCAAAAAATAAGTGAGATTTTTTCAACGACGATGACGCTGCAAGTGGGGCTTTCATTGTTGATGTTGGCTTGCTTTAGCATCATCGTGATGGGGTTGCCATTTTTTCATGAATATTTATCACTGTATTTTGCCAGTTTAGTTTTTATTATTTTTCAATCGCTTTTTCCTGCTTGGTTTTTTCAAGGCATGGAAAAAATGAAGTTCATTGCTTTGTTAAGTTTCTTTTCTAAGTTGTTGTTTTTTATATTTTTGCTTTCCTTTGTGAAGCAGGCGGAAGATTTGATTTGGGTGCCGTTATTACAAGGGTTGAGTGCGTTAATGATACTCGCGTTGGCTTTGTATTTAATACGTTATAAATTTGATGTGTTGTATATTCTTCCCAGCTGGAATGCGTTAAAAATGGGGTTATACTCGGGGCATTTTGCTTTTATTTCGCAGTTTACACCAAATTTATATAATAATGCCACGACTTTTATATTAGGCGTGTTTACCAGTCCGGCGGTTGTTGGTTATTACACCGCGGCGACACGTTTGATTGATGCTTTTATTTCTGTCGGTACGATTCTAAGCCAAACTTTTTTACCCTATTTATCCCGTTTTATTCAGCAGCATTTTGCGTTTCAAACCTTAATGTGGATTGTCGGCGCTGGCTTAGCTTTATTTATGTTTTTGAGTGCAGATTTGCTGGTGTTATGGATGTTTGGTGAAACGTATCAAAAAATTAGTGATTATATTCAGTGGTTAGCGGTGAGTATTTTATTGATTTTTGTTGTGCAGGCGTATGGTACTAATTTTTTGATGCTGGTGGGTAAAGAGGCGATTGTGCGCAATATTGCGCTTTATACCTCGGTTTTTTATTTGTTTGTGGCGCTGGCGCTGATTCCCGTTTGGGGAATTTATGGTGCAATTTTCACCTTGGTGATGGCTAGAGCGACAATGGCGGGGTTAAATTTTGGGTATTACGTTCGATATGGGCGCGCTTTGCGCGAGGGAGGGCGCGTTGGTTAATCAATATTGTGTAGACCAAGAGAGGCTACATTTACGTGCAGATAGCGGCGGAGAGGCTCCGCTTTATTTGTATTCTGACCCGCAAGCGCGGTATGTGCTTTATACAGAATCTTTGCCAGCTTTGTTGGCGGATGCGCGTGTTACTAAGCCGTTGCTTATTTGCGATGAGGGGATGAGTTTTTTATTGCAAAGCGGGGTAGTGCCGCAGCCTAAAACAGTTTATCGCCAGGTGTATGTGCTGGGTATTGGTGATCAAGTAGTGTTGTCTACGCAAGCCGGTAGGGTGGTGATGACGTTTAGTCAACAATTTGATTTTTTACATCGTCATCGCGCGCAAGCTGATGAGTGTATACCGGATGCGGATGCGATTTTGCAGCGTTTGACGCAGGCGACCATGGCACGATTGAAACCTAATCGAAACAGTTATTTATTTCATAGCGCAGGAAAGGACAGTAATACCTTGGCGTTAGCTTTTGCCGAAGCAGGCCTGCAAGATCAGATTACGCTTATTTCGCATCAGTCGAAAGGTGATAAGGATGAGAGTCGGATGTCGCAGGCGATTGCACAACGTTTGGGTTTTTCGCATCGCATTTTGCATGAATCTGATCAGATTAAGCCATTGCAACAACAAGCGATTATCGCTCATTTTGAGCGCGCGCCTTTGCCTTGTGTCGATAATGTGTCGTTGGCGTATCCCTTATATGTTGAACAAATGCCTGAATTGATGGGGTCAAATTTGATTGATGGAATGGGTAATGATGCGTATATTGGCCATGTTCCGGGACGTGCCGAGTATCGTCGTCAAAGTTATGCAGGCCTGCTAAAACATTTGCGGCCTTTGGTGCGTTATGCGCGTTCGGAAAGCTTGTTTCATGTTGCTGGGCGCACACAGGCGGAATGGACAGGGATGACCGGTTTTTCCTATCGTGATGCAGTGCGTATTTATCCGGCTTGTTTGGATGTCGCGCCTTATTGGCAGTCTATTGACGCGCAAAATCAACTGGATTATTTCGATTTAAGGGCGGCGATTCGCGGCAAGATTATTGATGCAGAAATCTTTACCAGAAAGGTGCGTAACTTTGCAGATGCCGTGTCAGCGAATTTGATTTTGCCTTGGGCGAATGCGTCGGTAGCGGAGTATGTTTCGCGTCTTCCTGAGTGTTATTTATTTGATCGAAAACAATTAAAAAATAAATTATTATTGCGTGATTTACTTAAGCAACGTATTGGTTTGGATTCGGATGCCATTGGCAAAATGGGCTTTAATTACGATTCACGCAGTATTGTGTTACAGAATTGGTCTTGGATACAGCATGAAATTAATCATTGTCGTTTATGGCATGGCGCGGCTATGCCGACGTTGTTGATGCGTTTGCGACGTCGAATGGATGGGCGCGGTTGGGGTGCGGCGGTATCGGGTCGTTTAATTTATCGTTTGTTTTTAATAAGTATGTGGCATAACTATAATATTTATTTGCGTTAAGCAGGCCTGCTAAATGGACGTGGATTATGCAATTAGTAAATAATGGTTTTGATATTATTATTGTGTTTGCCATTTTTTTATTTGGCATAGGCGTGGCACTGATGGTGCGACGCCAATTTAATTGTTCATTAAATCGTGCTTTATTTTTATATGTATGGCACGCTTTTTTCTGCATGGTGTATGCGCTATTAATGATTTATATGGTTGGCGATGCGATTGCTTATTATGAGCGTTCGCAAAATCCGGATTTAGTATTCGAAATGGGTACGAAGGCGGTGACGTATTTTACGTCGATTTTTACTTATTATTTAGACTTGTCATTTTTAGCCACGTTTTTTGTATTTCATATTTTTGGCTATATCGGTTTATTAGCTTTTGATGGTGCGCTTAGGCATATCACGTATTTGAGTAGTAAGCGGGTCAGATTATTGGCGACGTTGATTGTGTTGTTGCCATCGGTGAGTTTTTGGTCGTCGGCTTTGGGTAAGGATGCGATTGCATTTATGGCGACTGGTTTGACTTTGTGGGCGGCGTTGGACTTGCGTCAGCGCTGGAAACTGTTGGCGTTTGCTTTAGCGGTTATGCTGATTGTACGTCCGCACGTTGGCGGGATTTTATTAGCGGCATTGTCGATGTCGTTTTTTTTGTTGGGTAATTTTTCGTTAGTTAAAAAAGTGTTGTTTAGCTTTGCTTCGGTTGCATTGATGGTGGTTATGTTGCCAATGTTGTTAAAATTTGTTGGTTTGGATGAAGGCGCAAATATTGAAAGCGTGAATCAGCAAATTGAAAAGCGTCAAGGTTATAACCAGCATGGCGGCGGCAGTATCGATATCAGTGAGATGAGTTTACCTGTGCAAATGTTTACTTATATGTTTCGCCCGTTACCTTATGAGGTTAAAAACCTGTTTGGGTTGTTAACTTCGATAGAAAATATGTTTTTAATGTTTTTATTATTATTAGCGTTACCGAGTATTTTTTCGAACAAAATAAAATTGTTGGTGTATGACGCGAAAGAAAATCGGTTGTTTTTGTTTATTTTTATGTTGCTCACTTGGATGATTTTGGCGATGACGACAGCAAATTTGGGTATTGCGTCTCGACAAAAGTGGATGTTTACGCCGATATTTTTGTATTTTTTATTTGTGCTTATTGCAGATAAGTCTATTTGGATAGCCCATATTCGTGCGCAATTACAGGCGATAACAGAAAACAGGCATAATGTTAAAGCGTGCGTTGGCGCAAAGGAGGGCTAATGAGCCATGTTGTTCATGTGATTACCGGCTTAAATAATGGCGGTGCGGAGGCGGTGCTGTATCGCTTGTGTGCGCATGATAAAACCCATCGGCATAGTGTTATTTCTATGATGGATGCGGGGCGTTATGGTGCGCCGTTAGAGGAGGTCGGCGTGGCGGTGTTTTGTTTGAATATGCCGCAAGGTCGGATCACGTTCAGTGGTTTGTTGCGTTTGCGCCGTTTATTAAAGCAACTGCAACCGGATTTGGTGCAGACTTGGATGTATCACGCGGATTTAATCGGCGGGTTGATGGCGCGCTGGCTGGGAATAAAGCGGGTGTATTGGAATGTGCGCCACACGACGTTTGAGGCCGGTAAATCGAAGCGGACAACAATTTGGGTGGCTAAAGCCTGTGCTGCTTTGTCGAGTTGGTTGCCTGAAAAGATTATTTATTGTGCGCATCAAGCGAAACAAACGCATGAGGTGATGGGGTATGTCTCAGACAAGGGCGTGGTGATTGCGAATGGCTATGATTTAACGCGTTTTGTGGTGGATAAAACCTTGCGTGAGCAGTTGCGTGAGACATTGCATTTGCATCCGAGTGTTCCGGTGTTGGGGATGGTTGGGCGTTTTAATCCGCAAAAAGATCACCTCAATTTGATTCGTGCGTTGGCGCAAGTGAAGCAGCAAGGCTATGGATTTCATACGTTATTAATTGGGCCAGGGGTGGATCAGGATAATCGCACTTTGATGGATTGGTTAAAGCAGTATGATTTGGTTGACGGTGTGACGTTGCTGGGACAACGCGCGGATATTGCGGCGTTGATGAATGCGTTGGATTTACACATTTTGTCTTCGGCGTTTGGTGAGGCTTTTCCGAACGTAGTAGCGGAGGCGATGGCGTGCGGCACACCTTGTGTGGTGACGCGTGTGGGCGATGCGGCATTGATTGTTGATCAAACCGGTTGGGTGGTCGCGCCTAATGATTTTGGCGCGTTGGCGAAGGCGATTATGTATGCGCTTGATGAGCGCTGTTTGAGTGTGGCGCAATGGCGAGAGCGGGAATTAGCCTGCCGTCAGCGCATTGTCGATTGCTTTAGTCTTGCGAGCATGATTCGGGATTATCATCAGGTGTGGTTTGCAGGCCTGCCAGAACAGGAGAAGGCTTAATGCGTTTTTTGTTATTGGCCGGATTTGCTGATTCAATTATTAACTTTCGCGGTGCGCTGATTCAAGCGTTGTTGGCCGCTGGTTGCGAGGTGCATGTGGCCGCGCCGAACCTGAGCCAGGTGGGGATTGTGGCGGATAGGTTACGGGCATGGGGGGTGCAGACTCATGATGTGCCGTTGCAGCGTACCGGGATGAATCCGTTGGCCGATTTAAGGGCGTTGTTTGCTTTAATTGGTTTAATGCGCCGCATACGCCCTTCTTATATGTTGGCTTATACCATTAAGCCGGTGGTGTTTGGTAGCTTAGCGGCGTGGCTGTGTCGGGTGCCGCGGCGTTATGTGATGATCACTGGATTGGGGTATGCGTTTTTACGTGATCAAACTTGGTTACAAATCGTGGTGCGTGGATTGTATCGTTTAGCGTTGGCGCGGGTGGATAAGGTGTTTTTTCAAAATCCGGATGATGTGGCGTTATTTCGCGAACAGGGGTTATTGGCGCCCGTGACGGCGCATTTTATTATCAATGGTTCGGGGATTGATGTGGCGCAATTTGCGCCAACGCCGTTACCGGATGAGGCGTGTTTTTTGTTAATCGCGCGTTTGCTGGGGGATAAGGGCGTGCGCGAATATGTGCAGGCCGCTACGCTGGTTAAGCAAGATTATCCGGCGGCTCGATTTCGTTTGGTGGGGTGGATAGATCACAATCCGGATGCGATTGCGCAAGCGGAGTTAGATGCTTGGGTGGCGCAAGGGGTAATCGAGTTTGTTGGCCGTTTGGCGGATGTCCGTCCGCAAATTGAGGCCTGTTCGGTGTATGTGTTGCCTTCTTATCGAGAAGGGACGCCGCGGACGGTATTGGAGGCAATGGCGATGGCGAGGCCGATTATCACCACCGATGCACCGGGTTGTCGTGAAACTGTGGTGGATGGTGAGAACGGGCTGTTGGTGCCGGTAAAGTCGGTATCGGCGTTGGCGCAAGCGATGCGCCGTTTGATTGAGGCGCCGAGCGAACGTGTGCGCATGGGGTTGGCTTCACGCCAACGTGCGCTGCTTAAGTACGATGTGCATCAGGTAAATCGCGATTTATTGCGAGAAATGGAGATTGGATGTGAAGCGCGCGTTTGATTTTATTGTGGCCTTGATTGGGTTAATTGTGTTGTCGCCGTTGTTGCTGGGGTTGATGGGGGTAATCCGCTGGCGCTTAGGTGCGCCGGTGTTGTTTTGTCAAGTCCGCCCAGGCCGGTATGCGAAGCCGTTTAAGTTGGTTAAGTTTCGCACGATGTTGGATGCCTGCGACAGCGAGGGGCATTTGTTACCCGATGCGCAGCGTTTAACGCGATTTGGTCGATTTTTACGCGCCAGTAGTTTGGATGAGTTGCCGGAGTTGTGGAATGTGCTAAAGGGTGAGATGAGTTTGGTGGGGCCGCGCCCGTTGTTAATGGATTATTTGCCTTATTACACTGATGAGCAAGCGCGCCGCCATGAGGTGCGTCCGGGGATTACCGGTTGGGCACAGGTTAATGGGCGTAATGCGATTAGTTGGGACGATAAATTTAAGCTCGATGTGTGGTATGTCGATCATCAGTCGCTGGCGTTGGATATGCGTATTTTGTGGTGGACGGTTAAAAAAGTCTGCGCGCGCGATGGTATCAGTGCCGACGGGCACGCTACGATGCCTCGTTTTGACGAGATGATGCGCACGCGTCGGTTAAATTCGGCGGTTGATTAGGTAAGGGTTGCAAAGGATGCAGTGGTAATGGGGATTAAAATCGCGGTGATTTCGGATATTCATGGCCATGCTGAAGGTTTGCGCTGTGCTTTAAAGGAAATACAGGCCGCAGGCGTTGATATTACGGTGTGTTTGGGTGATTTATTGACTTATGGTTTGCAGCCTAATGAGGTGATTGAGTTATTGCTTAATTATCAGGCGCAGCATCGTTTAGAAATGATACGTGGTAATCACGATCAGTTTTATTTTGATTGGCAAGCGGGGCGTTCGTCGTTGTATGAGATGGCCGATTTTGTCAAGGAGTCGATTGAGTGGACGGCGCGAGCGTTGCGTTATGTGCCGTTAGCCGAGGTGTTTGAGTGGCGTGACGCATGGTGTTTTGAGTCGATTTTATTCGCGCACGCTAATCCCTTTGCTTATGGCGATTGGCGCTATTTGGATCAGTCGCCATTGCAGCAGGCGGCGTTCGAGGTGCTGGCACAGCAGCAGATGCAGTTGGGCGTATTTGGTCATTCACATCGTCAAGGACTGTGGTTACGTCAAGGTGAGGCGGATACTAAACACGGCTTGACGTGGCGTTTGGCGCGTGCGGCTGACGCGTGTGCGCTGTTGAATCCGGGGTCGGTTGGGCAACCGCGTGGTTGCGGCTTTTGTTATGCGTTATTGGAGCTCGATTCGGCGGGGATTAGCATTGAGTTAAAGCCGCTTGCGGTGGATATCAAGCCGATGTTGGCGGCTTTGAGGGCATCGGATTTGTCAGCGCCTACCCAGCAAAAACTAATGGCTTATTTAAGGAGTTAGCGGTGATTACAGTGTTAGTCACCGGCGCCGGAGGCGGTGTCGGTCAGGGGATTATTAAGTCACTGAAATTGATCGACGATATACCTTTGCGTATTATCGGCGCCGATATGAGCGAATGGGCGACGGGATTGTATGCCGCTGATGTCGCTTGTTTGGTCGAATCATGTCATTCGCCGGGTTATATGGCTTCGTTGGCGCGTATCTTCAGTGCATATCGGGTGGACTATTATTTTCCCGGTACCGATGTTGAATTGGCGTTTTGTGCGCAGTATAAATCGCAGATTTATCAGGCGTATGGGGTGCATACGGTGATTTCATCCGCGCAAACGATTGCGATTGCCGATGATAAATATCGCACTTATGCCTTTTTGCAAGCCGCTGGCTTGGCGCATCCGCGTACTGAGTATTTGGCACAAACCGATGTTGATAGCTGGCACTATCCGGTGATTGTTAAGCCAGCGGTGGGCTGTCGCTCGATAGGGGTGTATAAGGTGGCGAGCGCCGCCGAATTGACCCAGCATCAATATCAAGCCGAGGGCTTATTAGTGCAGGAGTATATTGGTGAGGCGTGCGATGAATATACCTGTACGTTGGTGAAGGTGGGGGAGCAGGTTTCGCCGGTATTGGCTTTGAAACGGGTATTGCGCGCGGGTGATACCTATCGTGCGCAGCCGGTAAAATCGGCGCGTATTGAGCAGTATGTGCGAGATGTGGCGGCGCATTTGGACATTGAGGGTGGCTGTAATTTCCAGTTGCGCTTGGATGCACAAGGGCAACCGAAATTGTTTGAAATTAATAGTCGTTTTTCCGGTACCACGCCTTTTTGCGCTCATCTAGGGTTTAATCCGTTGGCGTATTATTTAAAAGCGCGTTTAGGTCAGGCTTGTGAAGTGAACATTGATTATGATGCGGTGGTATTGCGTTATTGGATGGAGGCGGTGGTTGCGTATACTGATTTAACGCGACTTGTGGCAGACAAAATGTTTGAGCCTTCTCGGCCAGAGGATGTGCTTTTAGTGACAAGGAGAGCGTCGTGCAAGTAGCTATTAGCGGCGCCAATGGCATGATTGGTCGTCATTTATCGGTCTTTCTACAACAACATCAGCAGGCCTGCAAAAAGCTAACTCGCGCCGATTGGGATTTAAACCAGTGGCAAACTGTGGCGCAGTTTGATGCGTTGTTTGCCGGATGTGAAGCGGTATTTCATTTTGCGGCGACATTACCGCAAGCGGCGCAAACAGAGGATAGTTTGGCGCTCAAAACCTTATTTGATACCAATGTGCGTGCGTGTATGAATCTGGCAGATTGGGCTTGTTCGCGCGGCGTACCGCTGGTTTTTATTTCCAGCGCAACGGTGTATGCCGATGCCCATGCGGCCGATATTCATGAGCAAGCGGCGCTGAGCGGGTTAGGGTTTGGGGGGCAGTATGGCTATTCGAAATATTTGGCCGAATCGATTTTTGAGCATTATCGCGCGCAAGGTTTGGCGGTGATTATTTTGCGTCCCTCTTCGGTATATGGCCATGGGTTGCCCAAGGATAAGTTGTTGGCGAAGTTGTTAGCGCGAGCGCAGGCCGACGAAACGCTTAGCCTGAGTGAGGGTGAAAATCGGATTAATCTTATTCATGCGGCTGATGTCGCGCGCGCCGCTTGGTTGGCTTATCAGCAGCAGGCGTGGGGCGTGTATAACCTCAGTGGTCAGGTGTACTCAGTGGCGGATATGGCGCGCACGGCGTTGGAGGTGGCCGGATCAGGGCAACTGCAACTGACTAGTGCGGGCGGTTATACGCCGTTTGTACGTTTTGATTTAAACGGGGATTTAGCGCGCGAACGTTTTGGATTTCAAGCGCAGATTGATTTAACACAAGGTTTGTCGCTGATGCGTGATAAGAAGGAATGGCTATGTTGAATACGACTTTTGCCCCTTGGCCTAGCTATAGCGAAGAGGAGGCGCAAGCGGTGAGTCAGGTGTTATTGTCCAATCGTGTGAATTACTGGACTGGCAGTTTGTGTCGTGATTTCGAACAGGCGTTTGCACACTGGTGTGGTACGCGTTATGCGGTGAGTATGATGAATGGCACAGTCGCGCTCGATGCGGCGTTGAAAGCGTTGGATATTGGCGCGGGCGATGAGGTTATCGTGACTTCGCGCACCTTTTTAGCCAGTGTCTCGTCGATTGTCAATGCGGGCGCAAAGCCAGTGTTTGCCGATGTCGATTTGGACTCGCAAATCATTACCGTTAATACTGTCGAGCCGTTAATTAATGCCAATACGAAAGCGATTGTGTGTGTGCATTTGGCTGGTTGGCCTTGTGATATGCCTGCTTTTATGGCACTGGCGGCGCAATATAATTTGCGCATTATCGAGGATTGTGCGCAGGCGCATGGCGCTAAAATTGCCGGGCAGTCGGTAGGAAGTTTTGGTCATTTGGCAGCGTGGAGTTTTTGTCAGGACAAAATTATGACGACCGGCGGGGAAGGCGGTATGGTCACGACGCAAGATGAAACGCTGTGGTCGCGGGTGTGGTCGTATAAAGATCATGGCAAGTCTTGGTCCGCAGTCTATGAGCGGGCGCATCCGCCGGGATTTCGATGGTTGCATGAATCATTTGGCACGAATTGGCGTATGACCGAGATGCAGGCGGCGATTGGCTTGATTCAATTAACGCATATGCCGAGTTGGCAGTCGATGCGTCGGCGTCATGCGCAGGCCATTTTTGCAGCGGCGCGTTGCTGCACGGCGCTGCGTGTACCCAATATTCCCGAACATATCGAGCACGCGTTTTATAAATGTTATGTGTTTGTTAAGCCGCAAGCGCTGGCTGAGGGCTGGGATAGGGATCGAATTATCGACGAAATCAATCAGCGCGGGGTGCCTTGCTACAGTGGTTCGTGCTCTGAGGTGTATTTAGAGAAAGCCTTTGATAATACAGAGTTTCGTCCGCGTGAGCGTTTAAAAAATGCGCAAGCTCTGGCTGAAACGGCGTTGATGTTTTTGGTTCATCCCACTTTAACCGAGGCGCAAATCGAGCGCACTTGTACGGTATTGCGTCAAGTGATGCAGCAGGCACAAGGTAGCGTCTCGCTATGAAGCTACTTGAAGTGTTTGCTTTGTTATCGCGTGCCAATAAACGCATCATCATGATTTTAATTGATGTATTGGGTTTAACTTTGCTAACGGTGCTGGCGATTTGGTTGCGTTTGGGCGAAAGCGTGGATGTGTACCCTTATATTCCAGCGATTTTTCTATTCACGCTGTTGGCCTTGCCCATTTTTATTGTGCTGGGTTTATACCGTTCCATCGTGCGACATATTAGTCATCGCTTTGTTTTAACGGTGTTCGGTTCGGTATCGTTGGTGTGTTTAGTTTGGGCCGCAGGCATTTTTATGCTGGATTTGGTGTATCCGCGCTCGGCGATTGTCATTACTTGGTTGTTAGGGTTGTTTTTTATTGCTTCAACACGTTTTGCCGCACGCTGGTTGTTGTTGGAGCACGCGAAAAGGTTTAACGGCAAACCTTGTCATCCGGTGATTATTTTTGGCGCCGGCAGTTCCGGCCAACAACTGCTGAGCGCCTTAAAAAAAATTGATGACTATAACGTAGTCGCGTTTATTGATGATGATCCGAATCTGTTTAAACATGAAATCAGCTCGGTTAAGGTGTTTCGTCGCCAAGATTTAGCAGGCCTGATTCAAAGCTATCACATTGAAACGTTATTTTTGGCGATCCCGTCATTGAGCGCCAACCAGCGCCGTGAGGTGTTGGAGTGGTTATCAACGTTTGAGTTAGCGGTTTTAACCTTGCCGGGATTAGACGAAATTGTCGGCGGTAAGGTGTCGTTTTCCGATGTGCGTCAAGTGCGTATCGAGGACTTATTGGGGCGTGATCCTGTGCCGCCAAATCCGGCATTGTTGGCACGCTGCATTCAAAATAAGTCGGTAATAATTAGCGGCGCGGGCGGTTCGATAGGTTCGGAGTTGTGTCGCCAAGTGTTAAAACAATCGCCGCGTATTTTGTTGTTGTATGAGCTTAGCGAGTTAGCTTTGTATCAAATTGAGCGCGAGTTGAGGCCATTGGCTCAGGCCAAAGGCATTGAGCTGGTTGCCTTGTTGGGCAGTGTATTGGATGAGGCAAAGTTACATCGGCTGATGACTTGTTATCAGATAAATACGGTGTATCACGCGGCGGCGTATAAGCATGTGCCTATCGTTGAACATAATATACAAGAGGGTTTGTATAACAATACGTTCGGTACACATCTTCTTGCTAAGGTGGCCGCGCAGTGCGGGGTGGAGAATGTGGTGTTAATTTCTACCGATAAGGCGGTGAGGCCAACTAATGTGATGGGAGCGAGCAAACGTTTGGCAGAAATGGCCCTGCAAGCGTTGCAAGTTGAGTTTCCCGCTACTCGTTTTATTATGGTGCGTTTTGGTAATGTGTTAGGTTCATCAGGTTCGGTAATTCCGTTGTTTCGCCAACAAATAGCGCAAGGTGGGCCAGTCACGGTGACACATAAGGATATGACGCGTTATTTTATGACGATTCCTGAAGCGGCGAGTTTGGTGATTCAGGCTGGTTCGATGGGCCAAGGCGGTGAGGTGTTTGTGTTGGATATGGGCAAGCCGGTGAAGATTGACTATCTCGCGCGTCAAGTGATCAAATTATCTGGGTTCGATGTTATCAATGCTCAAGGCGAAGGCGACATTGCCATTGAATATACCGGCTTGCGCCCGGGTGAGAAGTTGTATGAGGAGTTGCTTATCGGTGATCAGGTATTGACGACTGAGCATCCGCGTATTATGAAAGCACATGAGGCGTTTTTGAGTTACGATGCCTACCAAGCGGTGTTGGTGGCGTTAGAGCAAGCTTTGCAGGCGTTTGATTATGCCGCGGTTTTAGAGGTATTGCAGCAATCGGTGAATGGTTTTGGCCATGATGGTCATCTAGTGGATTATTTACAGAGGAAGCGTGCGTGCGAAAATATGTGATTAAATTGGCCAGCATTGTGTTGCTGGCTTGGGGGATGAGTGGTTGCCAAACAGCGCCGTCATCGCCATCGACACTTAATCCGCAAGCGATGCGGTGTTTAGAGGCTGAGTTTGCATTGGATGCGATTCAGTATGACTTGGCGGCGCTAATCACGACGTTGATGCAGCGTGAAAAGCAAACCTTTGCTTTGACGCGGATTGCGCCTTTAACCATGATGTTGTTGAGTCAAGGCGGACAGGAACAACTTGTGTTTAGCGGGCAGCTGGCGCGTTTTGATGCACAACAACAAACACAGGTAATGACGTTAGTGACCCGCCATCAGCAGCTACTGATGGCGGCTAAAGCGAATCAATGTGGATTTGTCAGTCTTGCCGAAAGTCAGCTGGCGCGTCAAGCTGAGCACTCGCCGTCACCTTAAGGCGTTTGGTCGGTTTTATGCACAAAATCGGCCGGTTTGGTCAGTTTTGGGCGTTTAAAAATTTGCTTGTTGATACGGTTGCGCAATCTATGGCGCCAGCTTAGATAGACATGAATTCGCCAAAATAACAGCACTAATAAATAGCTGCTGATCGCCAACACCAGTCCCACCGTTACACTGCCGAGTATTAATGGCTGCCAAATCGTGACAAAACTATTGGTTAGCCATTCAACGCTCAACGCAAAACTCACGTGTTCACGTGCTTGTTCTCCGAGTAATAAAGCGCCGATTTGATAGTTAAAATAAAAAATGGGGCCCATTGTAATTGGATTACTTATCCACACAAGCGCGACACTTAATGGTAAATTAGCCCTAAGCAAGATAGCGAAGAAGGCTGCGGCCGCCATTTGCCAAGGCATTGGAATCGCCATCCAAAATAACCCGATAAAAAATCCTTTGGCCACGGATTGACGATTTAAGTGCCAAAGGTTCGGGTCATCAAACCAATGCGCAAACCGCTTAAACCCTTTGATTTCGTAGAGTTTTTTGGGGTTGGGCATATAGCGCTTTATGAGTTTTTTCGGCATGTTTATCGGATTCGTTATCGGTTTAATCGGCGGGGTGGTTGGCGTTTACCAACTTCCCTTTTTACTTCCGTGGTTTAGTTTCGTTTTTGCCGGGTTGCTGGCGCTCGGGTGTTTGTGGCGCTGTTTTAACAAGCGCGCTGCCCACGCCATGGCGGGCTTTATTATAGGCGCTATTTTGGCGACTTTGTTTGGATTTTTACGTCCCTCATTGGAGCCGCTTATTCCCGGTCAAGTTGTGTGGATTGAGGCAGAGGTGGTGAGTTTGGTTGAGCAGCGAGTATCGGCGCGCTCGCTGTTGCGTTTTGATGTTGAATTAAGCCGGGTTTCGACTGATCAACAGCACTGGCAGTCGTTGTCTGCGCGCCGAATTCGATTGAGTTGTTATGATTGTGCGCAGGTTCCGCAATCGGGTGAGCGTTGGCGTTGGCCGGTTAAGTTGCAGCCGATTCATGCGATGATGAATCCGGTTGGGCTGGACTATGAAGCTTGGGCTTATCAAGCTGGATTAGCCGGGCGTGGCTATGTGAGCGATCCGGCTTTGGCGCAACGGGTTGCAACGGGGTGGAATATTCATTTGATGCGACAACAGGTTGCGCAAACCTTGGCGCCGCTTTGGCAGGATTCGCCTTTTCGTGGTATTTATCAGGCGTTGTTGTATGGTGATAAGTCGGCCATTAGTCAACTGCAATGGGAAGTGTTGCGTCAAACAGCAACGATTCATCTGATGGCGATTTCGGGCTTGCATTTAGCGTTGATTGCCGCGATGAGTTATGTCATTGGACGCGTTGTGTGGCGGGCTGCTTTAGTTTTACCTTTTGTGGCCTCTTGGCCACAAGTGTGGGTTGGGGCGATGTTTGCTGCTCTTGCTGTTACAGGGTATGCGATGTTAGCGGGTTGGACGGTGCCGACTCAGCGCGCGTGGATTATGGTGATGGTTGGCTTGGCGTTTATCGCGTTACGGCGTAAGTTCCAACCTTGGCCGACGCTAGCCCTGGCGGCGGCGCTGGTGTTAATTTATTCGCCTTCAGCAGTGCTGTCGGCTGGTTTTTGGTTGTCTTTTTTAGCGGTTGCGTTGATTTTTTCGGTGTTGGCTCAGCCTTGGCTAAAATCTCGACGGGTCTGGCAGCAAACGTTGGTGGTGCAACTGGTTTTGTCGCTGGCACTGTTACCGAGTTTGTGGTTTTTTTATCAGCAATTACCTTTGTATGGCGTTCTGGCTAATGTTTTCGCTGTGCCGTTTGTTAGTTTTTTGGCTTTGCCTTTAGTATTTTTGCAGGCGTTGTTTCAATATTTTGTACCGGATATTGCGCTGTATTTAGCTAAGCTGAGTGATGTTTTGTGGCATGGGTTTTGGTGGGCTTTGACGCAGATTGGTGCTTGGCCTTATGCGGTGGTTACGCTGCCGCCGATTGCAGGGCAGTGGGTGTTGCTGGCTTATGCGGCGTTGTTTGCATTACTGGGATTTCAGCAGGCCTGGTTGAAATGGCTAAGCTTGCTTGTGCTGGCGGTGGCGTTAGTTTGGCCATTGTCGCTATCGCCTTCACTTGGTTTGCGGGCGTTTCGCGTCACGTTGTTGGATGTGGGTCAGGGACAGGCGTTGGTTGTTGAAACACGTCATCATGTGTTGGTGTATGACGCTGGACCACGCTGGGGAAATAGTGCAGACGCGGCGCAATTTGCTTTAGTTCCTTATTTGCAAGCAGGCGGTTATGAGCAGGTTGACGCGTTAATTATTAGTCATGCCGATAACGATCATGCGGGCGGTGCTGAGAGTGTGCTGGCGGCGTTTGCAGTCAACACTAAACTTAGCGGACAAGTTGAACGTTTGGGGTTAAAGGGGTTTGAGGCGTGTGAAAGTGGAATGTCTTGGCAGTGGGATGGGGTGCGTTTTGATGTACTTCATCCAGATCAACAGCCGGTTGGGTCGCATAATGACGCATCTTGTGTATTGCGGGTGAGTGTCGGTTCGCAAGCATTGATGGTCAGTGGTGATTTAAGTCGCACTTATGAGAAGCGGTTAGTCGCTCGTTATCCACAGGAGGCGTTACGCAGCCAAATTCTGATTGCGGGTCATCATGGCAGTGAACATAGTACGGATGAGGTGTTTTTACGAGCGCTGCAACCGGAGTTGGTATTATTTAGTAGTGGCTATGCCAATCGTTTTGGTTTTCCAAAGCCTGCAGTGATTGCGCGGGTTGAGCAACAGGGGGCCGCTTGGTTTAATACAGCGTGTGATGGAGCGATTCAAATTGATGTGCAGGCTCAGTCTTGGCATTTAGTTACGCGGGCGCGCCCTGCGCAGGCGCGCTGGTATCATCATCAATGCACCACAGGGCGAGAGTAAGGCGAAAAGGCGTATGCCTGAGCGTGGTTGCGATATAACCTGGATTGGCTAGGTCGTTGTTTAACGGTGTTGACCTAAAAGCGATCTTGGTATTCACGGATAATCGCGGTCACTTCCGGCATCGCATCGAGAAACAGGTCTACTAAGTTTGGATCAAAGTGCTTCCCTTTTTCGCTAGTTAGCAGGTCGAGCGCTTGATCGATTGCCCAAGCGGTTTTGTAAGGGCGTTCTGAGGTGAGTGCATCAAATACGTCGGTAATCGCCACAATGCGTCCGCTCAGGGGAATGTTTTCACCTTTCAAGCCGTTTGGATAGCCGCTACCATCATATTTTTCGTGATGTGTGAGGGCAATTTCATGGGCCAGTGTGAGTAAAGGGGAGTTGGCGCCGGCAAGAATTTCACAACCGATTTCGACGTGTTTTTGCATTTGGGCATATTCTTCTTGCGTGAGTTTCCCGGGTTTGAGCAGGATGTGATCGGAAATGCCGATTTTACCGACATCGTGCATTGGGCTGGCTAAACGTATAAGGTGGGCTTGCTCATCACTCAAACCGGCTTTTTTAGCTAAAATTTCGGAAAACAGACTGACGCGTTTGACGTGGTTTGAGGTTTCGTTATCACGGTATTCTGCTGCCTTGCCCAAGCGCGCGACAACTTCTAAATACGCCGCTTGTAAATCTTGCGTTCTTTGTTGAACTTGTTCTTCTAGGTTGTTGTTTTGTTGTAAAAGTTGTTTCGTTAGATGGCGTTTTTCTAGCTGAATGACTATCCGATGTACCAGTTCTTCGATATCAAAGGGCTTGGTGATATAGTCTTGGGCGCCTTGTTTTAGGGCATTAATGCGGTGCGCGTGATCGGCTTGCGCGGTGAGCATAATTACATTCGGCATGAGCGGGGTTTCGGGTTGGCTAAAATGACGTTTGATCCATTGCAACACCCCTAAGCCATCGATGGTTGGCATATTAAGGTCGAGCAAAATTAAATCGACTTCATGCTGTTGCAGATAGCCTATCAAGTGAGTCGCTTTGGTAAAGCTTACTCGATTCATAAAACCTTGTTCGGTTAAGACTTCGTTTAGTAAGTCTAAGTTGCGCGGTTCGTCATCAACAAGGGCGATGTGAAAGTGGGCAAAGTGTTGGCTGGTTGCTGTCATCTATTCGTTAACCACAAGTGCCGCTAAGGCATCCATATTTAAAGGTTTGAGCAGGTAGCCGTCAAAACCCATTTGCGTAAAATCAACATTAGCTTGAGCGCTGATGGCATAAAAACGGGTTCCTATATCCTGCAGGTTGGGCAAGGATTTTAACAGGGATAGGGTTTCACCGCCATTTAATCCTGGAAGATTGAGGTCAATCAATATGATATCCGGATGATGATCACGGGCCTGTTGTAGGCCGTATACGCCAGTTGGTGCAATAAATAACGTATATTCGCCTAGTTGTGCCAGCATATCTTCCATTAGCGCCATATTAAGTGGGTTATCTTCGATATACAGCAGGGTTGGGCGAGCAGAAGCTGGTACTGTCACCGACGGCGGGAGTGTATTTAGCGTCGCTTGCGTTATTGGTAATTCAAACCAAAAAAGTGAGCCTTGGTTTTCGCTGCTTTCAAAGCCGATTTGACCCTGCATCAATTCTATTAAATTTTTGGTGATAGATAAGCCAATGCCGGTGCCTTCGGTATTACTTGCTTCAAAACCTAGGCGATTAAACGGTTCGAAAACGTGTTTTTGCTTGTCTGGCGCAATGCCAAAGCCATTGTCTTTGATGCTCAGGCGCAGGCATTGGTTTTCGGTGTTAGGGGTAATGCTGGCCCATACTTCACCTTGCGGATGGTTGTATTTAATGGCGTTGGTTAAAAAGTTGATAATCACTTGTTTAACGCGTGTTAAGTCGCCTTCTACAAATATCGGTGTATCGGCGTTGCTTTGCCAATGGAGTGTGATGGCTTTTTGTTGCGCGAGCGGGCTGACTAGGCGTAGACATTCCTCAAGGGTGTGCTGAATGTCAATCGGTTCAATGCTAATTGAAAAAGCGCCGGCTTCGATGCTGGATAAATCCAGTAATTCGTTAATTAAGCTGAGCAGGTATTTGCCGCTATTTTGAATTAGTTCTAAATGCTGTAGTTGTTTGCTGTCGAGTTGACTGGTTTGCAAAAGCTGGCTGTAGCCAATAATGGAGTTTAGCGGAGTGCGCAGTTCATGGGTCATGCTGGCAAGAAATTTTGACTTGGCGGCATTGGCAGCTTCCGCTTCTTGTTGGGCGATGATTGTCGGGGTTACGTCGGTTCGAATGGAAATAAATCCTTCGAGTTCTTGATTGTCGTTAAGGCGCGGGGTGATCGTTGATTCGACCCAATACAGCTGACCATTTTTTTTTCGGTTACAAACAATTCCTTTCCAAGTTTGACCGTTGAGGATGGTTTTCCACATGGTTTGAAAAAAAGTCTGATCGTGGGTTTTAGAGTTTAGCAGGCGGTGGTTTTCGCCAATCAGTGATTCTTTTGCGTAGCCCGATATTTGGCAAAACGTGGAGTTCACCGATAAAATAGTGCCGTATTGGTCGGTCGATGACACAATCGCATGGGAATCGAGCGGGTGTTTAAGGTTGTAAAAGTAGGCGAGACTAGCTTGGTACTTTTTTTTGAGTTCCACTTGGTGTAACGCGCTAAGGCTTTGATTGATACGTTCTAGCTTGTTATTATCGACAAGGTGGTGGCAAAAGTCGTTTACTTGGTCAATCAGTTGCTTAAATGCACGGCTTTGTTTGATGATAAACTTATGTGCTTGGCTGCGATGGTTGACGCTTATCAGCAAGGTGAGATTGTTAAGCTGGCTGATAAACGCATTTTCGAGGCGTTTATTGCTTAAATCTGCTCGCCATTTTTGCCAGAGAATATCAAGGCTTTCGATTTCGTTTTGTATTAAATACAGACTGCGTTTACCCATGCTCTCTCGTGTTGCCTCGTGGAAGGGTGCGTGTGCGCCGTTCAGCCGTTAAAAAGGACGCGATTTGCACAAAAAACAACATTATACCGAATAGGGCTTTTAGAAATAAGGAAATGCGCATGGCTTGGCCAGGTTTTTGGTTATCTGTTAATTGGCGCACGCGCTTGCTTTTGCCGTTGGCTAAATGGGTGGCGTGGGTAGCGGCTCGGCGTTTGGCAAGGTTTCGCGCGCAGCCGCCGCAGAGTCAATGCTTGGTGATTGTGGTGGGTAATATCGTGGTCGGTGGCACTGGTAAAACGCCGTTTATTCAATGGTTGGGGCGTCAATTAGCGTTGCAGGGTATTCGTTACGGTGTGATTAGTCGCGGCTATGGCGGGCGTTCACGTGAGTTTCCACGATGGGTGAATGCACAAAGCTCGCCTGTGGAAGTGGGTGATGAGCCGGTTTTGCTCGCAAAAACGTTAGGCTGTCCGCTGGTGGTGTCGCCTAACAGACGTGATGCGTTGGCGTTATTGTGCGCGCATGATGCGCCGCAGGTGGTGATTAGTGACGACGGTTTGCAACATTACGCTTTGGCGCGCGATATTGAGATTGTGATGTTGGATGCGGCGCGCCCGAATAATGGTTTAGGTAACGGTTACTGTATGCCCGCCGGGCCGTTGCGCGAGGCGCCCGCGCGCTTGCAAACGGTAGACTACTTGGTATTTAACGGCGCGCCCGATGCGTTTTACCCTTCGCCCGCTTGTCAGGGGCAAATGGATTTACAACCGGCGTATTTTTATCGTTTAACCGATGGTGAACGTGTGTGCTGTGATGCTTTTTCCGGTCAGTGTGGTTATGCGGTGGCCGGTATCGGCCATCCTGAGCGTTTTTACGCTAGCTTAAACAGTTTGGGGATAGCGCTACAGCCGCTGGCTTTTTCTGATCATCATTCGTATCGCGCGGCAGACTTTCTCGGCTTAGAAAGCACAAAACCGGTCTTTATGACGGCGAAAGATGCGGTAAAATGTGAGCCGTTTGCCAAGCCCAACTGGTGGGTGTTGGTGGTTGAGCCGGTGTGTGACGAGGCTTTTACTCAAGCATTAATGGCGCACATTATGACTCATCCAAAACTCTAAGTCGTTAAAGGAACCGCATTATGACGTTAAACCCACGTTTATTAGAAATTTTAGTTTGTCCTGTGTCAAAAACAAAATTGGTATATGACAAGCAGCGTCAGGAGTTGATTTCAACGGCGGCGAATTTGGCTTTTCCGATTCGTGATGGCATGGCGGTGATGTTAGAAGAAGAGGCGCGTGCAATTAGCGCAGAAGAAGCGGAACATTATCGTCAACAAAAATCTTAAAGGCGTGACTATGTCGTTTAGTGTCATTATTCCGGCACGCTTTGCCTCTACACGCTTGCATGGCAAGCCTTTGCTTGATATTCAAGGGCATCCGATGATTTACTGGACTTGGCGTCAGGCCTGCCAATCCGGTGCGGCGCGGGTGATTATTGCTACTGAGTCAGATCTGGTACGCCAGGTGTGTGAAGGCTTTGGTGCTCAGGTGTGCTTAACTTCGGCGCAACACCAGTCCGGTACGGAGCGTATAGCGGAGGTGATCGATCGTTTGGCCTTGGCGGATGATGAGGTTATTGTTAATTTACAGGGCGATGAGCCGATGTTGCCGCCAACGCTGATTCATCAAGTGGCGCAAGCTTTGGCTGGGCGTCACGATGTGTTTATGGCGACCTTGTGTGAACCGATTGAGGATCTGGAAACGTTGTTTAGTTCGCATACGGTAAAGGTGAGTCGCAATGTCGAGCGTTTTGCGATTAACTTTAGCCGTGCGCCGTTACCTTGGGCGCGCGATGAATTTGAACTTAATCCGAAGCAGATGCCGAATAACTGGCACTATACCCGTCATGTTGGACTTTATGCGTACCGAGCCGGATTTGTAAAGCGCTATGTCAGTTGGCCACCTTGTGAGTTGGAGTTGGTCGAACGCCTAGAGCAGTTGCGCGTGCTTTGGCATGGTGAGCGTATTTTGGTTGAGGATGCGCTGGTTGGTGCGGGCATTGGCGTCGATACCCAAGTGCAACTGGATAAGGTGCGTGCTTTAATGCGAGCACCATAGCACGATGCTTAAGTATGTGATGTTAATAGGCATTGCCTATTTTTTTTGGTGGATGTTGAAACGCCAGTGGCGTCACAAGCGGATGGCGTGGCGAGGCGAGCCAGTGCCTATTGATAAAGGCGGTTGGCGTCCCATTACGCTGTTAAGTATTGCATTGGTGGTAATTTACGGTGGCTATATGCTCTGGCACGTGTTTAGTCAGGTGCAAAGTAGTGGCGGATGAGTGAGGCAGAAAAACGTAAATTAGAACATCAAGCTGCGCGTTTGTTTATGCGTCTGTATGAAAAGCAATATGGCGTACGCTTTCGCCATATTTGGCATAATCAGCCACGCAAACCAGATGTTAGCTGTTATCTTGGTGAGCAGAAGTTGGATTTAGAAATCGCCCATTTATATGGTAGTGAGCAAGAGGCGATGCACCGCTTAGGTCGCGAGTTAAGTGCGCAAACACGGCATGAATTATCCCATTTACACAGTACGCCGCCGGACCATCGTTTACTGGAGGCGTTAAATCGGCTGTTGGCATTGAAATCAAATAAATGCTATCACACGCATCGGGTGTGGTTGATTATTCGTAATGCGAATCCTTTGTGGACAACGCAGGATTTTGAGCAAAATCGCCATCTTATCAAACCTGTACAGCCCCATCCGTTTGAACAAATTTGGCTAATTGGTAATTTTGAGGGGCAAGATGAAAGGCTGTTGCGTTTAGACTCAGCCAGCTAAACCGCGCACCAATGAGCGGTTTAGCTGAAAATCGGATGGTTGGTGATACTTACTTACCGCGATATGTAATGCGGCCTTTGGTTAGATCATAGGGGGTAAGTTCAACTTTAACCTTGTCGCCAGCGAGAATGCGTATGTAGTTTTTTCGCATACGTCCTGAGATGTGCGCCAAAATTTCATGTCCGTTTTCTAATTGTACTTTGAACATCGTGTTGGGAAGGGTTTCGATGACCGTTCCCTCAAATTCGATTACGTCTTGCTTTGCCATATGTCCTTTTCTAGGAATGTCCTGGTTAAAAATTGTGGCGGATTATACCACGGCTTAGGCTTTTGAATTCAAATAATTTTTACGAATTGTTTGTATCAGGGCTTGGTAGTTGGCGGGAGCCTGTTGCGGGCGTAATAACCAGCGCTCTAGGTTTTCATCGCTTTCATTGAGCAGTTCGCACAGCGTAGCAAAAAACGGTGGTTTATCCACCGACAGGGCGAGGCTGTCAATAAATGGCGCTAATAATATTTCGGCCTCAAGCACGCCACGTCTTGCTTGCCAACGTAGGGGGTTTAACCAGGCCTGCTGATTTTTGAGGGGCGGTGTCATGGTTTGTCCTGGTGCAACAGGGCGTGTTTGAGTTGGGCAATCGCTTGGCTAGGATTAAGGCCTTTAGGGCAACTGGCACTGCAATTTTGGATATTACGGCAGCGAAATAGGCCAAAGGTATCGTTGAGTTGTTGCAAGCGGGCGTCGTGCGCCTGATCGCGACTGTCAAAGATAAAGCGGCTGGCAGCCAGTGCTGCCGCTGGCCCGATAAATTTGTCTGGGTTCCACCAAAACGACGGACAGCTGGTGGTGCAGCACGCGCATAGGATACATTCATAGCGACCATCTAGTTGTTCGCGTTGTTCTGGGGTTTGTAGAAACGGTTGTGTCGGCTGCGTTAGCTCGGCTTGCAGGTAGGGTTGAATCTGTTCATAGTGTTGATAAAACAGGGTCATATCTACCACGAGGTCTCGCACTACCGGCAGGCCAGGTAATGGACGTATCATTACCGGTTCGCGCAGTGTGCTCAGTGGCGTGATGCAGCTTAAGCGGTTTTCGCCGTTGACATTCATGCCGTCCGATCCGCACACTCCTTCACGACAGGAGCTGCGAAAGGTTAGGCTGGGGTCTTGTTCTTTAAGCGCGTTGAGAGCCGCCAGCAACATCATGCCTGGATAGATTTTATCCGCCGTAAGTTCGAAGCGTTGTTCATAGGGTTCGCTATGGGTATCGGGTTGGAATCGATAAATGATAAATTGCATAGCCTTTCCTTCTTAGCGCTAATAGGTACGTGTTTTGGGGGCAAAACCGGGCTGGGTTAGGCCGCGTAATTGTACCGGTTTATATGCCAGTCGATGCTTTTTGGCGTAGTACAAGGTATGTTTTAACCAGTTTTGGTCATCACGAGCTGGATAGTCAACGCGAGTATGTGCGCCACGGCTTTCTTCGCGCGCCAGCGCGCTGTGTAGGGTGGCGTAAGCAATGGCCAGCAGGTTTTCTAATTCGTAGGCTTGCAGGCGTTCGGTATTAAATACGCGTCCGTTGTCGCGTAAACTGACTTGTTCTAAACGTTGCTGTAGCGCATCGAGTTGGGTTAAAGCGGCTTGCATCGGCGCGGCTTGGCGAAAAACGCCGCAATGTTGTTCCATCACTTGTTGTAAGTCGCGCTTGATCGCACCTAGGCTGTCTTGTGTGTTTTGGGAATGGTTGTGCCAGCGCGCCAAGCGCGCGTTAATGGTGTCGAGTTGGATATCGTTTAATGTTAAGCTTGGGCGCGATTGCTCGCGCAAGTTGGTGCTGATATGGCGTGCGGCCTCGCGGCCAAATACCACTAAATCTAATAGCGAATTACCGCCCAAGCGATTGGCGCCATGTACCGATACACAGGCGCACTCGCCAATCGCATACAAACCGCTGATGGGCTGTGAGGTGCCGTTATCGTCACACGCCACGACTTGGCCGTGAAGATTGGTGGGAATCCCGCCCATCATGTAATGACAGGTTGGATGTATCGGGATTGGATGGGTAATAGGGTCTCGACCGACAAAAGTGAGGCAAATCTCACGAATGCCGGGCAGGCGTTGTTCAATTATTTGCGCATTTAAGCCGGTTAGGTCGAGCTCGATGTAGTCGGCGTGAGGGCCGCAACCGCGACCCTCACGGATTTCGATAGCTATCGCACGGGCTACCACATCGCGTGAGGCGAGGTCTTTGGCGTGCGGGGCGTAGTCGCTCATAAAGGCTCTGCCTAAACGATTGCGCAAAATGCCGCCTTCTCCCCGTGCGCCTTCTGAAATCAACATGCCTAAACCGGCAATGCCGGTCGGGTGGAACTGCCAAAATTCCATGTCTTGTAGGGCTAGGCCGGCGCGTAATGTCATGCCTAAGCCATCGCCGGTATTAATCATGGCATTGGTATTGGTGCGATAAATTTGACCAGCGCCGCCAGTGGCGATGATTAAGGTCGGTGCGCAGAGCAGGTGATAGTCGCCTTGTGCAATATCGAGTGCTAATACCCCGACAATTTGTCCGTTTTTATCATGGATAAAGTCGAGAGTGTAATATTCGCTAAAAAATCGTGTACCGGCTTTTAGATTTTGTTGATACAGGGTGTGTAAAATCGCATGACCGGTACGGTCGGCGGCTGCACAGGTGCGCGCTGCTTGTTGTTGGCCAAAACGCTGGCTTTGTCCGCCAAAAGGGCGTTGATAGATGTGCCCTGAGGGCAGCCGTGAAAAAGGCACGCCAAACTGTTCCAATTCCATGACTGCTTGTGGCGCTTGCTGACACATAAACTCAATCGCATCTTGGTCGCCGAGATAATCACTGCCTTTTACGGTATCGAACATATGCCAATCCCATTGATCGTCACCTACTTGCGCTAATGCGGCGTTAATACCGCCTTGGGCGGCAACGGTGTGTGATCGTGTGGGGAAGACTTTTGACACGACGGCGATCTGGTAGCCTTGAGCGGCTAGGGGTAGCGCTGCGCGCAGTCCTGCGCCCCCGGCACCGATAATCAGCGTATCGAATTGATGGAGTTTATACGCCATAGTCGCCTCCAAACAAATGCAGGGTTAAAAAAACGATCCAAGCGCCTAAAAACAGCACGCTCAAAGCAAGCACTTTTAGCGCAAGATAAAGACGCGAGCGCGGCAGGTAATCAATAGCAATATCGCGCAGCCCTAGCCAACCATGCACTAACATCAGTAAGAAGGTGATGAGACCTGGTAGTGCTATGTCGGCTTCGCGCATAAAGGTGATTAGATCGCTTAGTTGTGTAAGTGGCGCATAATACACGCGTACCCCGAGATAAGGCAGCGCTAGAAGAAGATACAGTGCTGAACCAATTTGTGCAAGATAACGTTGTTTGGCGGATATATTCATGCTAACCACCCTATCACGATAGCGCCACAACCCAATAGCCAAAGGCTAAGTTGTGTTTTGGCGGCAGCACGAACAAAGCGTTGGCAAGTCGGATTGAGGCAGAGGTCCAGAAGTAAAAAACGTAAACCGGCTAACCAGTGGAACCATAATGCGAAGGCGAAGAGAAGTAAAAGAATTTGAGTGTGTCGTTGCGTTAGCCATGCTTGGTAACTGGCGAAGCTGTCGGGTTTGAGTAGCACGTGGCTTAAAATGACAATAGCGCAGAATAAGCCGATAACTAACAGTATACCGCTTAAGCGATGAGCGATAGATAACCAAGCATTGAGCGGAAAATGAAAATGGCGCAAGCTTAGGTTTAGCGGACGTTGATCAGGGCGTGGCATCATAAAACTTTCCTTCGGTAGCGTTGATGCGGTGGTTAAGATGATGCTCGTTCAACAACGCAGGTTCAAAATGCCAGGGTTTTGCAATAGCTGGTTGTGCGAGGCCTTGCTGTAGTTGGTGCTCAAATGCTTCACGCGATAAGTTGCACGCGCCCATGCTAAGTAAATGCGGGGTTTCCATTTGGCAGTCAATCATCTCAAACCCCCAGTGCGCTAATTGTTTTGCGAGCATGACCAGCGCTATTTTGGAGGCGTTGGGGATGAGGCTAAACATCGATTCGCCAAAAAACACTCGGCCTATGGCAATGCCATACAGTCCTCCGACTAAACGGCCTTGTTGCCATACCTCCACCGAGTGCGCATATCCTTGTTGGTGCAGTTGTAGCAGTGCGGCTTGTAAATCGGCACGTAGCCATGTGCCGTCTTGCCCGGGGCGTTCGATAGTTGAACAATGGTGCAGGACACGATCAAATGCTTGGTCAAAGCTCAGTTGCCATTCTTGCTGGCGCATAACTTGGCGCAAGCTTCGGCGCAATTTAATCTGGTCGGTAAATAGCACGGTGCGCGGTGCGGGTGACCACCACATAATCGGTTCGTCTTCACTGGACCATGGAAAAATACCTTGGCGATAGGCAGCGAGTAGCCAAGGCACCGACAGACTAAAGCTAATTGCGAGTAATCCATTGGGTTCGCGCATCGCTAAACGTGTCGGCGGAAAGCTAGGCGTTTGGCGGCTGTCGATTAAAAACGGGGCGGACGAAGTGGCGCGTTTTTTACTCATGGTGCAAGCTTCACAACGTTGAAAGTAGGCGTTATTTTAGCGCAGGCCTGCAGATTAACGCAGTATTTTTTCGTGCAGGGCTGATTCGAGGTGTCCGTCTTTGTTTAGGCATGGCTGGCGCTATCTTGGTATGGTCTATTTGATGCCGTTCGGCTGGCAATATCCTGCTTTTGCCATTAAAATGGTGCGTTTATTTGCGCGCTATGTGAGAGCGGTTAAGTCCCTTATGTCTCAGTTTGTACACCTTCATGTCCATTCGGAATATTCTGTTGTAGACAGTTTGCTCCATATCAAGCCGCTGATTAATGAAGTCAAAAAAGCGCAGCAATCGGCCATAGCCTTAACCGATCAAAGCAATATGTTTGCGTTGGTGAAGTTCTATAGCGCGGCACGCGCGCAAGGCATCAAACCGATTTTGGGCGCCGATGTGTGGCTTGAACACGCCGAAGGCGAGTGCTTTCGTTTGACCTTGTTGTGTCAAAATCACGAGGGTTATCTCAACCTGTCTAAATTGATTTCACAAAGTTATTTACAAAATCAAAAAGTCCATCAACTCCAACAAATTGCCGTTATAGATGCCGCTTGGTTGCACGCACATCATCAGGGCCTGATTGTGCTGGCCGGACGCCAAAGTGATATAGGGCAAGCGATTGCACTGGATAATCGTCAGCTTGCTGAACAACATTTGCAGGCCTGGATGCACCGTTTCGGTGACCGCTTGTACTTGGAGTTGGTACGAACCGGGCGCAGCGAAGAAGAGCGCTTTATTCAAATGGCGCTGGATTTAGCGCAAGGTTTTGATGTGCCGGTCGTGGCAACGAATGATGTGCGCTTTTTACAGCGAGAAGATTTTGAGGCGCATGAGGTGCGTTGTTGTATTCATGGTGGCTATGTGCTCGATGATCCAAATCGTCCCAAACCTTATTCGGAGGAGCAGTATTTTCGAACTTCCGAGGAGATGATTGCGCGTTTTGCTGATATTCCTGAGGCAATCGAAAATACCGTACACATCGCGCGGCGCTGTAACTTGACCCTTGAGCTGGGAACGTATTACTTGCCAAATTTCCCGATTCCGCAAGGGATGACGATGGATCAGTATTTTGATCAGGTATGCCGGGCGGGGTTGGATGAGCGTTTGGCATTTTTGTTTGGTCATTTGCCTGCTGAGCAACAAGCAGCCAAACGTACTGAATATGTTGCGCGCTTGGAATTTGAGCTGAACACCATTTTGCAAATGGGGTTCCCGGGGTACTTTTTAATCGTTGCCGACTTTATTCAATGGGCTAAAAATAGA
>JAVETW010000085.1:0-8888 GCA_034005865.1 Thiomicrospira sp. | reverse complement strand
AATTACATTGCGTATGCGTTTGAAAAAGGTACCGCTGCGTTTAACGACAGCACACGATTGGATCAGCAACTGGGTCAGGTCACGGTGTCGTTTAATGACGATGTGGCGAAAGGGATTGTTGCCCAAACCACCACAGATGGCACCCAGGACTTTGTCAATAACGGTCAAACCATTACCTTGGGGCAGAGTTTTAATACCTCTGTCTTTAATGACGTGATGAATGAAGGCGCAGAAACTTACACCGTTACCTTGGATGCTAGCTCTTATGGCCCCGTGGCGCAAGGCGGATATGAAACGGTTGAAATCGACACAGCGCCTGTCACCACAACCATTAACGATACCGAAGCCAAGGTGTTTGTCAAAATCGAAGCGGTGACTGACACGGTGGCGGAAGGTGGCGAGCTAAAATATAAACTGACCATTGTCGATGGCAGTGGGACTGAGGTGAACGTGCCGACGGGTAAAAGTATTGATGTCGCGCTGAGTTATGCAGGCCTGGGTGCGAAGCAAGCGACCGCCAATACCGACTATACTCCGGATGTTAGCGTGACGATTAGTGGTGGCAGCAGCTCGGTTGAATTTACCGTGCCGACCATTGACGATTACTACGCCGAAGGTGATGAACAGCTACAAATCACTATTTCTAGCGTGACCGATTCGGCTGATGTCTTTGAAAGTATTAAACCGCACACCATAGCTAATGGCGCCCCCTCTGATAAAGTCACCGCAAACGGCACGATTCAGGACGATAGTCCGAGTACCAAAGTCGAAACCGACCCGGATAATACCAAAATCGTACTGGTCGCGACCGATTCAACGGGTGCAGTGCTGGTGGATGGCGATGGCAAGGTGGATTTAACCAAAAACACCAATGCCACACCGGAAGGCGGCAAGTTGTACTACGTTGCCGTGGCGATTGATGAAGATGGCAAACCCTTGGCGACACAAGGCGGCACGGTCGATGTCGCTTATGGCGCAACGCCGGATAATGGCACCACGGATGATTACACGGCGAACAGTGCCACCGTTACCATTGGCCAAAAATTTGAAGTCGATGCCAAAGACGACTATTTCGCTGAAGGTGATGAAGACTTCACGGTAACGATCTCCAACCCACAAAATACGCCTTATGAATCGCCTAGTATTGATGATAGCCATAAAGTCGTCACCTCGACAATTACGGATAATCCATCAAAAGATAATCAAGCGGATGATAGTGCCGGTACCGATGATCCAACTAGCGGAAACTACGGTGAAGAAGATACGGTGTATGCGATTATTACCGGGCCTGGCAGTGTTAAGGAAGGCGATACTACCACCGATTACACTGTTAAACTGATTGATAAAGACGGTAATGACGTCAAGGTTTCGCAGGCGACGGTTGTGACCGTCACCTATACCCATATCTCTACCGAAAACGGCGACACGCAATACAATCACAATGCTACGATTAACGTCACCATTGGCGCCAATCAATCTAGCCAAACCTTCACTGTTGTGACGAATGACGACTATTATTCCGAGGGGGATGAAGACTACAAACTGGCCATTACTCAAGTCGATAGCAATGAGTTTGAAAATACGGTTATCGGCGACAAGGACGGCAACCGCAAAGACGTAACGACCACGATTCACGATGATAGTCCAGGCACCAAAGTCGAAACCGACCAGGATAATACCAAAATCGTACTGGTCGCGACCAATTCAGCAGGGGATATTCCTGTAGATGGCGATGGCAAGGTGGATTTAACCAAAAACACCAATGCCACACCGGAAGGTGGCAAGTTGTACTACGTTGCCGTGGCGATTGATGAAGATGGCAAACCCTTGGCGACACAAGGCGGCACGGTGGATGTGTCCTATGGCGCCACACCGGATAACGGCACCACGGATGATTACACGGTGAACAGTACCACCGTCACCATTGGTCAAAAATTCGAAGTCGATGCCAAAGACGACTATTTCGCAGAAGGTAATGAAAACTTCACCGTGACTATCTCTAATTTACAAAACACGCCTTATGAGTCGCCTAGTATTGATGATAGTCATAAAGTCGTCACCTCGACGATTACGGATAATCCTGCTGCGGTTAAACAGGATGACGGCTCAACGGGCAATGATGATCCGACCAATGGTTCCTATGGCCAAGACGATACCGTGTATGTCAAAATCACTAACTCGCCAACCGTTTATGAAGGTAATAACCTGACGCATACGGTATCGTTAGTTGATAAAAACGGCGATCCGGTCACGGTACCGGCGGGTACAACGCTGACCGTGACAATCACCTATAATCCCGATACAACCGTAGATGCAGACTTCAAAGATAGTACGCCGAAAACAACCAGTGTCGAAATAACCGGCGGCCACAGCAGCACGATAACCCATATCACCCTTGATGATTTTGTGGCGGATGATAATGAAAGCTATACCGCCACCATAACGGATGTGAGTCAATCCACCAGCTTCTACGAAAACATCGCAATCGGCGATAAAGACGGTAACTTCACCAGTGTCACCGGCACTATTCGTGATGGGGTGACCTTGGGTACACCAGCGAATGCAGCAGTGGATGAAGATAATTTCAGTATCCAAAATAGCGTGACCTCGATTAGCGATACTCAATCGTTAAATATCAGCGCGCCCAATTCGGATAACGCCTATACGCTGAACTTTGTGGGCGCTCCGAGCTTTACCTCGGACGACCCTAATTTCAATTCGGCTGATAATGATCCTCTAAAATCCGATGGTAAAGAAATTAGCTATGACGTAAATGGCGATACCATTACAGCAACAAGGGCCGATGATAATGAAACGGTTTTTGTTATCACGCTGAATAAAAATGGTCAAGGCGGCGCAGATGATGACTACACCTTTACCCAATACAAAAACATCGATCATCCAGTCGTAAATGTCGATGACGATATTGTTTTAACCTTTGGCTTTGCCATTACCGACCAAGGCCAAACCAGTCCGACGCAAACCTTTACCGTGACGGTCAGCGATTCGTTGCCAAGCGCGAGCAATCAAACGATAGAGATTAACGAAGACAGTGGCGCAAAAATTATTTACATCAGTGATGAGTCGTTTAGCGGGGGCAATATTACGCTAAACAATGGTGACGGCGATGCTGTTGTCGCAAAAGATGCCAGTATCAATATCTATGACAACACCACCGCTAAAAACACCGTCGGCACGTTAAAAAACAATGGTGACGGGACGCTGACCTTTACGCCAAATCAACACTATAGCGGTACCACCGCCGGGGTGAGTTATAGCGTGCATGACGGTGATGGCGATAGCGCCACCGGCAATATAGCGATTAGCGTGAAGCCGATTGCCGATAAGCCGGACATGAACGGTGGGGGGGCAGGGTTAAATCAAAGCACGATAAAAACCGCAACGCAATACAAAGAAGACAATAACAACGCGGCGAATGTAGAAGATAAATCGACACCTTATACCGCTCAAATCGGCCTGATTTTGCCGCAAATCACCGATAGTCACGATTACACGGGCGTTGGGCAAAACGATGACCAACCTGAAAAATTGGGTTTGATTAAACTCACCAGTTCTACAGGTGAAACCATTACGGTCAATGGTGTGGATTATGTTATCAACGCGACTGGGAAAACCTTCTATATAAATGACGTTGCTAATTATCATCATGCGGGTATTGATGCGGGTGATGCCGATATATCAGTGACTAAAGACGAATTCGAAGCGATCGTTGTCAAATTCGAAAACGATAATGCGGTTAATCCAAAATTCACGGTGAGTGTCGATGAATATGAAGTGGAGGACAACAACACGATTGATACAAGCGTGACCAAAGCCAGCAATTCACAAGACTATGAAGTCGATATTCTGGCGGTGACCGATCCGGTGACACTTGAATGGAACCATGAAACCGGCACCCACGGTACAGACTTAGGCACGATCAGTAACGCTAACAAAGCTTTTACCTTTGATGCGGTTAATGAAGGTCACGGCACGATTGATTTAGCGTCGTTATTAACCAAAACCAGCGGACTAGAGAACGATACAGACGGTGATTTAGACGGGTCGGAAAAGCGCAGCTATACTGTTAGCGGTATTCCAGAGGGCACGATTATTACCCTCGATGGACGCACGGCAGTCGCCGATAGTAGCGGTACGGCGACGGTCAACTTTCCTGACAATACCAAAGATGACCCAAGCTTTACCATGACGCTGGCCGAGCAGTTTAGTGGCACGATTAACGGCACGATTACACTGAATGTAACGGATACTGACAGTGATTCAACCGGCACCATCAGCACGCAAAGCGCGTCGGTGAATTTCACGATGAATGTCAATCCAGTTGCGGATGATGTCACGTTGAAAGTGGCGCAGGCGCAAGGCTTTGAAGATGCCGGACGCACCCATAGCAATAATGAAAACGCGAATGCCGATGCCATAGACGCGCCAGAAAATGGCATTGAGTTATATATCAATGTGATTTCCGACGATAACCAAGACATTTCCGGCGCGGTAGCGGTAGACAAGAAAGAAGAATACAACGTGACCATCGATAAGATTCCGGATGGTGGTTCGCTGTATGTGTGGGATAACGGCGCTTCTCAGTGGAAATTGGTGAACGAAACAAACGCCGGAACAAGTGGCGATTTGGTGATTGTCAACAATGCAGATAGCACTTGGAAAATCACTATTAACGACTTCCAAAACGATAAATTGCCAAAATTTATTCCGCCGTATAACAGTGATGAGGACTATATTTTTGATGTATCCGCCCGGTCGTTTGATGATCCGCAATTATCAGCGATTCAAAAGCTGCAAATCCAAGTAACCGTGGATGCGGTGGCCGATATTCCGGTGAATGACGGTTTAGCGACGGATACAGCTACAGATGATGACAATCATGCTAATAACTTTACCCTTGTCGCCACTGAAGACGGTGGGCCGATTAATCTTAAAAGCGTGTTTGCTAACGCCGCTGCCTTGGACTCTAATGACGACGATGGTTCCGAAACCCTGACCTTCAAATTAACAGGCCTGGCAGACGGCTTTGGCATTAACGGTGCCACCTTTATCGGTGGTAGCGGCGAAGGGCGTATTTGGTATATCGACTCGGCGGATTTGTTAGCGGATAAGGTCAGCTTAACGACACCAACGCATTTTGCTGGTCAGGAAAACTTCCAAATCCGTTTTGTCACCACGGAGCAAGCGGGCGACAGTAAAACCCACGCCGAAAAAGTTATTACTGTGATGATTACACCAGTGGCGGAAGCCAGCGCGGCGATTAATCTTAACGATACCCAAGACGAAGACGTGGCAAAAGTACTCAACTTTGGCTTTAGCACGCCGGATACCGATGGCCCGAATGCCGGTAAAGAAACACTGAAAAGTTTTAGTATCGATGTAACCGGACTGGAAGCGGCAGGCGTTAAACTCGTTTCTGATGGCGTTGATTTAACAACTGGCAAATCAGGGCATCAAACGATTAATGTCACCGACGGTGTTTTGGCTGCAGTCACTGCCACCCTGGCCGAAGATTCGGATGCGGATTACAGCTTTAAGATTTCTTACACCTATCAAGATGTGGCGGTGGACGCCGACGGCAACACCTATACCGATACGGTGACTAAAACCGACCAGTTGTATAGCGTGACGGTGAATGCGATTACCGATGACATTAACCTTGCCTTGTCTACCAAAGCAACCGATGCTGGTATTAGTGATAATGGCGGCAAAATTATTGTCACGCAAAACGGCACTTTTACCAAAACCCTGACCGTGACCGGCGTAGACAGTGATGGTCGAGGTCATGCCGATACCGACAGCTCGGAAGAATTTACCCGCGTCACCGTTTCCGGCGTGCCGGAAGGGATTACCGTCGTCGGGGGATATTATGCCGGTGATACCGGCGGTGGCAACTATTCCGGCTTCTGGTATGTGGATATTCCAAATCAAGCGCTCGATGCCGATGGCGCCACCTATGATCTGGTGTTTGATGTTGATGGGAGTTTTGATAATGACGATATTGGCGATTACCCCATTACTGTTAGCGCGTATAACCAAGAGACAAACAATAGCGCAGAACAGTCGGATTCAGAGCAGTTTACGTTAAGAATTGATAACGTCATAAACGGGGCTGGTCTAGGCGTTCCTGCGCAAATCGTCGCGTTTTATCAGGATATTGATCAAGACAACAAAACAACGCCGAATGATCATGCAGGCAACAGTGATCATGGCGTGGTCGTTTCCAGCACAGGTTCAACAAGCGTAACCGATACCGACGCTTATGCCAAATCGGTATTACGCGAAGACACGCCGTTTAAGCTCAGTGACGTGGTCCATGTAAAAACGAATAACGCAAATTCCGCGTTTTCGATTACGCTAAAAGACGTGCCGCCGGGGGTCACGATTACGGGTATGACCTTGAATGACGACGGGTTTTATACGCGAAGCGGAAGCGGGCAAGAGCAGGCGATTATTGATGCGTTGAAAGCCATTACCATTACGCCTGCGTCGAATATGAATACCGATGCTAACAATATAGCCAATACCGATTTAGCGTTTGATATTGAACTCACCACCTATGCCACTGGCGGCGCACTCAATAACGCGCTGATTCATTTTACCGGTTCGGTGTTGCCAGTTACTGACGAAATGGATTTAACGGTGGTGAATGATGGCGCGACTAATGAGGATGTCGCGCATACCTTTAGTATCAAGCTAGACAATAGCGCCGATGCGGCTAAAACGCAGATAATCGGTGGCAAGTTATATTTAAAACTCAGCGAAAACTATACTGATACTAATGATGGTTCTGATGGTACAGAGGGTACGCTAACAGTAGATGGCAAAACCATGTCTGTACAAAATGTCGATATTGGTTATGGTGCACAAGATTACTATGTAATTGAAAATGTCGCCTACAATGACACGCTAAACTTCACCTATGACCCGGCGTCGAACCGCGACGGCAGTGTGACGGTGGATGTATATGTACAAAACAAAGAAATCGCAGGTTGGGATCCGCACAACACGGATATTTTGACTTCCAGTACAAAACTTCACTTTAACGTCCATCCGGTAGTTGATGGTTTTAACCTTGGCGGCGGGGCTGGGATTAGTGGTGATGAAGATACACTGGTGTTGATGAACCTAGGCCTAACCAATACCGATTCATCAGAAATTCTGGCATCGGTTTCGATAAATGGGTTACCGAATGGCTTTTTGCTGTATTACGGTGAACAAGCCAATGGCAGCGACAAAGCGCTGGCGAATAACCTTGGTAACGATGGCAGCGTGACGATGCAAATGCGTTATGGCGTTGATGAAAACGTGGCCACCAATCAATGGCATTTGCCACTGAATGCAGGCGCTTTACCGGGATACATTTGGTTGCAGCCGCCGGAAAACTGGAGTGGTAGCTTGCCCGATATCACTGTGAGTGCGGTCGATGCGGCGGGGAATGTGTCTAGCGCCACGATTGCGGGCGGCACGGTAGCGCCAGTGGTGGACGACATCACCATTAACCCCACAGCGAGTATTGGCGATGCGTATCAATGGATCGCGCTTAACCTAAACGCGAATATGCAGGATTTAGACGGTTCCGAAACCATGACCCTCACCTTAACCGGTAGCGCGGCGTTGGATAATACTGCGTTGTTTAAAATTGAGGGCGGCGCGGTTTTAACGGCAGCGCAAGCCAGCTTTAACGCAGGAACATGGACGCTGTCTAATATTGCCTATAGCGACATTAATAAACTGCAAATCTTCTATCAAGCCTATGATGGTGAGATTACTGCAGTCGCAAAAACAGTGGAGCAAGCGAATACCGGCCTTGTATCAGCCGGACAAACTGAAACCTTTGATCTAAAAATTGATGCACCGACGCAGGTGACGTTTGATAAGGCGATTGATCAATATCAAATCAAATACGACTTTGCTACTAGCGTGCTAACGCTAAAAGACGGCGCTACCGAGTATGTCTTAAAATCGCTTACACAAATCAGCTTTAACGGCACGGCCTATACGCTAAAAATAGGAACATCGGGTGTTGATTCGATTAGCGCGACAGGTGGTAAAGATTTGATTATTGCCGGTGCGGGCCAAGATACGATTACCGCTGATGCCGATGATTATGTGGTGTCCGGCGACGGCGCGGCGTTTACCACCCCGGTGCTGTTTAGCAGCTTAGATACAGCAGGAAACGCTGAAGGAACGGCAAATAATGGCGTGATTATCGACGGCATTATTGCGGGTATGAGCTATCAAACCAGTTCCGGTTTAGCAGGCCTGACGGATACCACTGGCGGTTTCCAGTATCGTGAAGGCGATAGCGTGACCTTCAGCGTCGGCGGCGTGGTCATCGGCACGGCAACGTCGGAAGATTTGGCGCTGGGTGCCGTGTTCTTACAAGACTTGGCGGATGTCGCACGTACCGACCTCAATAGCGATTATGTGCAAAAGATGGCGGTGTTCCTGCAATCGTTGGATAGTCGTGGCACAACCGCCGACGGTATTCAAATCGATGCCGCCGCGGCGCAAGCATTAGCAGGCCTGTCACTAAACCTTAGTGCCATGTCGATGGAGCAGGTGGCACAACTCGTGTCATCCATCGGCTATGCACCCGTTGACGTTGAAACGGCAATGGATCACGTACGCGATATGTTAATTGCTCACACCGCGCTGACAGAAGACGATTTCGATCCATTAGATAATGCCGTCAGCGCGGACAGCTTAGACGAAGCCCTCGCATTGCTTGAAGACGACGACAGCCTTGAAAGCGCCAACGACGAAGTGGTTGACGACGAAGTGGTTGATGACGAAGTGGTTGATGACGAAGTGGTTGATGACGAAGTGGTTGATGACGAAGTGGTTGATGACGAAGTGGTTGA
>JAVETW010000022.1:0-38117 GCA_034005865.1 Thiomicrospira sp. | reverse complement strand
GCCGCGATAAATAGCGCGACAAAAGACAAAACTGACCTAGTCAAAAACCTGCTAGGCCTTGGCGACAATATGCCGGAGGACATCGTGCGCCGCGTTGAAATGCTAGTGCAGGCCTCGGTGACACCGTGCGACCGCGAAACCGCTGTCAACCTATCTATTCGCTTCCCGACGATTTTCTACGCCCTCACAAATAAGATTATCGAGCTGAGCGGCGAGGGCGCAGAAATGGCGGGAAAGCCTTAGTGCTTTTTCAACACGACGAGGTCAAAGTCGCGTTGATGATTGCCGACAAGCTATCCAAGCCGCTTTACGAAATACGCCCCGACCTGCTTCCCTATGGCCGGATCACACGGCTGGAGGTGGAGCTGTGGGCGCTACACCTAAACGAAAGGACTAAAAATGGCGACTAAAGAAGTCATTGAACTGCTGTTTAACGCGGATTATCGCGGCCAGCCGGAAATGCAAAAGTTAAAAAAGGACGTGTCCAGCCTTGCCGATGATTTTGACAAAAGCGTAAGCGTCACCGCCGCCTTCACCACGGCCCTATTGGGAATGGAAGCGGCGGCGTTGGCCGCGTCTATCGGCTTGGCAAAATCGGGCGCGGAGGCGGCAGGAAAGTTTAATGATGGCTTTAATGAGATAGGCACGCTTGTCACCGCGTCAAGCGATGAACTCGAACGCTTTAAGGCGGCGATGAAAGACTACGCCAGCGGTTCAACCGCCAGCCTAGACGATATACAGGCCGCCACCTATAACGCGATTTCGGCGGGGGTGGAGTGGCAAAAGTCGCTGGATTTTTTAAACAGCGCGGAAAAATTGTCGGTTGCGGGTAAGGCCGACTTAAACAGCGTGGTGCAAGTGCTAACCGGATCGCTCAACGCTTACGGCGCAAGCGCGGACGAAGCAGGTGCGTATTCGGACGTGTTGTTTAACACGGTCAAGAGCGGCGTGACCACGATTCCCGAACTCGCAAGCAGTTTGGGTCAGGTGACAGGCCTAGCCGCTTCGCTGAATATTCCGTTTGACGAACTAAACTCGATTATCGCCACACTCACCGCCAACGGTTTGAGCACCGGCAATGCGATTACCGCAATCAAAGGCGCGTTGACCGGCATTATCAAGCCGACCACCGACGCGAAAAAAGCCGCCGAAGAACTGGGTATCGGCTTCGATTATTCGACCCTACAAAGCAAAGGTTTTGCGGGCATGATGCAGGAAATCGCCAGCAAATCACAGGGCAATGAGCAAGCGGTCACGCGCTTGTTCGGTTCGGTGGAGGGCTTAAACGCCGCTTTGAGTTTAACCAGCGAAAGCGGCGCGCAAACGTTCCTCGACAAGCTAAACGAAATACAAAATAGCACCGGCGCGACAGACGAGGCGTTTAACAAGATGAAGGACAACGCCGCGCTGATTAAGCAGACGTTGCAAAACAACTTGGAACTGACGCTTGGCGCAATCGGTGAGCCCCTGTTAGACGAATTTAAAGACGTGGACAAGGCGATTACGTCGATTTTCTCGAGCATTCGCAAAAGCATTGAGAGCGAATCGGGGCTTGGAACGGTGGTGGATGCGGTCGAGGGTATCGCGCAGACCGTGAGCCAAGTCATTAATAATATGGCTCAAAACATGGACACCGCCCTAGCCACGGCGGATTTAAGCGGGTTTACCAACGGTTTTAATCTAATTAATGACGCAATTAAAGGGCTGGATTTAGGCTCACCGGAGGGGCTGGCCAAGGCCTTGGAGTCGGTGGGCAACGCCTTTGAAAGCCTCACGCAATTTAGCGTAAGCGCGGCGAGCGTGCTTAAAAGTTTGATCGAGGTGTTCGGGAGCATGGCGGCGTATGTTGTCAGCCTTGACACAGGTACGCTGGAGCTAGTCGGCACTATCGGCGGCTTAGCGATTGCCATTTCCGCCGTGTCGGCGGTCATTAGCCCGCTTATTGCGATGTTGGGCACGCTGAAAACCATCGGCGGGGTCGCAGGCGCAATCGGTACACCTGCCGTTATCGCTAACGCCTCGACCGCCTTGTCGGGTCTAGCCGGTTCGATGGCAAAGCTAGGGGTCGCAGGCGCGGCGGGAACGGCAGGGTTTTTCGCGGGCGGCGTGCTAGTCGAGGGGATTGATAATTTAACAGGTTGGAGCGAGGCGGCGGCAGAATCGACGCTTGTCGGCGATGAGTTGACCAAATCGCTGGCGCGATTCCGCGAAGAAACCGGTAACGCCAACGCGACAATGGCGGACTACGCCAATCATTTAAAGCAAAAGCGCGATGCCGACGCAAGCGCGACACAATCGACCGACAGCTTAGCCGCCGCCCAAGACGGGCTGGGCGAGGCGGTGAGCGGCGCGGTTACCGAGGACGACCTTAAACGGTTGCAGGGCATGGGCGAGGTTTTGCTGGACGCGGAGGGTAATGTCATCGGCTTTAGCATGGCCGCCGAAGACAGCGCGGGCGCATTACAGTCCGCCGCCGAGGGTGTGGGCGCGTTTGGCGGCCAAATCGACAGCACAAGCGGCACAGTCAAGCGCGCATCTGACGACCTGGCCGGTTATGGCGCGGTCGCGCGGGAAACCGATTCCGCGCTGAAAACCATTGCGGATTTTAAGCCGGTGTTCGACTTTCAAACCGCCAAAGTCAAAGCCGAAGCGGACAAAATTAAATCCATTATGGACACGCTTGGCGCGTCCACCAAGTCGGTCAGCGATAGCCTTGGCGCGGCGTTTGGTGTGATTAGTAGCGGCGAATTTGCAGACCTCAATTTTTGGGAGAAAAACCCCATTATTAACTCGATACAAAAACAAACCGAGTCACAAGAAAAGCTGGTCGAAGCACAAAGCGAAGTAGCGAAGGCGCAGGCGAAATACATGAATCAAAAGACACAGCAAATGGCAAGAGGCGGGGCGATGATTCAAATCGACGGCACGCGCTTAGAGCCGCAACTGGAGGCGTTTATGATGGAGGTTTTGCGCTCGGTGCAAATCAAAGTCGCCGAAGACCAAGCCGACTTTTTGCTGGGAGTGAGCACATTATGATTGTGATAAAACCGCCAATTTACGACGCGCGCGGCAATTTAAAGCTGGACGAGGACGTGGCCGCCACAGATTACGGCTCCACTACCCGCCGCCTGTCGCGGCGGCCAACTATTGACGGCGGCGTGTGGATTGACGACTTTGGATCATCTGCGGGCGACAAAACGCTCCAGATCGTCGCGCAAGTGGGCCGGCCAGACTATGAGCGCCTTGTTCGGTTTGCCCAAACCTACACGCTAGTCGAAATCGTCACCCGCGACGGCGTATTCCTCGGCGCGCTCAGCGCAATTAGCTACAGCGCCGAACTTAACTTTCAATTTTTAGTCAAGGAGCAGGTAAATGCCTAGTTTTGTATATCCGCAGACCACGGCGGCGATGATGCGCGGCGAGGTAAACCTCGAGACGGCGCCGCTTCGTGCGGCACTAGCGATCGGTAGCTATAATCCGACGATAACAGACCCGGCCGTTATCGCAGACCTGTCGTGGTCTGTGCCGCTGACAGGTTGCACAGTCGTTAGCGAGATCGCCGCGCTATCCGTTGATAATTTAACGTTTGAGAACCCGTCTCCGGAAACCTACGACGCGCTGCTGATCTATATTGACGCGGCGCTGCCCGAAGACAGAAAACCGCTGTGCTGGGTCCAGTCCGGAGCAGGCTTTCCTGTGGTTTCTTTCGGCGCGCCGATTGAAATCTCGTGGCCGACCAACCAGCGCTATGTTTTCAGATTTGGTTAGTTGGAGCAAAAAAAATGAATGTTAGCGATAGCTATAAGGAAAATGTATCAAACCTGTTCGGTATGGTTAGTTTTTTTAGTATTTTCAGCGGGCCGCTTCCGCCCAGCGCGGACTCCGCGCCGACCGGCGAGATGCTGTGCGATGTGTTCGGCCCGCTGACCGACGGGCAGGCCGAGAACGCCTTTGCCGTTGTTGGCGGCCAACTGCGCTTGGCGGTTGGAACGTGGTCTTACGATGGCGGCTACCACCAGCAGTATGTGGATGCCCCAGTTTTAGCGTCGGGGCAAGCCGGATATGCCCGGGTTGAGATTACACCGCTTGCCGCCGAGCTCGCGCCGTTTACGCTCGACATTCCGTTGACGCTACCGGGCGGGCAAGGCATCGTCGTGCCAACACTGGATTTTTTGGCAGGGCAGACCCTGCGGATAGAAAGAAATCAAATTTCGTTTGCGGTTTTTTAGGGGGATGCCACATGGCTAACGCGATTTATACGGCGGCCAAAACCGCGATGATGACCGGCGGGCTTAATTTGCTGGCCGACACCATTAGGGTGGCGCTGGTTGACGGTGCCGAATACGTTTTTAACGCGGGGCACACTAGCCTAGCCGATGTGCCGCCCGCCGCCCGCGTGGCGGTGGCGACTTTGACGGGCAAGAGCGTGACGGCGGGCGTTTTTGACGCGAATGACGCAATTTTTGTGGCCGCGTCCGGCGCGCAGTCTGAGTGCTTAATTCTGTACAGAGACAGCGGAAACGAGGCGACAAGCACGCTGATAGGGTATATCGACACTGGTTCGGGGCTGCCTGTTACACCGACGGGGTTTGACCTGATCGTTGTGTGGCCAAATGACGACAATAAGATTATAAAATTGTGAGGTAGATATGAAATTTTCTACGAGTTTTGTGGAGCGCACCGCTTATGGGTTTTACGCGCTAACCGGTTTTAAAATATACACGGGGGCGCCGCCCGCCACAGCAGATGCCGCGGCAACCGGCACCCTGCTGGCCGACTTTCAGAGCGAAATTGATAACGCAATCGATAACACGTTTAGCTTGCAAGGCAATTTGGTCACTTGGTCTTTTATGGACACCAGTGGCAATAATGATTTTGCTCAGACTTCGGCGCTTGGATCGGGCGCCGCGGGCTACGCGCGCGCGGTGATCGCGGACGATTATTGGAATGAGCACATCTTTGATTTAACCATTACCTCCGCGGGCGGTGGCGGCGATATTGAGCTTGCGAGTACGGCGTTTTCGGGCGGGGATGTGGTGAAGCTAAACGGCTTCGCGGTCACTGTGCCGACAGGCGCGTGAGGATAAGGGATGGCAACTAAAACTCTCGACATCTCAGTCACGCTCGCCGCACCGGTTATCGCGGTTGATTTGGCCAAGCCGGTAACTCACACGATTAACGCTCAGTTTGCCCTGCCGCCAGTTTTATTTGGTATATCGGTCGAGGTTATTGATAAGAGCAAGGTGAGCGTGGAGGGGATTTTGTTCGCGGGTTTGGTTGGCGAGCCTGCATTGCTTGCCGTGTCGTCCGGGCCGCAGCCTGATTTGGTTGTACAGCCTTCGGCGCTGAGCGTGCCGCTTTTGTCGCCATTGGGTCCGACTGAGCTTTACGGTGAGGGGCACGTTTTGCCCTCGCCGTTTAGAAACTATATTGGTTTTGAGCGCCCGCTGGTTAAAGCTTATTTAAGGGTTGACGAACCGATTATCGTAAAGCCCCAATTCCCCTCCCCGCGCGTTTTCGCTCTATTCGTTCCTCAGTCGTATCACACGCGGGTTTTCTCGGTGCGGCTGGGCGATTTATATATCGGCGATAGGGTGGTCTCGGTGAGCGGTGAGCACGGTGAGGGCGGGCAGACGTTTCAACTGACGATCGCCGGAGCCGTCGCGCTGGCGGACGAGCTTGACGCGCGCGCGGACACGGACACACTGGATATATTAGCGGTGTGGCGCGACAACCGAACCGGCCAAATAGTCGCGCAAAGCCTTATTTTGAGCGGCTTTATCACGTCCATCTCGTTTAGCCGCGGGGGCTATTCGCGGTCGCTGGTGGTGTATTGCAAAGGCACAGCGGAACCGCCGCAGGCAAGTGTGCGCCACCGCGCGGTGGGCGTGGAGTATATGAGCGTGTCGCAGGGCAGCCAAAGCATTAGGCTGCCGATCAGTTTGGATTACAAGCCGGGCGATAGCGTGGCGTTTGATGAGGGCGAGTTTGTTATTAAAAAACTGTCTTACACCATCGACACCAACTCGGCGACGATGAGCGTAAGCGGGTAAAGGGGACGGGCATGACGACAGGTGTTGTAATTGATAAACAAACAGCGGACGGCGAGGAGCGCTATTTGGTGCGTACGGCGTTGTACGCTGTGCCCGCGCTAGAGGCTTGGGCTAAGTCGGCGATTGACGAGGCGTTGGCTTCGGTGTTGGTGGCAAAATATAACACTCAGCGAAGTCAGTACGCGCCGAATTTGGTGCGCGCACAAAGCAAGTTGAACGAGTATCAGCAGATTATTGGCCGCGAATCCGCCCGCCCCGTGCGTCCGTTTGATCCGATGGATGAGCACTACAACGACACAACGCAATGGCAGAATGTGGCGCTGTTACGCCACGCGGAAAAAAAATTGCCCGAGGCCGAACAAGCTGTGGCGCAAGCCGCGCAAGCGGTGGGCGCATTTAGCTATATGTCCAACGTCGAGAAGCTTAAAAAACGCCAAGCTCAGCTCGATAAAAACAAGCGTTATGCGGACATGTCGCGGTTTATTGAGCGCTGGCTATCACCGAGGGACTGCGCCGATTTTGACGTAGGCGACGCGGTGCTAGTGGTTGCGCTGGATTTTGTCGGTGAGCGTTATGTGTTGCACCCGAAGAAAATTGAGCGCGATTATATCCAAGAGATTAACAGCGCCTACGTTTCATACGCGCAAGCGACGATTGCCAATCGGCACGCGAAGTATCACGTGGACGCGATTGACGAATTGATTGACGCGGAAAATAAAAAGCCGCCGCTGCCGTTAGGCCCTTATCAAGATTTGGGGCTGGCTGAGTCGCTGGTCGTACAAATTGAGATGTGCGATTATCAATTAGCAGGCCTGCTACCGGTGCTGGAAAAGTACCAAACGGAATTGCAGGCCGCCGTCGATGCGCAAGAACCGACCGAGGCGCTGCAATATTTGGTGAGCCAGTTGGCCGAATACCGGGACGAGTTAGTTGACAAGCGTAGCGATTATACGCTTGCGCTATCCGAGCAAATTGCTCGCCCCGAACCCCAGCGCGGTCAATACCGCGATGCGAATTATTTAAACGGCCTTAACCAACAGCGCGCCGACCACGAGCAAACTATCGCGCAAAGTCAGGCCGAGATTGACCAAGCGCAAGCCGAGCTGGACGAAGCCAAGGCCTACGCTATCGCCCGCGCAGGCGAGGACACGCAAGCGAAGGGCTATCGTCAGATTAATAAAATCAGCACCGTGTCGCGCGCGATCGGCACCGACCCGAAGGCGTGGTTTGTGAACGAGGCGTTAAAATACGGCGCGAACAAGTGGAAGCCGTTTTTTATTACCGGCGAAGTCACCGCCGCGCAGGGCAGCACCATCACCCTTGCGCCCGATGCCGTAAAGCCCGCCGCCAGCGGCCAAGCCAACTTCGCCCCATTGGGGCTTGACCAACCTACTCAAATCCAACTAGCCAACAACAACTACAGCTACGAAGTCGGCGACCACGCGATAATTAAAATTAACAATCCCGAAACACGCGAGTTTGAGCCATTCGGCTGGGTGAAAGGCGCGCGGTGCGGGTTTAAATTTGGGCAGGCAACCAACTTGCCGGGTGATTTTCCGTATAAAGACCTTTTTGAGCTACGCGACATCGCCTCCGACAACTTAAATGCAGCGTTCAAGCGTGACGGACAGTATCCGTACACGGGAGCAGGGTTGCTGGACGGCGGGCACGCGGCTTATATAACTTGGCTTGGGTACACCCGCCGGTTTGATTTAGCCACCCCGATTAGGCCAGAAGCGCGGCTGCGGGCCATATCGCCATTTTCTTTTGATTATGAGCTGCCCTATACTTATTTTGGAATGGCAACTGGAGGCTGGTTTAGAGGGTTCAGGTCTTTTATCCCGGGTGCGCCGTTTGCTATTGACACAAGGTACAGTAACCGATTTAATTTTGGGTATCCCCAGTTTATGAGAGGAATTGCCATTCATTATTGTGAAATCATGGAGGACTACGGAGATACTAACCTGGTCGATATAAGGAGCGGTAATAAAGTTAAAATCGAAGGCGATTTTGCCTTTAGAAGTTTTTTGCATGGCAGGGGAACTATTACGCTTTTTCAAAACCGCCTAGCCATCGATGGGGTGGAGGTTTTCCCCGAGCGAACTTTTACCAGGGTGTATAAATTGCGCGAGGATGTTCTGTGCGGTGAAGACCAGGGTTTGTTTCGTGTGATTTGGTTTTACGATGGTGGCTTTAAAGAGTTTGAAATTTACATTCCTAAAGACCTTGAGCTTTTTATGAAAAAGCACTACTCATACAGCGAAACGCCCTATATTGACCTGTTCAATACGGCAGAAAACTTAAAAAAAGAGTCTAACGGCTGCGGCACCGCGTTCACAAGTCCACTAATCGACGCGCATCACCTAAACGCCCCCGGCGTTATGGACGCGGGCTGCCTACCTCAAGGCGAGCTTTTCCGGCCTTAAATGGGTGTAGCGTTTAAGCGTCGCCCAGTTTTCATGTAGCGTGAATTGTTGTACCTCGACAATGCTATAGCCCGCCTCAAACAGGCGGCTTGTGGCTTCGTGACGCAAATCGTGAAAGCGCAAATCGTCAATCTCCAGCACGTGACACGCGCGTGTGAAGTAAGTGGAAACCGTTTTTGGGTTGCGCGGAAAGATGTATTCATCGGTTTGCGGTTGCCGTTTAATAATATTCAGCGCCGTCTGCGTGAGTTTCGCGGTCTTGGTGTACCCGCGTAGGCGCGGGTGTTTTAAGTCGCGCACTTTAATGGTATGTGTCGCTTCGTCCAAGTCGTCCCAGCGCAGGCGCGTAATTTCCGCCAGCCGCCGCGCGCTTGTCAGCGCGAATTCAACAATATCGGCCATGTGCCCCTTGGTTTCATTGGTATTAAAAAAGGCTAAAATCGCTTCCAATTCTTTTTGCGTGGGTCGTCTCTCACGCTGTTCCGGCCGCCCAACCAAATTCCCCGCCCGCGCTTTTTCCTTCGCGCGCATTAACTCGACCAAATTAACCGGAATGTCCAACATCGTCTCAGCATAGCGCATTACCGACCCGATATAAGCGAGGTCGTTATTCACCGTTTGCGGCTTCGCGCCGTCGTTCACAATCCGGCCGCGTAAGTAGGGGATAATCTCCGCGCTGGTTATCTTGGATATGTTCAACTGCGCGATCGGCTGGCGCATCAAAAACTCAATCGTTGTCCGTTTCGTGCGTTTGAGCGCGTCTTGCGACTCCAGCCAAGCTAGGTATTTTGCCGCCACCTCGCCAAACGTCGCCTTAGTGACCACCGCGCCCACCTCAGCAATATTTTGCTCAATCTCACTTTCCCTGCGCTTCGCCCAAGTTTTTGCTAAACTCTCTCTGCTAAAAGACTTGGATTCGCGATGCACGACCACACCTTTTTGTTTAATCAAAATCCGTGCGCGATAAGACACCGAACCATCTTTTTTAATTTTTTTCTCAAACGTCGCCATGCCCGGTACCCTCAAAAAACAAAGAGGGTACTATAGTGAAACAAGACAACACAAAATACAACATAAAACACTAAAATAAGACAAAATAAACCAACAAAAACCAAGAAGAAAAACCATTGCAACCCACTGATTTAAAACAAAAACCAAGTAAAAACAAACCCATAACCGGCGCAACCGGCTTTGCCGTTGCACCGATGTTGGATTGGACAGACAAGCATTGCCGTGTTATTTATCGACTTTTAACTAAGCAGGCTTGGTTATATTCGGAAATGGTTACCACCGGCGCCATGATATATGGCAATAATTTGGCGCGCTTTATTGGTCGTGATGAGCGTGATGCGCCAGTGGTACTACAACTGGGCGGAAGCAACCCAAACGAACTAGCCCGTTGTGCCAAATTAGGGCAAGATTGGGGTTATAGTGCGATTAACTTAAATGTGGGCTGCCCAAGTGATCGGGTACAAAATAATTTAATGGGCGCTTGCTTAATGGCGCATCCGCAACTGGTTGGCGATTGCGTTGATGCGATGAAACAAGCGGTGGATATTCCTGTAACAGTAAAACATCGTATTGGTATTGACCAGCAAGAAGATCTAGCCACGTTGCTTGCGTTTGTCGCCGCCTGCGAAAAACGTGGCGTTGATGGAGTGATTATTCATGCGCGAAAGGCTTGGTTAAAAGGGCTTTCACCAAAAGAAAATCGTGAAATTCCTCCGCTGAATTACCCTTGGGTTCATCAAGTCAAACAGGCCTTTGCCAATTTGGATGTCATGATAAATGGTGGTATTAAAACCCCAGAAGACGGCTTAGTTCATTTAAACGATTACGCAGGATTCCCAGCGGTAGATGGCGTGATGCTTGGACGTGCCATTTATGAGCAGCCATATTTATTAGCCCAAGTTGATCGTTTATATTATGGCGGCAACTCAACCGCACCCACTCGAGAAGCGTTGTTGCAACAACTTTATCCTTATATCGAACAGCATCTGCAACAAGGGGGACGTGTTAGCCATATTACACGCCACATGATGGGATTGTTTCATGGGATGCCCGGTGGCCGTTTATGGCGACGTTATTTATCAGAGCACGCCGGACGCGCGGATGCTGGTGTGGAAGTAGTTGAAACGGCATATCAACTCGTTAAGCAAGCTATCGCACAACAAGAGGCGCGCGATGCACTATCTTAATGTTCCATTTAGTGAAAAAGAACTCGCCAAGCAGCAGGGCGCGCGCTGGGATCCATTGCGCAGAAAATGGTATGTTCCTCCTCAGATTGACGATCTAAAGCCTTTTTCACGCTGGCTAAACCACAATGAGCCTACGACCGACAGCCCAATTCGTAGCGCTACGCCAACAAATGAACCCCTACCGACAAGCCAAGGATTGGCCGAGTTTTTAGTCGGTATACAAACATATTTGCTACAACACTATACCCAGGCGCAGTGGGTGCGTGCAGAAATTGGCAATCTGAGCGAGCGCCGAGGTCATTGGTATTTAGAACTAAGCGAAAGTGATAGCCATGGGCAAACCCTAGCCAGTTGCCGTGCGATGATTTGGGCCTCGCAAGCCGAAGCCATACTGCAACACTTTGAAAAAGTCACGGCAAGTCCGCTAGCCATTGGACAAAAAGTATTGCTACAAGTGCAGGTTAATTTCCATGAAAAATTTGGCTTATCCTTACTCATACAAGATATTGATCCCAAATTTACACTGGGAGAAATAGAGGCTAACCTGATAGCAATACGCCAACAGCTCATAAGCGCGGGATTATACCGTCTAAACAAGCAGCATCAATTAGCGGCCGATTTATTCAATATTGCAGTCATTTCGCCACCACAAGCTGCCGGATTAGGTGATTTTCGTGCGGATGCCGAAATACTCGTGCGTCATCAACTATGCCAATTCACCTATTTTCACTCATCATTTCAAGGTGAAAACGTGTTGACACAAATGCAAGGCGCGTTTGCCGCCTTTAAAGCCCTTCATCAGCGACACCGATTCGACGCACTGGTGATTATTCGCGGCGGCGGCGCCAAACTCGACCTACACCCATTAAATCAATTTGAACTGGCAAAGCTTATCTGTGAAGCGCCTATTCCGGTGCTCACCGGCATTGGACATGAACGTGATAACACCTTGCTCGATGAAGTAGCCCACACCCGCTTCGATACGCCAAGTAAAGTGATTAACGGCATTTGGCATCAAATTCAACAAACCGCGCAACAAACACAAAAAAACTGGCAACATATCGAACGCTTAAGCCAGAAAACCCTGTTGCAAACCCAGCGTAATCTCAATGCGCTATACCAAGCTTGCCAATTTCAACAGCAGCAAACTCTCAACAATTTGCAACAAAAACTTACGCCACTATTTCAACAAGTACACCATCGTGCAACTCAAAAACTTAACACGCAAGCAGGGCGCTTAGAGGGCGCGCTTGAGCAGGTGAGGGCGCAAGCCCGCTATCCTCTATGGGAAAAAAAACGCGCGCTAAACAACCATCAACAGCAGTTGCAAAAACACACTCAACGCGCCCTAGTGCAGACACGACAACGTATGCAACAATTTATTGCATACGTTCTCAGTGCTGGGCCACAATCGCAATTAAAACGAGGCTTTTCACTGGTTAGCACAAACGAAAATCAGCCGATTACCTCACGCGAACAGGCGCAAAAACAAGCGCAACTCATCTTACAATTTCACGATGGCAAACTAACCGTCTACACCGAAAAGCAGGAAAAATAACATGGCCAAAACAAAAACACCGGATAGTTTTAAAGAAAATTACGCGAAACTACAAAGCATCGCCGAACAGCTCAGTCAGAGTGACGAGGTAGATATTGACCAATTAATTCCAATGGTTGATGAGGCCAATCGTGCCTATCAACTGTGTAAATCACGCCTTGATGCGGTAGAAAAAGCACTCAGTCAGCGTCTAGAGCAAGAACCCTTTGGTGAAAGTGATGATCAACGTTCAGATACTATATAACCCCAACTGCTCTAAAAGTCGCCAAGCATTAGCCGATTTACAGCAATACAAAGATTTCAATATTGACGTTATCGATTACAAACAAGCACCACCCGATGCGGTGCGTTTAGCTCAAATCGTTGAAATGCTCGACGTTGATACAAAAGCGCTGATCCGTACCGAAGATAGCGACTTTCCTAAAGACGTAGCTTGCACACTGAACAATCAGCAGGCCTGCTTAAGCTGGCTGGCGCAACATATTGACTATTTACAACGCCCGATAGTCATTCTTAATAATCAACACGCCATCATAGCAAGACCACCGGCGGATCTGCATGCCTTTATTCGCAGCGTGACGCATCAACCACCAGCCTCATAGCTAATTAAGCGTTAAACAGCGCTTAAACATTGGCCGTTTGGGTCTTGGGATCTGTGGTTGGACTATCATTTTTGAACGACAGAGATGCATTATGTATTTAGTCATTCATTTTTGCCGAGAATTATTTGTATCAATCATTCGTTCTAGCACCAATCAGAGATTAACGAATAGTTTATTTATCAATCTCTTAACCCACGATTCATTTTTTAACGCCTAGGTGATGGAACTCCGCTTATCAACTTGAAGCTCAAAACCCACAAGGGGAGAAGCTCATGTTGTTTGATGTTTATTCAATTTAACATAATATACATTATGCGAATATTTTCAGCGAGGTGGCAACCGATCCAGAACAGCACACCAGTCTCAATGACTTGTTTTTTAAAGCATATTTTGATTTACACAGAAACATGACCTCTTAATTTCATGACATCAATACCATCGGCTCGGCGACGATTTTCATTCACGATTTGTTTGACCAACTTTTGACCGATTGAGACAAACTGGGCGTTTAGAATATTGATTGAACTCAGGGTGAGCACTCAAGACGCAAGACATTGACATCGCAAACAGGCATTAAAACGAACTGCTTGCGACATCTAAAGAAATTAGAAATTTAAAACAGGATTAGCTAAAAATGAGCACAAACGGCAACAGCGAAACCATCGCCAGCAAGATCGGAATCCAAGCCTTTTCTTCCTTTTTAGATATACCATACCCCCCGGCCATTACGGCAACGGCCGCGCCAAGCCATGCAATTGGCGGAAAAATAAAGGCAAACACCACGGCTAACACGCCTGAAACCATACCCAGCGTTGTGGCATTGCCTGGTCTGTAGGTGTTGGTATTGCGCATATCGTCTGGCAACGAGTGGCTGGAATGCAAGCGCGCAACAATCGCATTCACTTGCGCATTATTTAATTCAGTTTGGTTAATTTCTTCATCACGCATTCCTATAGTAATCTTGCGCTGGCGAATTAACTCTTTGATTAAATCATCCCAGCTGGCATCATCTTGCAGCTGTGCAACAATCGCTTGGGCTTCGGCTTTTACCGTCATGGGGCTACTCCTCTCGTTGGCAGTCTTTTTGATGTTATCGTTACGTTTTTATGTTTTTTCGATTATTATATCGGCAATTATTAGGGTTTAAAAATCAATTTCTTGTTAAAAACCCGACTTCCGCTCAAATCCGACGCTTAACATACAGAACATGACAAGGAGTATTTGTAGATGGCGATGATGCCAGGTTTACAAATCAATATTGGCCAGCAACTTAAACTGACCCCTCAGCTGCAGCAGTCAATAAAAATCCTGCAATATTCCGCGCTCGAGGTGCAGCAAACTATCGAAGCGACGCTTGAAACCAACTTTATGCTCGAGCTTGAGGATGAGCTTGTTGATGACACGTCAACAGACGCCAACGAGGAGGAAGCATCTGGCGCTGAATTTGATACCGAGGAAACGCTCAAGTCGGTCGATATTAGTGATGATTTAGACCATTCTGATGAGGCTTACAGTGCTGATTATTCGTGGGACGACTTGTACAGTGATCGTTTAAACTCGCCCACAGCCAACTCAAACAGTGATGACGAATACACCGCGGCAGAAAATTACACGGCAGCACACAAAAGCTTACATGACCATTTAAACTGGCAGGCAAATATCTATCCGTGGCTGTCAGAAACCGACGAAATGATTGCGTCATTTTTAATTGATGAAATCAACGACGAAGGTTATTTACATACTGATTTAGCCGCCATACTGCGCGCCCTAGCACAGCAAGAAGCCGCGCTTAGCGTGTCACTGCAAGATATTGAGCGTGTGCTGGAGATTATTCAACAATTTGAACCCACCGGCGTAGGCGCGCGCTCCGTGCAGGAGTGTTTATTATTACAGCTGCGTTTTTTACCCAAAACGCCCTATCACGTAACCGCGGCTCAGCTTATTGAACACCATTTTGACTGGTTGTCTTACCACGATCATAAACGAATAAAAAAAGTATATGGTTTAGATGACGAGCAACTGCATTATCTTCTAAAAACCATTCAGTCACTCAACCCTCGTCCGGGACGAGAGTACGCTGATACCGAAGCAGAAATTATTATTCCGGATTTACGCTTAACGCGCACACGCCAGGGCTGGCTAGTTGAACTTAATGCCGATGCGTTCCCACGCTTAGCGATTAACAAAACCTATATTGATATGGCAGCCAAGCTGGGTGATTCCGAGCAGGCAAAGCAAATAAAAGAACAACTGAATGAGGCGCGCGGATTAATAAAAAGCGTGCAAAGTCGTGGTGAAACCCTATTACGTGTGGGGCGTTATATTGTTGAAAAGCAATATCGTTTCTTCGAAGAAGGCGAGCAAGCGATGCAACCTTTGGTTTTACGCGAAGTCGCAGAAGCCCTAGATTTACACGAGTCAACTATTTCGCGCGCAACCAATCAAAAATATATGCAAACACCGCGCGGTACCTTCGAGTTGAAATACTTTTTTTCAACTGGTGTCAGCCAATATGGTAGCGAGGATCAATCTGCTATTGCAATTAAAGCACACATTAAAGAGTTGATTGCGCAAGAAGATTCAACCAAACCCTTAAGCGATAACAAGTTGATGGAGTTGCTGGAGGAAAAAGACATTAACGTTGCGCGTCGTACGATCGCTAAATACCGAGAGGCTTTAGGCATCCCCTCCTCCAGCGAGCGTAAAAAATGGCAACGACTTCGCTAGTTTCAATTTTACTTTCACTTTTTCGGAGCGATTATGTTCAGACAACCCATCGAACACATTCAACAAGCCGCGGCGCAGCAATGGGAGCAGCAAGCGCAGTTTAAAGAATATATGTCGGCGGTAAATCCGCCGATGCCAAAAATTGACGTATTAGACTTTGCCCATACACTCCATGAGGAAGGCGCAACCCGTGTTATTCAATTTGACTTGAGTGAGCGTCTTCAGACATCTTATCCGGCAACCACTCCTAATCTCATGGCTAATTTCATCCGCCTTTGTGAAGGAACGAGTCTTCGTACTGACGCCAAAGCAACCTCGCAAATGTTTTATGTCATCCGAGGCCAAGGGCGAACACAAATGCAACACGGCACAATCGAGTGGCGAGAAGGCGACTTATTTACCCTTCCCGCTGTGCCCGATGCGTTACATAGCGCAACACAAGACGCCGCACTCTACTGGGTACATGACGCGCCCCTATTGCATTATCTAGGTGCTCAACCTAGCGAGCAGCGCTTTAGCCCAGTGCTCTATACCAAACAACGCTTGTTAGATGAATTGGGCAAAGTACGCGCTGAGGGCGAAGGGCGTAATCGTACTGGTGTGTTATTATCTCATCCCAATTTTCCACTGACAATGACGCTAACCCATACCTTGTGGTCACTGTATAACGCCTTGCCAAAAGGGGTGGTGCAAAAACCGCATCGTCATAACTCGATTGCGATTGATTATTGCGTGTCGGCAGGAGCCAATACCTACACCCTTATTGGAAAGGAACTCGACGATAACGGCGAAATTATCAATCCGATTCGTGCCAACTGGGTGGCCGGATCGGTGTTTATTACCCCGCCGGGTTGGTGGCATTCGCATCACAATGAATCTGATGAAGACGCCATTGTGCTACCAATTCAAGATGCCGGTTTGGTAATGAATATGCAAATACTCGACTTTCAGTACGTAAAATAAGCAGGCCTGCTAAACGTGTTAGATACCTCTACTTATCAAGTGATGCTGGTCGAAGACGATGCGCTGCAGCTTAATAACTTGCGCCAAGCCTTGGCTGAGCCCAATATCACCCTGCAGTGTTACACGTCGCGCCATGAGGCGCAACAAGCTTTCGCGCAACAGCTCCCCGATCTATTAATTGCTGATATTATCTTGGGCGAGGAAGTCGATGGTGGTTTTGATTTAGCGCGCTGTTTGCAACGCTATCAGCGCCCTATTCCGATTATTTTTCTCTCCGAGCGCCAATCGGAGTTCGACATTATGACTGGCCATGATTTGGGGGCGATTGATTACCTACCCAAACCGGTAAGCTTAAGTGTATTGCAACGTAAAGTAAAAAATCTGCTCAAGTTGACACAGAACGCCGCAGCGCAAGCGCCCAGTTTAATTCAACATCTTCAACTTGATCGTGAAAAACTCAAGGCCTATTGGCATCAACAACCACTGTCTCTCACCGTGACTGAGTTTGAAATGATTGAGCAGTTTGCTAAACAATCCCCAGGCGAAACCATCACCTACCAAGATTTGCAGACAGCCACCCAAGGAGTGGTCGAGCGCAATACCATTAATACGCACATTTGCCGAATTCGCCAAGCATTTAAACATATTACGCCCGATTTTGATCGCATTCATAATGTCTATGGGCGCGGCTATTGTTGGCGTAGCGATGACTAAACCTACGCTGAGCATTCGCCGTCGTTTTGTTATCTTATTTTTGATGCTCAGCTTTCTGCCTTTTTTGGCTTACCGTTTCGCACTGGATCTACATCAAGTGTTGCTACAAAATCAAGCGGATTTGCATTTACAAACCGTGCAAAACCTTGCCCTTATCCTAGAAACCCGCCCACAGCTTTGGGGACAAACTAGCGCGGTTGGTGAACTGATATCGCATATTGATTTTACACGCTCTTCGATTTGGATTGTGAATCAGCAAGGACAAACCACCTATGTGATGGGCGATCTGTTTACGCCGCAACAGCAACCGCTTCCTTGGACAGCACAAATTAGCCAATTTCTTATCAAATTAAGCGGTGACTCATTTACTTTTTTGCCCTCGATGAAACCGGGAGATTCAGCCGAAAAATTCACTATAGAACAGGCACTGAACGGCCAAATTTATCAACACTACCGAACTGATCAGGCCTCTAACCCCATCAGTCTGATGTCCGCCGCGCCGATTTATCAGCAGGGAGAGCGCGTTGGTGCGCTAATTTATGAACAAACCTTCGACACCCTGTTTAGTCATACCCTCGAGCAGTTTTATCATTTACTTACCCTCGCCGGTTTTTTGCTCGCGCTGGTACTATTAGGGATTTTGTTGTACGCACGCTCCTTGTCACTTCGTATTTTGCGCCTGCGTGAAGATGTAAAACAAAGTTTTACTCCCTACGGTCAACCGGATATCACAAAACTGGTTCGCGCAGAACCTTATGAAGATGAAATTAGCGAATTACGGCGCGCAATCAGCAAAATGCTCTCTCGCTTAGCAAACTATGAGCGCTACCTCAAACAACTGCCACGGACCCTACGCCACGAATTACACAACCCCATCAACCGTCTGAGCGCGAGTTTAGAACTGTTAGAACAACAGCAAGCGAACCCGCAACTGATGCAAGCACGCCAAGCACTCGAACAACTGGAACACATCATCCAACAGCTTTCGGAAGCCTCGAGTCTTGAACAAAGTTTGCTATCACATCGGCGTCAGCCTTTAAAAATCGTCAGCCGACTGCGCGCGTATTTTGACAGCGTCGTGCAAAGCCAGCCCAGCGGTGTAGTGAGCGCGCAGATTGAAGTGAACCATCCCCAACTCAGCGTGTTGGCGGAAGGCTTTTTGTTAGAACAATTACTCGATAAGCTCATTGATAACGCGCTGGAGTTTAATGACTATCGCTGCCCTGTCAGACTTCGACTCATCGAAACGACCCAGTGTGTGCTGATTGAGGTTATCAACTGTGGCCCATTGCTACCAATCGGCTTTGAACAGCATATTTTTGAAGGCATGGTCTCTATCCGCACACCGGATAAACACCAGCAAACGCATTTGGGAATTGGTTTATATTTAGCTAAATTAATTGCCGCTTTTCACCAAGCCGAACTGAGCGCATTCAATAGCGCTGATCAGTCCGGTGTATGTGTACGATTGAAGTTGCCTATTTTTAGGGCTGAGTAAGATGAGTGTTTAAGTCTTTTACCCGACGAATCCAAGGTGAAATACCGGTTGTTTCTTTCACGCTTAACGAAGCCTGATTTGCTTGTGTGCGCTCTGCATAACTGCCGCGCACTAAAACATAATTGACTTTACCATCCCGATATTGCGGCACAATTTTCGCATCTAACAGGTTTTTATCGCGTTTGAGTTTTTCAAGCGCGGCGGCATCCGTCATACTGGCAAGCTGTAACGTATAACTTTGTTCATTTTGAGCATTTAACCACGCCACATCAGGTGAAACGTTTTTATTAGTTGCGCTTGTCTGCGCAGCCGGTTGTACAAGACGAACCACTTTTTGCTCTACGCGCGGCGCGGCGGGGGCAACCGGTTCAGCCACTTCCATTTCCACCAGCTCAACAGCCGCGACACTATCAACTGGGGCTACCGTTTGAGTGGGTGTATTGACATTGATACCAGCGCGCTGAATTTGTTGCAATAGACTTTGAACACGGGCGTCCATCTGACGTTCCATTTTTTGACTGATGGCTTGTAGCGCGTTGGCACTAACCCCACCCGCTGAAGACGGAGTTGATTGTAACTGTTTAATTCCATTTAATTCTTGCTCAAACTGAGTTAAGCGTGTGTTAATGGCCGAAAAAGCTTCGCTATCACCCCCCTCTTCAACGGTTTTTGCAAGCGCTTGTAAGTCAGCTTGTAATGCGGATAAGTCTTCAAGTGTTTGATTATGCGCCGCCAAAACTTGGCGTAAGTCTTTTTGGATACTGGTATAGGCGATGTAAATCACCCCTAAAATAGTGAGCAGCAATGACAGCATGATAATCACGCCGAAAAAAGAAGCTTTGGTGCGTGCTTGGCTTGCGCTAACCGGACGTGTCGGTTCTCGCGTTGCTTTTTTATTGACGGGTGACGCGGCCATCGGTTTGTTCCCCTCAGGCAATACTTGTTCGGCCGCATTCAACCAATCGTTTAAGCGATGAGGCCGCGCTTCATTGGCACCATTTGAACGATGTGTTGAAATTTGGCTCGCTTGCGCTTCAATCGCCTCGAGAAGTTTTGCGCGTTCTTTTTCAAGTTCAGAAATCGTTTGTGCCATAAAATATACTCAGTCGCTCAAATTAATACGGAAAGATAAGATATTGGGTAAAAGCATTTTTATTGTAGAATGTAACACACAAAAAATAAATGGAAAAGTAAATGGCTTCTATCACGCTTGAACAGGTTTGGGATGCGCTCCTCATTATGCTCGCCATGGCGGCGGTAGCAATTAGCGTCGTCGCGGGTATTATGTACGGGCTTTACCGTTTTTTCAAAAACACATCCGACGATGTCTAAACACTAATCCACTTTACCATCGACATAACACCACTGCCCTAGTCGATTTCGTTGAAACCGACTGCGCTCTTGCATAACGCCCTGTTGATTTAGGTTTAGTGTATAAAATGCACTAAATTTAACCCAACCGCGCTTATCTTCGCCCCCCCCTTGCTGCACATCATCAATCACCAGTCTTATCCAATTCGGCTGTTGGCGCAAATCAAGGTGTTTGGGGCGCGTTTTTTCACACCAAGTTTGCAGTAAAAAGGCCGTGTTTTGCAACGCATAGGCACTAAATCGCGCACGCATGAGCTGTGATGCCGTGTGCGCATTTTGTTGGTTTAAATGCACAAGGCGACAACAGTTCTCATAAGGCAAGCCAGAACAACAAGGACACAAATTAGTGTTTAAAATTAAGATGTTTTAACGTCCACTTCAATCTAAAAATTAACAAGATTGCCGCTAAAATCAAGCCGCCGACAATCCCTGCCCAAAACCCATATACCCCCAAAGGTTGTCCCCCAATAACCGGGTAAAACGCAATAAGATAGCCCCCGCCCAAGCCAAGTCCCCAGTAACTAACGAGCGTCACCCACATGGTGACTTGTGTATCATGCAGTCCGCGTAAGATACCGGCCATCGCGACCTGAATAGCATCAAATATTTGATAAGAAGCGGCAAATAAAAATAAACTCAACGCAATCATAACCACACCATCATACTGGGTATAAAGTGCGACAATCGGCTGTCGGAATAATACAGTCGAGAGTGATAAAACTAGACCGAAACCCAGCGCCATGAATGTTCCGCTCATTACGCTTAACCGAAGCTGAGCTAGGTTTTCTTGTCCATAGGCCAAGCCGACTCGCACGGTCAACGCCATGGACAAACTCAACGGTAACATAAATAGCAACGAGGTAAAGCTCATCGCAATTTGATGTGCGCCAATTACACTGGTACCCAACGGCGCAATAAACAATACGATAAAACTAAACATTCCTACCTCAAATAACAACGCCAACGCCATAGGCAATCCAAGCCATAAAATAGGCTTTATACCATGTTGCCAAACGGGTTTTTGCAGGCCTGCTAATTGATATGGCCGTGTTGCAGCCGCATAACGCACATACAACCAAGCCCCCAACAGCATCGACCACATGACAATCGCAGTAGCAACGCCGCACCCTACAGCGCCCAATCCATCGATTGGGCCATAACCATAAATAAACAACGCATTAAGGGGAATGTTTAGAGTTAAGGCCGCCAAACTCAAGGCCATCGTCGGTAGGGTGATGCCTAACCCCTCCCAAAAAAAACGATACACTTGAAAGAGTGCAATTCCCGGCAAACCCAGCGCCACCCACCACAAATAGTCCTGGGTTAATTGATACACATTTGGTGATAAATGCAGCAGATTGAGTAACGGCTGCACAAACATTAATACCGCCATAGCTGCTAGACCCAGCGGAATCGCTAACCAGCGTCCTTGCTGTAGAGCCGAAGCGATTTGCAAGGGTTTGTTTTGCCCCAGAAAACGGGCTGTAATCGGCGTTAAGGCCAACAAGATACCCGTTGCGAAAATAAATACCGGTAGCAGGATACTTGAACCAAGACCAATAGCCGCAAGGTCATCTACGCCTACCCAGCCAGACATTACCGTATCGACCACACCAAGGCTAGTCAAGGCTAATTGCGCGGTAAAAATAGGCCAGGCCAACTTAATAATCTGTTTAGATTCTTTGCCTAGTGCTTTGAAAGATAAAGAAATGTTCATCAATATACTAGTCGGAATTACTGATTACTGTGATCATTTGCATCCAATTCAAAATGCGATGACTCATCAGTTGGCATGGTTAGAGCATGGGGAGCAACAAAAATTAACCCCCACTTTAGCAGCCACAGCACACTGGCATAAACCACCACGGTTAGCGCCAAAACCAAAGGAAAGCCAATTAACGCATCAAATAAATCCGTTTGCCCCTCGCGCATTCGTTGGATTAATTGCATATGAACTACCGTAAAATACAGCCAAACCGCTACCGCCGCTAAACCACAGCCCAACATCGTACGCTGATACCAAACAGGGGGAGAACCATAACGAAATAAAGCTAACATACCTTTCCTAAACGTTGAAAAAACAGCCACTGTAAGGCGATTATTGTGCTCGCCACGTTAAATTCACCGGCTAACAGGCGTTGTTTCGCTTGTGCAAAAGGGATTTTCAAAATACGAATATCTTCGACCTCATCGGTTAAACCCGCATAATCCCCTAAGGCGAGACTATCCACCTGGGCTGCGTACAAATGCAAGATTTCGCTACAACCTCCGGGCGTGGGATAAAACTGACAAATGGGTTCAAACTCAGTCAACCTTATACCGGCCTCTTCCTCCACTTCACGCTGGCACGCGGCCAAAGGTGTTTCATCACCATCAATCATGCCAGCAACCGGCTCGACTAACCAGGCCTGCTGATTTGTTTGCCACGCTAAAGGCCCGGCGCGGCACTGCTCAATGAGCACCACCGTTTCATTTAGCAAATCATATAGTAGAACAACAACGGCTTGTCCACGTCCAAATACCTCGCGTTCAATAAGCGGACTCATGCCGCCCTGATACAGACTATGACGATAACGAAAAATATCGATTCGAAAAAAACCTTCATAAGCCGTACGCCGCGTATTTAACTCAATCGACTTATTCTCCATGTGAATTCACCTCAACAATCGGCACACGCTGAGTAATACCACAAAGCAATTCATAGCCGATGGTTCCTGCATATTGAGCAACTTCATCAACCGATAAGGTTTTACCCCACAAAATAACCTCATCGCCGATAGCGACACGTTCAGCTAAATGCGTTAAATCCAATGTAATCATATCCATTGACACACGTCCAACCAAACTGGCACGCTGTTGATTTACCAACACAGGCGTGCCGCTGGGCGCATGACGTGGATAACCGTCGCCATATCCGGCAGCAGCAATCCCCAGCAACGTACGTTGCGCTGCTCGCCAAGTTTGACCATAGCCTACACCCTCGCCAGCCTCAATCCACTTCAGACTGATCAGCTGAGTTTTAAATGTCAGTACCGCAATAAAGTCTCGCTGATAACGGGGTAAAATACCAGCGCCATACAACATAATACCCGGACGAATCCAATCCGCATGAGCGCGTGCAAAGGTCTGAATGGCGGCTGAATTTGCCAAACTCTTGACCAAGTTAGTTGGTTCAGCGACGTACAAGAAACGCTCAAGCTGCTGCTTGGTAAACACCGCGTCGTCATCGGCGCTGGCGAAATGAGTCATTAGCTGCAAGGTGTGTTTTGGATTAGCATGGCGTAGCTTCGTTAGCACGGGGATAAAATCATCTAAAGCAAACCCCAAACGGTGCATACCGGAATCTATTTTCAACCAAATACTTAACGCAGAAGAGATATTCGCCGCTAACACCCAATCTAACTGATGACGACTATGAATAACCATATCCAAACGATGCTGTTCCACCGCATACAATTCATCGGGATGAAACACCCCTTCCAATAACAATATGCGATGCAAAAAGCCTTTTTGACGCAAAATTAACGCCTCGTCAAGCGATGCCACGGCAAAGCCGTCGGCCGCGGCCACCTGTTGCGCGACACGCTCAACACCATGACCATAACCATTAGCTTTTATCACCGCCCAAATTTTTGCATGGGGAGCCAATACCCTCACTTGGCGTGAATTATGGCGCAATGCAGATAAATCGATTTCAGCACAAATAGGACGAGACATAGTTAATAATTAATATCTTGAGGTGAAAGAGATGCAAAGTTTTCAAACCGCGTATATTGACCAATAAAAGTTAAACGAACCGTGCCGATCGGTCCATTACGGTGTTTACCGATAATAATTTCTGCCGTACCTTTATCATCGGTGTCGGGATGATAAACCTCATCGCGATAAATAAAAATAATCAAATCCGCATCCTGCTCAATCGCCCCGGATTCGCGCAAGTCAGACATTTTAGGGCGCTTATCCGGGCGCTGCTCAAGGCTACGATTTAATTGAGACAGCGCGATCACTGGAATATTTAACTCTTTCGCCAACGCCTTTAACCCCCGCGAAATCTCAGAAATTTCGTTCACCCGATTATCAGTATTTTGAGAACCACGCATTAACTGCAAATAGTCGATAACAATCAGCCCCAGTCCCGTCACGTGGGCATCGACATCAAATTGTTCGCGAATTTTTTCAGCATCTTCAGGTTTGTTTTCTGCTAACTTTTCTTCAATCAAGCGATCCCGTTTTACCAGCGCTTCTCGGCGCTGTTTTTCACGAACATCCTTATCAATTCGACGTGCGCGCGCACGCAAATCAGAAATCATCAACGCCGGAGTATCATCAATGTAAATGTCTGCCGTGGAAAGCTGGCTAACAGCCAGATTCAAATTAGCCCAATCATCGCCACTAAGCTTACCTGTTCGCATATTATGCGCATCTATCCGCCCAAGCGAACTTATCATCCTCATGGCTAACTGCTCGCCAGGCATTTCCATACTAAATACCGCCACGGGATATTTACTTTTGGTCGCCACATTTTCCGCCAGGTTCATAGAGAATGTCGTTTTACCCATCGATGGACGTCCTGCCACAATCAACAAATCGCCTTTTTGCAGGCCTGATGTCATCTCATCAAATGCGGTTAAATGTGTTTCGATTCCGGTCGTATTGCCTTTGGAATTAAACAATTCTTCAAGTCGATCTATCGCCGTGACCAGCAAATCCTCCATCGTTTTATATTGTCGTTGCTTGCCCTCACCATGTTCGGCAATCGCTAATATTTGCGTTTCGGCAAAATCCAAAATTTCACGAATATCCTTACCCTGCGTAAAATAACACTGCTCAACAACCGTATTACAAGCCTCAATCAATTTTCGCAAAATGGATTTTTCACGCACAATCTGCGCATAAAACAAAATATTGCCTGCACCCGGGGTATTGGCCACCAACTGCGTTAAATAAGACTTACCACCGGCGAGCTCTAATTGATTAGAAGCCGACAGCAACTCAATCACTGTTACCAAATCAAAAGGTTTATTTGCACGATTAAGCTGACTTATGGCATTAAAAATGGCTTGGTGTTGCTGCGTGTAAAAATCCAAATGATTAATAATCGCCGATACATCTTCATACGCTGAGTTTGATAGCATAAGCCCTCCCAATACTGACTGTTCAGAATCAATCGAATGGGGCGGAACTTTAAAGGGACTGGGAGGCGCCGCAACATTGGCGTTATTAGCGCGACGTACATCAATATTCATAACAAGGAAGTTCGCTTTAACTAGCCATTAAAAAACACTTATTATAAACGATAGGGAGCGCGAAACGTGTGAATGGTACAGACAAAAACAAAAAAGCCGAAATGAAAAAACACATTTCGGCTTTACGCGCAAAACTTAAACAGTGCGACGAAATTAAGCTGCTTTTACTTCAACATTAATTGAGGCAACCACATCAGTATGCAACTGAACATCAATTTCAAACGTACCCGTGTGACGCAATGCCCCATCAGGCATACGTACATGACGACGCTCAACATCAAAGCCAGATGCTTTCAATGCGTCAGCAATATCTTGCGTTCCGATTGAACCGAACAACTTGCCTTCATCGCCAGCACTTGCTTCAACCGACACAACCATGCCGTTCATTTTTTCGAACAAGGCTTGTGCCGCAACTAACGCTTCAGCTGCCAACTTCTCTAATTCGACACGGCGTGCCTCGAATGCTGCAACATTTTCTTTCGTTGCAGGCTTTGCTTTACCTTGCGGGATCAAAAAGTTACGAGCATAACCTGCTTTAACTGAAACCTGATCACCTAAACCGCCCAAATTTTGCACTTTCTCAAGCAGAATAACGTTCATGGATTTAACCTCTATTATCTTGAATCCACCGGTTGCGGAAATCGCTAAAAGCATCCGACATACCGATAATCGCTAAAACTAATACTGTTTGTGGGAACACAAACAACAAAATATATAATGCTACCAACCAACCTTTGCTGTATTGCTTTACCCATACCGCATGATGTACCACGGCCAAGCCCTGAAACATCAACACAACACTTAATAAACCAAACAAGTCACCAAGCAAGCCACCGGATTGCTCGCTCAAAAACAAACTGGCAATCGCGACAATCGCGGTTACAACTGCGACATTTTTTGGCAACCGCAGCTGATGAAAATCCTGCTGAAATTGACCGGGGTAAAATAAAACGCTTTGCAACCAACGTCCGCCAAGCACCATGCCAAACCATAGCACGACAGCAAACATAGCTAAAAGCATCGTTATGACCCCAGCCATTTGTTCAATCAGCTCGACAGAATAAACCACTTGCGCCTCATCCAAAACTGGCTTAAAGGCTTCATTAAACAAGCCCATCCACCAACTTGGAAGATCACCAATTAACAAATGCGAGGCAATTAACCCGGCGCCTGCTAGCAGGCCTGCTAATTGTAGTGTTACCCCCATTGAGTTTGTTTGGCGCAAAACGGCCGACAAAATCCAAACTGGAAGCATAAACTCTAAAATAGCAATTAAGCTTGGTAAATAACTACCGGATAAAGCAAATGACACCGCCAAATGGGTTAAAGCTGATGCAAATAAAAGCTTTAACCCATCATCAATGCCTACTCGCAAGGTAACAAGCGCAATAATCGCGCCGACAAACAACCCCATTGGCCCAAACCAAACGGTGAGAAGCGAAAACGCTATCGCCGATAAATAGGCCTGTTTAGGCCCTTTCATCACAAAATTTGCGATCGCGATCATGGCCTTCGTTACCTGCTAAATTACTTGTGTTGGTCTGTATAAGGTAACAACGCCAAATAGCGCGCACGTTTAATTGCAGAAGCAAGCTGACGCTGATACTTCGCACTCGTACCGGTAATGCGGCTTGGAACGATTTTTCCGGTCTCGGTGATATAAGCGCGCAAGGTATCTAAATCCTTGTAATCAATCTCTTTTACGCCTTCTGCTGAAAAACGACAATATTTCTTACGTCCAAAATTTCTAGCCATGTTTGTTACTCTCCCTTGTGCTCAGGTTTGTCATCTTTCTTACCGACCATAACTGAAGGCTCGGTAATCGCTTCGTTGCGTTTGATGAACATATTACGCAACACGGCATCATTATAATAAAATGCGTTTTCAAGCTCGTTTAAAGCCTCTTGACCACATTCGATATTCATTAAAATATAATGTGCCTTGTGTACTTTATCGATGGTATAAGCTAATTGACGACGCCCCCAGTCTTCAAGGCGGTGAACTTTTCCATTTGACTGCTCAACGATTGAACGGTAACGCTCAACCATCGCTGGCACCTGCTCGCTTTGATCAGGATGCACTAAGAATACTACTTCATAATGACGCATGGTTACTCCTTATGGATCTTAAACAGAGCCTTCCTTGATAGCAAACAAGATAAGGCAAGGAATTTCAAGCTTTCAACTTGAAAGGCAGGAATTATAAGGCTTTTTTATAAAAAAGCAATTAAAACCCCTCTATCGACGCATGAATCGTATTCAGCGCCAATAAAGGATCGTCAGCTTGAGTGATAGGACGGCCAATGACCAAATAATCCGATCCCGCCTGCAAAGCTTGCAAAGGCGTCATGACTCGCTGCTGATCATCAGTTGTCGCTTGACTTGGACGAATACCCGGGGTAACGAGGCAAAAAGCCGATCCAAGATGCTGACGTAACAAAGAAGCTTCTTGTGCAGAACACACCACCCCATCCAACCCAGACTGCTGAGTTAAACTTGCTAAACGCAATACATTATCCTGTACCGAACCCTTCAATCCTATCGAATGAAGTTGGGTCTCATCAAAACTGGTTAAAATCGTCACCGCAATAAGCAAAGGCTGATGCCCACAAGATACCAGCGCCTCTTTAGCGGCCATCATCATTTTCGGCCCACCTTGCGCATGAACATTTAGCATCCAAACCCCCATATTCGCCGCTGCTTTACACGCCATTGCAACGGTATTGGGAATATCGTGATATTTCAAATCTAAAAAAACATCAAAACCTTTAGCGACTAACTGCTCTACAAGCGCTGGTCCACCTACGGCAAATAACTCTTTCCCCACTTTTAAACGACACAACGTCGTATCTAAGCGCTCGACCAGCGCTAAGGCCTGTTTCGGATTAGCGTAATCTAACGCCACGATAATGCGGGAGGATTGCAACATAACTTGTCCTACTTGGAATACATTTACTGAGTTGATTTAACGACATTCAGTGCAGTTAATGAATGCGCTTGTTCGGCTTTTGATTCAAGTGTATGAAGATTTTTCTTCAATTCTAATATTTCACTGGCTTGTGCTTTGGTTTGCTTATTTACACGATTTAACCGCCAATGCAAACGTGTGATTTGCATCATTGACACCAATCCGGCCAACAAGAGCCCCAATGCAAAAGATAAGCTTATAACAATCGAAAGAGGAAGTTGAAGTCGCGCAAAATAATAATCGACTTCAACCAAAATAGGATTAAGCAAGCCAATTAAAACCCCTACCACCAAAAACACAAAAATAGCGATTAATGATAAGAGTTTTAACATCTTAGCTCACTTTTTTAACAAATAATATCAGTAGTATGCTTAGAAAAATCCACCTTTTCACGCAACATTTTTCCTGGCTTGAAATGGGGAACTCGCTTTTCAGTTAACGGAACCGACTCTCCGGTTTTCGGATTTCGACCTATCCGCGCTTGACGATGATGCAGACTAAAGCTACCAAATCCACGAATTTCAATGCGCTCACCTTGCGATAACGCGTCAATCATTGAGTCAAGGATTTGATTTACCGCAATCTCGACATCTTTCTGTGAAAGCTGAGTATGCCTTCTAGCAATCAATTCAATTAATTCTGACTTGGTCATTTCACCACACTTAACCTTCTCACTATTATGAGGAACAATGCCGGCATTTGCCGGCATTGTACGACCAAATAAACCTATAGAAACAAGGTTTCTACTCTGTTTAATTTGTCAGGGTTATAGCTGACCTTTTAACAAATCACCAAGTGTGTTGGTGGCCTGCTCTTGGTTAGAGGTGTAACCTTTGATAGCGTCTGCTTCTTCCTGTGCATCTTTTGCTTTAACAGAAAGTGATAAGCTGCGGCTCTTACGATCAATGTTAGTGATTTTAGCTGAAACCTTGTCACCTACTTTCAATACGCTTGACGCATCACGTGTATCTTCTTGAAGTTCTGAAGCACGTAAATAGCCTTCTACTTCATTCGCTAGATCGATAACAGCCCCTTTTTCATCAACCGACTTTACCACACCTTCTACGATGCTGTTTTTGCCGTTTTCAGCAACGTATTGCGAGAAAGGATCCTGCTCAAGTTGCTTCAAACCTAAAGAGATACGCTCTCTTTCTGGGTCGATAGAAAGAATAATGGTTTCTAACTCATCACCTTTCTTGAAATCACGAATGGCTTCTTCGCCGTTTTGCGCCCAAGAAATATCAGTCAAATGAACCAAACCATCAATACCACCGTCTAAACCGATAAAGATACCAAAGTCAGTGATTGACTTGATGTTACCGCTGATTTTATCACCTTTATTATGGGTAGCCGCGAAGCTTTCCCACGGATTAACAGTGCATTGCTTGATACTGAGAGAAATACGACGACGCTCTTGATCGACATCCAAAATCTTCACGCGCACATCTTGACCCAAGTGAACCACTTTAGATGGGTGAATGTTACGGTTAGTCCAGTCCAATTCGGACGTGTGTACCAAACCTTCAATACCTTCTTGAATTTCGATAAATGCGCCGTAGTCCGTAATATTAGCCACTTTACCAGCAGTTTCAGAACCGATTGGGTAACGTGCAACCATATCTGCCCATGGATCTTCTTCCATTTGCTTCAAGCCTAGCGACACACGGTTACGTTCTTTATCAAACTTCAATACTTTTACTTCAATCTCATCACCCACTTGGACGATTTCTGAAGGATGGTTGACGCGGCGCCATGCCATATCGGTGATATGCAATAGACCATCTACGCCGCCCAAGTCGATAAACGCGCCATAGTCAGTCAGGTTCTTAACGATACCTTTAAGCACAGTGCCTTCTTCCATGTTCGACAACAAAGCTTCGCGTTCTGCGCTGCTTTCTTGCTCAATCACTGCACGGCGTGAAACTACAACGTTGTTGCGCTTACGGTCAATTTTGACCAACTTCAACTCGATTTCTTTACCTTCTAAGAAGCCAAAGTCACGGATAGGACGGGTATCAACCAATGAACCAGGTAGGAAACCGCGAACGCCTTCTACATCAACGGTCAAGCCGCCTTTAACCTTGCCGGTAACCAAACCAATAACGGTTTCGTTTTTCTCAACGGCGGTTTCAAGACGATCCCAAGTTTTAGCACGTTTGGCTTTTTCACGTGATAGACGGGTTTCACCGAAACCGTCTTCTAAAGATTCTAAGCAAACTTCGACTTCATCGCCGATTGCAACTTCTAGGTTGCCGTTTGCATCTTCAAACTGCTTTCTTGGAATAGCCGATTCAGACTTCATGCCTGCATCAACCATAACGGTTTCTTTGTCGATCCCGACAACTGTACCAATAATTAAAGCACCGGTTTGAAAACGGTCGAGTTGAAGAGATTCTTCAAATAACTGCGCAAAAGTTTCACTCATGAGTGGATTACCAATATAAATTTACAAAACCGACATCGTGACCAATTTGGGGCAAGTAAACGATTCCGGGTCAGTTAAACAAGGCTGATTCCCCAATAATCAACCAAAATCACATTCCGCGTTGTTGCAGAATTTCTTTAGCTTTTTCAAGGACTTGATCAATCGAAAGGTGACTGGTATCTATGACAAAAGCATCGTTTGCAGGCACTAGCGGCGCGACAGCGCGATTAGAATCGCGCGCATCCCGCTCAACAATGTCCTGAATAATTTGGTGAATGTTAGCAGTAACACCTTGATTTTTCAACTGGTTAACGCGCCTTTCTGCCCTTACTTCAGCGCTGGCGGTTAAAAACAACTTCACTTTTGCTTGCGCAAACACCACGGTTCCCATATCACGTCCGTCGGCCACCAAGCCTGGTTGTTCAGCAAAATTCTTTTGCCTTTGCAATAAGGCCGTTCTAACCTCTGGTATAGCCGCCACTTGTGACGCAATCGCCGCCACTTCTTCAGTCCGAATCAAACATGAAATATCCTTACCTTCAAACAGCACCTGTCCTGCATCAAACACAACCGGCAGTTCAGTGGCTAGGGCTACCAGGCCTGGTACATCGTATAACTCTATGCCTTTTTCAATCACACCAAATGCAAGCGTGCGATAAATCGCCCCGCTGTCTAAAAAATGAAACCCAGTGTATTCACACAGTAATTTCGCCAATGTGCCTTTACCGACACCACTTGGACCATCAACGGTAATGACATTGACACCCATCGTCTCGGCCATACTCAAGCCTCCTCGGCACGCACATTTAAGCCAACGGAGTTAGCCAACTCAATAAATCGCGGGAAAGAGGTATTAACATTGGCACAATCTTCAATTTGAACCGGCGCGACCGCGGTTAATCCGGCCACTGTCATCGCCATCGAAATACGATGGTCATGATGGCTGATTATCGGCGCTGTTTGCGGAGATTGCTTACCACCGTTAATAATCATGCCGTCTTCAGTCGGTTGTGCATCAATGCCTACCGCGTGCAAGGCATCGGCCATTACCTGAATACGATCCGACTCTTTAACCCGCAACTCTTCCGCACCGGTTAATACGGTTTGGCCTTCGGCGGCTGAGGCGGCAACAAACAATACCGGGAACTCGTCAATCGCTAGCGGTACTAAATGCTCAGGAATCTGAATGCCTTTTAACGGCGCATAGCGCACGTGAATATCCGCCACCGGTTCACCACCCACTTCGCGCTCGTTTTCAAGTGTCAAATCAGCACCCATTAAACGCAAAATATCAATAATGCCGGTACGAGTCGGGTTAATGCCAACGTGTTCAATCACTAAATCAGAACCCTTAGCAATCGACGCCGCCACCATATAAAACGCGGCCGATGAAATATCTGATGGCACATCGATATGAGTCGCAGTCAGTTTACCACCGCCTTTAACCCGTACCTCCGTCGCGAGTTCGTCTAGTTTTGTTACATTCACTTCATAACCAAAACCACGAAGCATGCGCTCAGTATGATCACGCGTTGGAGCCGGTTCTACTACTCGCGTTTCGCCTTCGGCATACAAGCCGGCTAAGATTACACAAGACTTAACCTGCGCACTCGCCATTGGCAACGTATAATCAATCGCATTAAGTTTAGCAGCACCGTGAATTTTTAACGGTGGCAAACCTTTATCCTGGCTTTCCACTTTTGCGCCCATTAGGGTCAAGGGATCAATCACACGCTTCATCGGACGTTTGCTTAGTGAGGCATCCCCGATTAACTCGCAATCAAAATCCTGACCGGCGATAATCCCTGACAACAAGCGCATAGACGTACCCGAGTTGCCCATATTGAGCGCATAGGCCGGTTTTTTTAAGCCATGTAATCCTACGCCTTCAATGATCACTTTGCCTTGATTGGGGCCATCAATGTTAACCCCCATTGCTTGAAACGCTTTCAGCGTCGCCAAGCTATCTTCACCCTCAAGGAATCCGGTAACGGTTGTCGTACCTTCTGCGATTGAACCCAGCATGATGCTACGGTGTGAAATGGATTTATCACCCGGTACACGAATACGACCTTTTAAAGCGCCACCTGGTTGAACAATAAAGCGAATATTTTTCATAAGGTTATCTAACTTTGTTAAATTTATTTATTAATAATGTGCTTATCACGTGCCGCTTTCGCTTCGCTAAATAAACGAAACAATGTCTCAGCATCGCGGTTTTCAATGAGCTGCGTTAAACGCGTCAATTCAGCCTGATATTCCTTCAACCATTTCGCAATCGCCTCCGCATTATGTACAGCAATATCACGCCACATGGTCGCATCACTGGAGGCAATGCGGGTGAAATCGCGGAACCCGCCGGCGGTATATTGGAATACGTTGCCTAACTCATCATGCTCATTCAGCATATCCACCAACGCAAACGCTAACATATGCGGCAAATGGCTAGTGGCGGCAAAAATTTCATCATGAAACTGTGCCGTCATAACAGATACATTCGCGCCAACCGCCGACCATAAAGTCTTAACCCTTTCGAGTGCTTGTGTATCGGTTTGTTCGCTTGGCGTGAGAATCACACGGTGATTGATATATAAATCTGCTTCAACCGCTTCCACCCCACTTTTTTCACGTCCGGCAATCGGATGTCCGGGGATAAACTGAGTTGGACAATATCCTAAGGCTTGCGTCACATCCGCGATGACACTGCCTTTGGCACTGCCCACATCCGTCACAATCGTATGCGCGGCTAAATGTGGCTGCATTTGTGCATACAATTCACCAATGACACCGATTGGTACAGATAAAACAACCAGGTCTGCATCCGTCACCGCCTTGGCCAAATCGGTTTCGAAACGATCAATCACACCGAGTTCTAGCGCTTTTTGCAAATTAGCCACGCGATGACCGTAGCCGACCACTTCGCTAACCAAACCAAGCTGTTTAAGCTTTAATGCAAACGAACCCCCGATTAAACCGACACCGATTATCGTTAAGCGTTGTAACTTCATGCTTGATAAACTCGTTGTAACGCATCAATAAAGTGTTGGTTTTCTTGCGTACTGCCGATGGATACGCGCAAGAACTCGGTTAAACCATAATTCGCCACCGGACGTACAATCACACCCTGCTGTAACAAACGCTGGTTTAAACCCATCGCGTCAGCACCAAATTGCACACACACAAAATTACCCTCTGACGGAATAAAGGCTATGCCCATTTGGGTCAGTGCCTGACAAATCTGTTGCATGCCCGCACGATTCAACTCAACACTTTGTTGCACAAAATCTTGATCTTGCAGCGCAGTCGCTGCCGCCACTTGCGCTAGATGACTAACATTAAATGGAGCACGCAAGCGATTGATATAAGAAATAATTTCTTCACAAGCCACCATATAACCGACGCGCAATGAAGCTAAACCATACGCCTTGGAAAAGGTACGACTTAATACCAGATTCGGATACTGAGATAAATAATCCAACCCATTAGCATAATCTGCGCGTTCGACATATTCCAAATAAGCTTCATCCAACACCACAATAACCTGTGACGGAATTTTCGCCATAAAGGTTTCCCATTCATCACGACCAAATAACGTACCGGTCGGGTTATTGGGATTAGCAACATAAATAAGCTTGGTTTTAGCCGTCACGGCCGCCGCCATCGCCACTAAATCATGCCCATACTCTTTTGCCGGCACCTCAACTGCCTTAGCGCCGACAATTTGCGCGGTAATCGGATACACCGCAAAACCATATTGTGAATAGATAATTTCATCGCCCGGCCCGGCAAATACGCGCCCGATCAACTCTAATAATTCATTTGAACCGTTACCTACCGCCACTTGACTCATCGGTACGTCTAAAAACGCGCTGATCGCATTGCGTACCATATAAGCATTCCCATCGGGATAACGCGCCACTTCTTTTAACGCATCCGAGACCGCCGCCATCACTTTCGGGCTTGCCCCCAAAGGATTTTCATTCGATGCCAGCTTGCTGATATGGGTTAAACCCAATTCGCGTTGCAAATCACTAATAGGCTTGCCCGGAATATAAGGTTGAATGTGTTGGATTTGTGGTTGGGTAAGGTGGCTAAACAAAGCGGTCATGGTTTTTCTCAACAGACAGATTTATAAAAGAATGGCTTATTCGAGCGGCGACACTGGGTAAGAACCCAGTAATTTAAAAAAGGAAGCATGTTGCTTTACCTCTTCCAACGCATCGGCCACCTGCGGTTCGGCTTGATGACCGGCAATATCAATAAAAAACACATAATCCCATTTTTTATCGCTCGACGGACGTGACACAATACGTGTCATACTAATTTCACGTTTGGCGAAACTCGACAAAATATCAAATAACGCCCCGGCGCGATTGGGCATCGACAACACCAACGCGGTTTTATCTTCACCACTTGGTGCAGGCAACTCCGCACCCAACACCCAAAACTTCGTGGTATTGTCGCGTGTATCTTCAATATGCGATTTCACAATATTTAACGCATATAATACTGCCGCTTGCTGCGAAGCAATCGCCGCTAAACTGGGATCATTCTGCGCCATTTTAGCCGCCAAAGCGTTCGAGTCCACAGCTTCTAAATCCACGCCGGGTAAATGATTTTTTAACCAAGTACGGCATTGTCCCAAGGCTTGTGCATGCGCAACTACTTTTTTAATCGCACTCAATTCGCTCGATTTGGATAGCAAACAATGATGAATGGCTAATTCCACTTCGCCGGTGACCTTTAAGGAGGTTTGAATCAAATTCGCTTGGGTGGCGTTGACGACGCCCTCGGTTGAATTTTCTACTGGCACCATGCCGTAATGTGTGGCACCCGTCTCTACCGCCTGAAACACATCGTCAATCGTAGACACAGCATAGGGTTGCGCAAACGAGCCGAACTGTTTTAGTACCGCCGCATGGGTATAACTGCCCTCCGGCCCAAGATAAGCCACCTTCATCGGTTGTTCTAACGCCAAACAAGCCGACATGATTTCGCGGAATAAACGCGCCATATCGTTATCGGATAACACGCCTTCATTACGTGCTTTGACGGCACGCAAAACCTGCGCTTCACGTTCGGGACGGTAAAACACCGCCTCAACCTTTCCGCCTTGGGTTTTAATATCCGCTACTTTCTGCGCACAACGCGCACGCTGAGAAATCAAGGTTTGAATTTGAGCATCAATCGCATCAATTTCGTTACGAATAGCGAGTAGCTGGACTTTTTCTTGTTCGGCGCTTAAAGACATGGTTATTCCTTAACCGTGGCGTTGGGCAAAATCTTGCATAAAGTTAATTAGCGCATCCACGCCCTCTTCAGGCATAGCGTTATAAATGCTTGCGCGCATTCCGCCAACCAACTTATGGCCTTTTAGGTTTAGCAGGCCTGCTTGTTTTGACTCTTCAAGGAACAATCCATCAAGACTGGGATCCTTTAACGTAAACGGCACGTTCATCCATGAACGTTCGCTTACTGCAACCGGATTCGCATAGAACGACATGGTATCAATCGCGGCATACAATTTTTTCGCCTTAGCCTCATTGTGTTTTGCCATCGCTTCAACGCCGCCTTGCGCTTTAATCCAATCAAACACCAGGCCTGCTAAATACCACGCATAGGTCGGCGGTGTGTTATACATGGAATCGTTGTCAGCGGAAACTTGCCAATTCATTAAAACCGGCGTGATTTCACGCGCCTGACCTATCAAATCTTCGCGCACAATTACAATCGCCAAGCCTGCCGGACCGATATTTTTTTGCGCTCCGGCGTAGATGACACCAAATTTCGACACATCAATCGGGCGCGACAAAATGGTAGAAGACATATCCGCAACTAACGGCACGTCACCCACATCAGGTATATCCAAAAACTCAATGCCGCCAATGGTTTCATTCGGCGTGTAATGCACATACTTCGCGTTCGGCGACAAACGCCATTCGCTACGTTCAGGAATACACTGATGGTTTTCGCATACCACATTTACATTCACATAACGCTGTGCTTCTTTCACTGCTTTTGCCGACCAAACACCGGTGACGATGTAATCAACCACATCACCAGGCCTGGTTAAATTCAACGGAATCGCGCTAAACTGCAACGATGCGCCGCCATGCGTAAACAGCACTTTATAATTATCAGGAATCGCCATAATTTCGCGCAAGGTTTGCTCGGCATGCTGTGCCATTGCCATATATTCTTTCGAACGATGACTCATTTCCATCACCGACATGCCGGTATTGTTCCAATTTAACATTTCGGCTTGCGCCTGACGCATCACGGCTTCCGGCAACATCGCCGGCCCCGCGCTGAAATTAAAAGCTCGACTCATTTAAGGATTTACTCCGACTCTTTATCATTTGTTTCAGGATTATTTTCGTTTGATACGGCGACATCGGTTTGATTCACAACCGCTGATTCATCAACCTGCTCTTGCAAGCTTTCGCCGTCATCCTCTTCATCCGATGCATTCACCAACGCCAAACCGACCACGACTTCATCCTTACCAACGTTAATCAGTTTCACGCCTTGGGTATTACGTCCGACCACTGAAATTTCGCTGACACGGGTTCTTACTAAGGTGGCTTTATTGGTAATCAATACCACTTCTTGATCCGGTGTGGCGTTCAATGCCGCGACCACTTTACCGTTACGCTCAGAAGTTTTGATCGAAATCACGCCCTGACCACCACGGTTAATGGTTGAATAATCATCAACCGGGGTGCATTTACCGAAACCGTTTTCTGTCGCTGTCAGAATCAACGTATCCGGCATGGCAATTTGCATACTGATCACTTTTTGATTTTCAGCTAACTTCATACCACGCACACCACAGGCCTGACGACCCATGACACGCACATCCGACTCTTTAAAGCGAATGGCTTTACCACCATCAGCAAACAACATTACATCTTGATTGCCATTGGTTAACGCCGTACCGACCAATTCGTCACCGTCTTTTAAATCGACCGCAATAATGCCGTTGGCACGTGGACGTGAGAAGTCCGACAAACGAACACGTTTCACCGTCGCATGCTTAGTTGCCATAAATACAAAGTGTTCATCATCAAATTCTTTCACCGGCAAAATCGATGAAATACTCTCTCCATCCTCTAACGGGAACACGTTTACAATCGGTTTGCCGCGTGCGCCACGACTGGCTAACGGTAACTGCCAAGTTTTTTGCCAGTACAATTTGCCGCGATTAGAGAAACACAACAACATATCGTGCGTACTGGCGACCAGAATCTGCCCAACTTCGTCTTCTTCTTTCATCGCCGTGGCGGATTTGCCGCGCCCGCCGCGTTTTTGCGCACGGTAGTCACTCAACGGCTGGGTTTTGATATAACCATCTTGCGATAAGGTGACA
>JAVETW010000084.1:0-9140 GCA_034005865.1 Thiomicrospira sp. | reverse complement strand
ATTTTAAAAGTTAATCAGGCGTTTACGCGTTTAACCGGTTATAAGCCGCATGAGGTGATTGGTTTGACGCCAGCGGTATTGAGTTCCGGTCGCCAGGACAAAACCTTTTATCAAACCATGTGGCAAGCGTTAAAAAAGAACGGCAGTTGGCAGGGCGAGATTTGGAATCGCCGCAAGGATGGCGAAGTGTATGCCGAATGGTTGACGATAACCGGTGTGTATGATGAGAAGGGGCGCATTACTCATTATGTCGGCGCGTTTTTGGATATTACTCAGCGTAAAGAAGATGAGGAGCAAATTCGCCGTTTGGCGTTTTATGATCCACTGACCGCTTTGCCCAATCGACGCTTGTTGCTTGAACGCGTGGAGCACGCGATGGCAACCAGTTCACGTACTCGCCGCCATGGTGCGGTGTTATTTATTGATTTGGATAACTTTAAAACCCTCAATGACACCAAAGGCCATGATATGGGCGATCAACTTTTGCTGGAGGTGGCGAATCGTCTGAAAGCGCAAACGCGTGAATCGGATACGGTGGTGCGTTTGGGCGGCGATGAGTTTGTTGTGTTGTATGAAGGCTTGGATGCCAGCGTGGAAAAGGCGTCGTTGGATGCAGAGCATTTAGCCGAGGCGATTCGTGATAGCTTAAATCAACCCTATCTATTGGATGATTATGAGCATTATTCGAGCCCTAGTATCGGTATTGCGCTATTTTTGGGACATCACCCGAGTTTGGATGAGGTTTTGAAAAATGCCGATAGCGCGATGTATCAGGCGAAAAATGCCGGGCGCAATACTATTCGGCTGTTTGACCCGGAAATGCAAAAAGCGCTGGAAGCGCGGTTAAAAATGGAAGAAGACTTGCGTTTTGCCGTGGCACAAAGTCAGTTTGAATTGTTTTATCAGCCGCAGTTAAACGATCAGGGCGTGTTGCAGGGCGCGGAAATGTTGATTCGTTGGCATCATCCCGAAAGCGGATTAGTGCCGCCGAATGCGTTTATTCCGATTGCGGAAGAAAGTGGTTTGATTGTCGATATAGGCGATTGGGTGATTGAGCAGGCCTGCCAACGCTTGGGTGAATGGAGTCAGCAAGCCGGTTTGTCACATTTAACGCTCGCGGCCAATATTAGCGCACGCCAGTTCCGCCAAGTTGATTTTGTGCAAAAGGTTCAGCATTGGTTAAGTGTTTACCAGGTTCCACCTTGCCGTTTAGAGCTGGAAATTACGGAAAGTATGGTGCTGGAAGATTTAGAGGAAGCCGTAGAAAAAATGCACCGCTTGCGCGAAATGGGCGTGCTGTTTGCAATGGATGATTTTGGCACAGGTTATTCATCGTTGGCGAGTTTGCGTCGTCTGCCGCTGGATCAAATCAAAATCGATCAAAGCTTTATTCGTGACTTAGCACAGGCGCAAAGTTCACAAGTGCTCACCCATACGATTATTGCTATGGGGCAGGCGTTGGGCTTTCGTGTGTTGGCGGAAGGGGTTGAGGAACAGGCGCAATGCCAGCTGCTTAACGCGCAAGGCTGTCATCTGTTTCAAGGGTACTATTTTGCCAAACCGATGCCTTATGCTGATTTTGAAGCGTTTTTGCAGCAAGCACCTCGCACTTGTCATAACGCATAAAAAAGGCCTGCTTGTATAAAACTAGCAGGCCTGCTAAAACGGCTAAATAGGCTTTAGTGCTAATTAACGCATCGTCACCAATTCTTCTGCCGCGCTCGGGTGAATTGCAATCGTGGCATCTAAATCGGCTTTGGTTGCGCCCATTTGCACCGCCACGGCAAAGCCTTGCAACATCTCATCCGCGCCATCGCCGACAATATGAATCCCAACCACTTTCTCTTCTGGCCCCGCCACCACTAGCTTCAACGCGGTTTTGATTTGGTGTTCAGTAAAGGCATAACGCATTGGTGTAAATACCGAGGTATAGACTTTCACATTGTCATGACCGTATTGCAAGCGTGCGTCATGCTCGGCTAGACCAACGGTTCCGACCGGCGGATGCGAGAAAATCACTGTCGGCACGGCATGCAATTCCAACTTTAAATGCGGTTTATTGTTGAATAAACGTTCTGCCAAGAAACGCCCGGCGCGAATCGCTACCGGCGTTAATTGCGGTTGGCCGGTGACATCACCGATGGCAAAAATATTCGGCACATTGGTGCGGTGTTCGTCATCGACATCAATAAAGCCGCGACCATTTGGCGTGATACCGACGTTTTCCAATTTTAACGGCTCAATCAAAGTACGGCGACCCACCGCCCACACCACTTGATCAAAGCCTTCCAAATGCTGACCGTCTTCACTTTCGACCGTAATCGTGCCATCGGCGGCCTTAAATAAACGCGCCACTTTAAAGTGATATTCTTTGTGAATGCCGCTGGTAATCATTGCATCGGTTAGGGTTTCACGAATCATGTCGTCAAAACCGCGCAACACCAAGTCTTTACGGCTCAATAAACTAACATCCGTGCCCAAGGCTTGGAATACGCCAGCTAATTCCACCGCGATATAACCGCTGCCAATTACCGCGACTTTTTTCGGTTGTTCGGTTAAGGCAAAAAAGCCGTCCGAGGTTAAACCTAATTCACCGCCTTCGGTTTCTTGCGGAATATCGGGTACGCCGCCCGGCGCGATCACAATCGTTTCCGCCGTATAACGTTTGCCATCGACTTCGACCGTATGGTTATCGACAAAACTGCCCCAACCTTGCAATACGTCCACGCCCAATTTTTCCATATAGCCATTATACCAACTGGTGATATTGCTGATGTATTGCTCACGTTGTTTCACCAACTTGCTCCAATCGAAGCCTTTAAGTTCCATATCGAAACCAAAGTCGGGCGCATCGCGTAAAGCTTCGGCAATATGCGCGCCGAACCACATGACTTTTTTAGGCACACAACCGATATTGACGCAGGTGCCGCCCAATTTTTTCGCTTCCACCACGGCGCATTTTTTACCGTATTCGGCGGCACGTTCGACCACTGACAAACCGCCGCTACCGGCACCGATTGCTATTACATCGTAATCATATTTCATGTTGTGTTTCCTTTTTTTCAGTTTTTTAACCACAGGAACATAAGCTAAAAGGTTAGTTATCCTAGGGTCTGTTGACATTTCGCTGTAACTGATTGATCAATCAAATATTAGTAAATCGCTGAATGAGGTTATGGTTCAATCAAAATGCTTGATACAAGCAAATGTTTTCAAAAATCAATGACACAATGCTTAAAAATCTTTGTGTTTCTGTGGTTAAAAAACGGGGTAAAAACGGTTTAAAAAAGGGAGCGCAAGTTTAGAACTTGGCTCCCCGCATAACCCCACAACACGGGGGTTATATGTGCCCGCTTAACGCGTTATATTTATTGGAAATAAGCTTCAAGATCATCTGACCCACCGATGTGCTTACCTTCGATAAACACTTGCGGTACGGTGTCGCGGTTCGACACGGCACGTAGCGTGCGTGAAGTAATACCGCTGTTGCTGATCACGATTTCTTCATACTTGATGCCTTTGTCTTCTAGCAAGGCTTTCGCTTTTGCACAGAATGGGCAACCCACTTTGGTGAAAATCGTCGCAACCGGCGGTTTCGCCGCGTTCGGGTTGATGTAGTTCAGCATGGTGTCGGCGTCTGATACTTCAAATGGATCGCCTTCCACTTCCGGCTCGATAAACATTTTTTCGATAACGCCATCTTTTACTAGCATCGAATAACGCCATGAACGCTTACCAAAACCTAGGTTATTTTTGTCTACCAATAAGCCCATGCCTTCAGAAAATTCGCCGTTGCCATCGGGTAGCAAAATGACGTTGTTCGCTTCTTGATCTTTCGCCCATTCGTTCATTACGAAGGTGTCGTTTACCGACAAACACACAATGCTGTCTACGCCGTTAGCAAAAAATACCGGCGCCAATTCGTTGTAACGCGGTAAGTGAGTAGAAGAGCAGGTTGGGGTAAACGCGCCAGGTAGTGCGAACACGACTACGGTTTTGCCTTTGAAAAGTTCGTCGGTTGTGACATTCACCCATTGACCGTTTTGACGGGTTGGGAACGTTACATTTGGAACGCGTTGACCTTCTTTATTTGGTAATGCCATGTGTTTTTACTCCAATATTAAAAAACTATCTTGCCCGTTTTGCGGGCTTGAAGATAGTTTAAGGGGGGGAGGGTGTTAAGTAAAATTAAATATTATTAACAGTTTGATAGTTTTTAGCTATTAATCTTCAATATCTAATTCAACACGACGATTTTTGGCACGGCCTTCAGCGGTTTTGTTATCCGCAACCGGTTGGTCGAAGGCATAACCTTTCGCTTCGATGCGATCTGCGCTGATGCCTTTGCTGATTAAGTACGCTTTCACTGTGTTTGCGCGCGCGGTTGACAAGGCTTGGTTTAGCTTGCGGGTACCGCGGTTATCGGTATGACCGCTGATAACGACCTTTTTAGTTGGGTTGGCTTGCAAGTATTCAACGTAGTCTTTTAGCTCGGCTTCGATTTGCGCAAGTTTTGCCGGATTAAACTCAGACTTGTTGGTGGCAAAGTGTTCTGTGAAGTGAACCGGTTTGGTGACGTCTTTAACGGGAGCCGGAACGGGAGCAACAACCGCAGCGGGGGCCGGAGCGGGTTTTACTACCGGAGCCGGAGCGGGTGCCGGGGCGGCGGCTACGACAGGTTCCGGCCAGCCTTCACACTTAGCTATCGCGGTTTCTTTAGTCCAGTGGATGGAGCGTACACAACGATCAAAGCGATCGCGTACTACATGGCCTTGGGTGTCCCATACATACGCACGATTACCTTCGTGTTTAATTTCTTCACGAGCTTGTGCCGGAAGGGTGCTGAGTAAGCTGGCGCCGGCCAGCATAACAATCGATAGTTTAAGTTTCATAATCAACTCCTTAGCGAGATTAAAAAAAGAACCGAATTCATTATAAACTAGGGCTATTGTCCTTGGGCGCTATTTGTCGATTGTTTCATCGAGGTGTCAAAATTACAACAAGCGCCTTGCTCGATTAAGCGTTGCTGAAGTTAAGATTAGTCCATGTTTGTTAGCTTGGTGTTGCGACGTTTAGCGCGGTGTGGGGTTTTCTTACCCCCTGCTTTGATCTAAAACACGTGGCGTGGCCATTTAAAACCGGCGCGCCGCCTGAAAATCAAAGGGAGAACACAGCGTGCTCACACTTGCTTTGTTAGTGTTAATGAATAAAACGTCGTGCGCACAGCCCCGCTTCGGCTAAATCTTGTTTTGCAGTTTGCACCATTGCCCAGCTGCCGCATAAGTACACGGTAGCGTCTTCCATAAAAGGGTGTTCGTTACGCGCATACAGATGAACCAAGCCGCGCGCGCCCTGCCAGTCAGCTTGGTCGCCGGAAATCACGGGCACATAGTGTAATAGGTCGTTTTGTTCACTCAGCGCGACAAGGGTGTCGTGGATATAGAGATCATCGCTGTGACGTACCCCCCAATACAGCCATGTTGGTTGGGTGAGTCCGAGCATTAATCGCTGTTCAAGCAGTGCTTTCATCGGTGCAATGCCGGTACCGCCCGCGATAAAAAAGTTCATCGGCGATTCGTGCTGTAATTTATATTGTGGTTTGGCGTCGTCGGCCCACACTGTGTCGCCGATTTGTAATTGGCGTAGGCGCGCCATCCATTCGCTTTGTTCGTTGTGACGAATGTGTAGCTCTATCAGGTTATTCGCTTGCGGCGCGTTGGCGATGGAAAAGGGCTTGCTTTGCACGCCATCGACGCTGAGCATCAGATAATCGCCAGCTTGATAGCTAAAGAGGGCGCTTGGCTCCAGCCATAGCTGAATAATGTCGTGCGCCAGCGCATGAATCTGCTGTACGCGCAAGCGGTGCATTAATTTACTCATAATCCATCCTCTACTTATAGGTCGAAGTCTGTCCACACGGGGGCGTGGTCCGAGGGTTTGTCCATCGCTCGAATATCGTAGGCGATATCGGAGGCCCTGACCTGCTGGTTAGTTTGCTCGGTGGCTAAAATGGTATCTATACGCAGACCCCGTTTGGGCGTATCTTCAAAGCCTTTTGAACGGTAGTCGAACCAGCTGAAACGTTCGTTGTTTTCTGGATGGATTTGGCGATAGGTATCGCTCAACCCCCAGTCTAACAAGCGTTGCCACCATTCGCGTTCTTCCGGCAAGAAGCTGGTTTTGCCGGTTTTTAGCCAGCGCAACCGGTTGGCTTCACCAATGCCGATGTCGATGTCTTGCGGCGAGATATTAAAGTCGCCCATCACGACTAGGTGTTGTTGGGGCGAGCATTGCGTTTGCAAATAGTGCATCAGATCAGCGTAAAAACGTTGTTTGGCGGGGAATTTAACCGGATGTTCGCGGTTTTCGCCTTGTGGAAAATAGCCGTTAATCACACGTAGGCTCGTGCCCTTGGCGGTGATAAAGTCGCCGATAATCAAGCGCTTTTGGGCTTCGTCATCGTCATGCGCCCAGCCTTTTTGCAGTTGTTGCAGGCAGAGGCTAGATTTGTATAACAAGGCGACGCCGTAGTGGGTTTTTTGGCCAAAATAAGCCGCTTGGTATCCCATCGCTTCGATTTCAGCCAGCGGGAATTGATGGTCTTGTACTTTGGTTTCTTGTAAGCCGATTAAATCCGGTTGGTATTGGTCGATTAGAGCTTGTAATTGATGTAAGCGCATACGAATGCTATTGACGTTGAACGAAACAAGTTTCACGAGTTAAAGCCTATTTTTGGGTCAAAATTGTTTCGATTATATCACAAGGGCGCGCGCTGCTCGGTTTTCGCCGTCTCGCTTGTGCGCGCTAGGGGATGAAAATTTTGTGCCGTGAGCGGTGGTTTTGCTGCGTGTTTGAACGGATTTGGTATCATAGGCATTTTTTGAATGGATTGTCTGAGCATGAGCAGAGTGTATCGTTTAGTGATTTCGTGTCCTGATCAGGTGGGTATTGTGGCCCGTGTGGCCGGATTTATCGCCGAGCAGGGCGGCACGATTGTCGAGGCCAACCATCATACGGATGCGGCTAATGGCTGGTTTTTTATGCGCCATGAAATTTTGGCCGATTCGTTAAGTCAAGGCTTGGCTGCGTTTAAGCAAGGCTTTGCACCGATTGCACAAGCGTTTGCGATGCGTTGGTTTATTAGCGATTCGCAACAGCCCAAGCGCATGGCGTTATTCGCCAGCAAGGAATCGCATTGTTTGGCGGATTTGTTGTATCGCTGGCATGAAAAGGATTTGCCCGGTGAGATTGTGTGTGTAATTGCTAACCATGAAGATTTACGCTCGATGGTGGAGTGGTACAAAATTCCGTTTCATTATGTGCCGGTGAAGCCGGACAATAAAGCGCAGGCGTTTGCCGAATCTGAGCGTTTAGTGTTGGATTATCAGGCGGATGTGATTGTGCTGGCGCGCTATATGCAAATTTTACCGCCGAATATGTGCCGCGATTATGCCGGGCGCATTATTAATATTCATCACAGCTTTTTGCCTTCGTTTGTCGGTGCGAAACCTTACCATCAGGCTTATGAACGCGGGGTGAAGTTGATTGGTGCGACGTGCCATTATGTCACCGAGGAGCTGGACGCCGGGCCGATTATCGAGCAGGATGTGATTCGGGTGAATCATACACACAGTGTTGAGGAAATGCGCCGCCAAGGACGCGATGTCGAAAAAACGGCGTTAGCGAAAGGCTTGCGCTTTCATTTAGAAGACCGTGTGATTATTCATGGTAATAAAACCGTGGTGTTTGCCAATTAGCAGGCCTGCTAAACCCAGATTTGAACAATATAAACGATCGAATAGCAAAGGGATAACCGACGATGAATGAAATGGAATTTAAAGCCGGGCTGGAGCAGCTTGGTCAAGCCGATTGGCAAGCGGTGTTAGACGGGGCGGGCATTATTGTGGAGCAGGATGCGGCGCTGGTGGTCGGCGATGCCGATGCGGCGTTTGTGGCCTATGAGTTAGGGGATGAGCAATTTAGCGATGCGCAGGCGTTACGCGACTCGGTATTAGCGCGCGCGTCTGACATTTGGCGCGAGTACTATTGCTACAATCCGTTTAGCAAACAGGGGTTTTATCGCCGTGTCCGCGCGCTGCTTGATGAATACGGCCCGCTGAGTTTTATTTCGATGCCGAACAAGCCATCGGAGCATCGTATTTTTATTGAAGGCGCGTCGATTCAAGCGGTGACGCAAGCGCATCCGGTGTTTAAATACGCCTTTTATCTGCAGCTCGACCAAGCTCTGCCCGAGAGTGCGCTTACCAATAAAATCAATAATTGGCTCAATTCTGGTTCTGCTTACGCCGACTATATCAGCGTACACGTTTGTCGTTTCGGCAGTCAAAGTGAAGGTTAGGGTTGGCGTGATATTTGCTGATTTTGGCGGATTTGTAGCAGAGTGAAACGGATATGGAAGGGACGTTTTTAAACGAGGTAGTGGCGTTTTTTGATGGGGTGTTAATCACGTTATCGACTTGGTTAAGGCCGTATTTGAGTCAAATCGGTTTGGCGATGGCTTCGACCTTGCTGGTGATTTATGGCAACGACATTATCGAAATGTTAAAGGCGCAAATTGGCAGCCTTGCGTTGCCTTTGCGCATCACGTTGTTTATTGTGTTTTGTGCGTTTGGCTTTAGCTTTATCATGGCGTTTTTAACCCCGCTCAGTGTCGATTTAATGGCGAAAATCAATGATACGTGGCTCGGTGTGGTGGTGGTTGGTGGGTTTTATGGCATAGGTTTGTTGGCGTTGCGCAAAAAAATGCTCTAATCCGCTGATTTGCCAGCATGAGAGGCGCTTGGCTTCATTTTTGAACCGCAGCGATACCAAGATACGACGTTTTTAAGTGTTTAAGTTAAGTATGAGCTTAAGTATTGTTCATTGACTTTGAAGAAAGTTGTTTGTATCAATCGTTTTGGCTCAACAATAAGCCGATTCAGTGATTCACATAAACGTGATTTGTCAATTCGTGATATCGACCTATCCAACAGGCGTTTGCAGGCCTGCGAATAAATGGATGGCGTAGGTTAAGCGGCTATCCGCTAAGCGTTGTTAGCGTCAAGCCACCGGCAATGCGAAGTGTTTTTACGTTGGGTTTAAGCGCTTTATGGCAATCGCCGTATGTAAAAATGCGTTAT
>JAVETW010000021.1:0-38288 GCA_034005865.1 Thiomicrospira sp. | reverse complement strand
GCTTACGCTTTGAGGCGTTGGACGATGCGGGCATGGTGCGTTCAATGCCGGGGGTGTGGTGTGTGGGTGAAATGTTGGATTGGGAGGCGCCCACGGGGGGATATCTTTTAACTGCGGTATTGGCAAGTGCGGTGTTTTATGCAGGGCATATTTCACGACGATTACTGGGTGAGTCGGCGTCTTTAGCGGGGGATGCGCGCGCGCAATCGATCTTAAGTACGCGCGTTTCGGTGCTAGAATAGCGAATACATTTTATACAGGGCTAGGAGTTGGTATGCGGGATCATCAGGGGTTAAGTTGGTTGGTTGGATTGGCCAGCGTGTTTATTGTGTTGGCGGGGCTGAAGGCGGCTGAGGCGATTACGATTCCGATTATGCTGGCACTGTTTATTACCATTATTTCAACGCCGTTTATTCGTATGATGACTTTGCGCGGCATTCCTTCGATTGTGGCGGTGTTGATTGTGTTGGCGGTGTTAATTGTCTTTGGCGGCGGTTTGATGATGGTGGTGAGTCAATCGGTGGATTTATTTATGCAGCGTTTGCCGCTGTATCAGGAGCGTTTGCAGGCGGCATTGATTGGGTTGATTCCGTTATTTGAGCGCTTTGATATTCATTTAAGTCGTGATTTTTTGTCTAAACAAATTAATCCGGCGTATGTGATGGGCCAGTTGGGTGCGGTGTTGTCGATGGTGAGTAATCTGTTGACCAATGTGTTTTTGGTGGTGTTTATTGTGATCTTTTTATTGATGGAGGAGGCGAGTTTTCCACGTAAATTAAAAGCGGCGTTACCCCAAGCCGATTTTACGCTGAGCGCGGCCAGCGGTTTTATGGATCAGGTGAATAAGTATTTATTGATTAAAACGGTGATTAGCGTGGCTACCGGGGTGTTGGTCACCTTGTTGCTCGCTTGGAAAGGGGTGGATTTTCCTGTGTTGTGGGGATTGGTGGCGATGCTGATGAACTTTATCCCGAATGTCGGTTCGTTAATTGCGGCGATTCCGGCGGTGCTGTTGGCTTTGGTGCAGTTGGGCGTGGGGGATGCGTTGGTGGTAGCGCTGGGGTATTTGTTGATTAATACGCTGATGGGCAGCATTATCGAGCCGCGTTATATGGGCAAGGGGTTGGGGTTGTCGCCGTTGGTGGTGTTTTTGTCGTTGATTGTCTGGGGGTGGTTGTTTGGTCCGGTGGGGATGTTTTTGTCGATACCGCTGACGATGATTGCCAAAATTGCGTTAGAGCAGTATGACGGTACGCGTTGGATTGCGATTATGCTCAGTGATGATGTGGTGGATAATGCGTCAGCAAGCGCGCCGTCTGCGCCACAATCACTGACTAACCTGGCGGATAACTCGCAGGGGTGAATATGAGGCGCATTTATTGGCAAGGATTGGCGGCGTTAGGGGTTGTGGCGGCGTTAGGGCTTTGGTTTTTTAAACCGGCCCCGCCCGCGCCGATTAAGCTGGGGGTTGTTCATGCTTTAAGCGGAACGATGGCGACCAGCGAGGCGCCGCTGGTGGATGCTTTGGCGTTTGCGGTGGATGAGATAAATCGCCAAGGCGGTGTACTTGGGCGGCCGTTGGAGTTGGTGCTTGCCGATACACGTTCGGACGCGCAGCACGCAGCGCGACAAGCGCAGTGGTTAATCGAGGAGCAAGGTGTAGCGGCGTTGTTTGGCTGTTGGACTTCGGCCTGTCGGCGCGCGCTAAAGCCGGTTGTTGAGGCGCATGATCATGTGTTGTTTTACCCGTTGCAATATGAGGGCATGGAAACTTCGCCCAATATTATTTATACCGGATTGGCGCCAAATCAGCAGATTGTGCCGGCGGTGCGGTGGGGAATGGAGCGGTTTGGTCCGCGCGTGTTGTTAGTGGGCTCGGATTATGTGTTTCCGCGTGTGGCGAATATGATTATCGCCGATTTAGTGAGGATTAACGGGGGCGAAATTGTGGCGCAAACCTATTTGCCGTTGGCGGCACGCGATGTATCGCTGGTGATTCGCGACATTGAGCAGCAGCAACCGGCGTTAATTCTCAATACATTGAACGGCGACACGAATCAGGCGTTTTTTGATGCCTTGGTCGCGCAAGGTTTAACCGATGTGCCGATGGTGTCGTTTAGCGTCGGTGAGCCGGAGATGGTGGCGTGGGGCGGCGGGCGTTTAACCCAGCACTTTGGGGTGTGGAGCTTTTTTCAGTCGCTTGAGGATGCGCGTACGCGTGACTTTGTGCGTCGTTTTCATGCGTTTTTGGGCGAGGCGCGCCCGATAAGTGATCCGATGGTGGCGAGCTATCTTGGGGTGCAGCTTTGGGCGCGTTCTGCTGCGTATGAGGGTACGCCCGCGCCGTCTCGGGTAAACAGCACGTTTTTATCACAACTGTCGTTGCCTGCGCCGGGTTCTATCGTGGTGGTAGATAACCATACGCGTCATCTCTGGCGTAAAGTACGCATTGCTCAAGTACAGGCTAATGGTCAATATCAAGCGTTGATGGCCAGTGAACATTTAATCCGCCCGACGCCTTGGCCGGATTATCGGTCACACGCTTCTTGGCAGCAGCGTTTAGCGGAGGTATTGCCGTGAAGATGCCACAGCGTTTATTGGCGCGTTTATTTGTTGGGTTTTTGTTGCTCGGTTTTTTACCCTTGGTGAGTTTGTTTTTGGTGATGACTTGGCATTTGGAGCGCGAAATTGAGCAAACCGCACTGAATCATCTGTCGGCGATTGCCGATCGTAAAACCATTCAAATCAATCAATTTTTAGACGAGCGCATTCGTAATGGGCGTCATATTGCGCATTTGAAATGCACCCACCAAGCGATGGCTGTGTTGCAGGATGCACCGGTATTTTCGCAGGCTTGGCAGCAGGCGAGCGCGGATTACTTAAAAGACATTGCCGTGCTGCTGGATGAGGGCGGGTATTACGATTTATTGCTGATTAATAAGCAGGGCGATGTGGTTTTTTCGGTGTTGCAAGAGGCGGATTTGAACACCAATCTTAATCATGGCCCGTATCAAGATTCTGCCTTGGCAAAGGCGTATCGTGAGGTGTCGGGATTATTACAAACTCAAATTACCATGACAAGGGCGTATGCGCCGTCTTCGAAACGTGGGGCCATTTTTTTGGTGACGCCAATTATGGCCGAAGGCGCGTTTTTAGGTACCTTAGCTTTGCAGTTGGATTTGGCTTATTTAATTGATGTGGCGATGGATAATGCCGGTTTAGGGCGTACGGCTGAGGTGGTATTGGCGCAGTTTATGGAAGCGAATGCTGAGGTGTTGTATTTGTCGGATTTACAGCACATCGATAATGCGGCCTTTAATCGGGTTGTGAGTGTTGCGCAAGTACCGCCGCCGATGTTGGCGGCACTGGACGGGGTGCGTATCGAGTCGATGACTTACGATTACGTTGGTCATTCGGTGATTTCCGCTTCGCGTTATATTCCGGCGCTCAACTGGGGAATGGTGGTCAAAATCGACACCGCGGAGGCGTTGGCGCCGATTTATCGCCAGCGCAATGTGGCGTTGTTAGTGTTGTTTGGCCTCATGTTGGTGTTTGCGCTGGCAGCGTATCGTTTTGGCCATGCGTTGTTAGCGCCGATTCGTCATTTACAAGCAGTAGCACGTGCGATGAGTTTGGGCGATTTAAAACGGCGTGCGAAGCTATTGGGCGCCAACGAGATTAAAGAGTTGGCAGCGGATTTTAACGCGATGGCGGATAAGCTGCAGCAGGAGCGTGATTTATTGGAGGCGCGCGTTGCACAGCGAACCGAGGATTTGATGCTGGCGAAAAAAGAAGCCGAGTCGGCGAACAAGGCCAAGTCGGCGTTTTTAGCGAATATGAGCCACGAGATTCGCACGCCGATGAACGGGATTATTGGTTTGAGTGAGTTAGGCTTGAGTGAAAAAGAGCCGCAAAAAATGCACGCTCAATTAGCCAAGATTCATCAATCGGCGCGGCTGTTATTGGGGATTTTGAATGATATTTTGGATTTTTCTAAAATCGAAGCGGGCAAAATGACCCTCGACCCACAGCCGTTTTTTATTCACAGTGTCTTGGATGGCGTGCGCAGTTTATTTGCGCAAATGGCGAGTGAAAAAGGCCTAGCGCTGCGTTTTGATACCGATGATCAGGTAGAGGTGGCGTATGTCGGCGATGCGTTACGCTTGCGTCAAGTTTTGGCGAATATGGTGAGTAATGCGATTAAGTTTACCGAACAGGGCGAGGTTCGTGTGCAGCTAAAGGTGCGTCAGCGCGATGCGCAGCAGGCCTGCTTAAGTTTTAGCGTTGAGGATACCGGCTTGGGACTCACAACGCAGCAGCAGGCGAATTTATTTCAGGAATTTAATCAGGCGGATAATTCGATAACACGCAAGCATGGTGGTACTGGCTTGGGCTTGGTGATTTGTGAACGCTTGGTCCGAGCGATGGGGGGCGGCACAATACGTTTACAAAGCCAGCCTGGGCAGGGCAGTCGCTTTGAGTTTGATGTGCCGCTGATGCTTTGCAGCGCGGAACAACAAGCGGCGTTGTATCAGGAGGTCACGCGTGTTGAAACGGCATATAAACGCTTGCAGGGAGCGGTGTTGTTGGTGGAGGACAATCCGATTAACCAAGAGGTCGGCCAAGAGTTGTTGCGTCAAATGGGCGTGCAGGTCTGTGTTGCAAACAATGGTCAGGAAGCGGTAGACAAAGTGCGCTCCGGTGGAGTGGATTTAGTGTTAATGGATATTCAAATGCCAGTGATGGATGGCTACGAGGCCACCCGACAAATTCGTCGCTTTGCCCCGGATTTGCCGATCGTGGCGCTGACGGCAGCGGCGATGATTGAGGATCGTCAAAAAGCCGCCGAGGCCGGTATGAATGGCCACCTGAGCAAGCCGATAGACAGTAAGTTGCTGCGTCAAACCTTGGCAAAATGGCTACATGAAAGTGACGATTGGCTTGAAGCCCCGCCCACTGCAGCGCGCGAGCCAAGTTCGCCTTTGGCTTGGTTGGATGCGGCGCGTGGCTTGGATACCTTGGGCGGTAATCAGACGCTGTATCATAAGTTATTGCACAAGCTGGTTGAGCAGCTCCACAGTGAATTTAAGCAACTTCACAGTTTGTTGGCCGGATTGCCCAAAGACCCGACACACCCGCATTGGACGCAGGCGCACGCGTTGTTGCATCGTTTAAAAGGGGTGGCAGCAAATTTGGCGGTGACGCCTTTAGCGCAGCTAGCCGATGAGATGGGGCTGCGCCTAAAACAAGGGCAGCGTCCGTTGCCGACACACTTAGCCGAGTTTGAACAGGCGATGAGCGCGAGTTGTGCGCAGATTGAGCAGTGGTTGGCGCAAGCTGAAACGAGCTTGTCGGCGCAAGCACATCAGCTTAATCCGACCTTGGCGAAGTCGATGGCTAAAACGATTTTACAAGCGGTGTCGAATAGTGAGTTTGTGGATGAAAGTGTGTTGCAGCCATTGTATGCACATTTGTCAGATGCGTTGCACGCACGTTTTGCGCCTGCGTTGGAGCAAGCACTGGATGAATTCGATTTTGAGCGTGCAGCAGGCCTGCTGATTGAGTTAATTGATGCGCTAGAGGCGTAGACAGCGTTAGCTCAGCCTGCGTTCTAACCCACTGTGGCGCTGGATAGCGTTGTGGACGCATTGCTTGAGTACGTTGTCACTGGCGACTAGGGTCACTTGGCTTTTGGCGCGGGTGATGGCGGTGTAGAGCAGTTCTTTGGTGATTAAGGATTCGGTTTGGCTGTTGAGCTGGTTGCCCAGCGCAATCATTACGTGGGCAAATTCGGAGCCTTGGCTTTTGTGAATCGTCATCGCAAACGCGGTTTGATGGCTGGGTAAGCGACTGGGCACAAACGCACGCAGTTGGTTGGCGAGCAGAAAATACACTTTTAATTGGCCGCTGTTGGGCGCGTGAATATCCGGCAAACACAAGCCGATATCGCCGTTGTATAAGCCGGTGGTCGGGTCGTTTTTTTCAATCATTACCGGGCGTCCGGCGTACCAAGTGCTGAGTATCGTATTCGGCTGACTGAGCGCGTTAAATGTACTTAAACCAAATTCCCCTTCACGCGTCGCGGTGAGAATTTTAAATTGATTAAAGATTTGAAACAGGGCGTGAATGTCTTGTTCGCTCTGAACTGTTTCCACTTGCGCAAAATAATCGCGGTAATGGCGTTGAATAAAGCCGCTCAGCTCGCTGGCTTTTTGCACGTTTTTTAAGCCAATGACCGCTTGTTGGTCGCGATTTTCCGCCGTTTTGCACAGCGCCAATACCTTATCTGCGTCTTGTTGATTTACCGCGTGCGCCAGTTGTTTAATCTGTTCGTTAAAGCGGTAGGTGGTTTGCAGTTCGACCCGATTATCCGCTAGGGCTCGATAACAATCGGACAGCACCGCGCCGGATTCGACCGAGGCGAGTTGATCTTTATCGCCGAGCAGAATCAGTTTGGCATTCGGTTTGAGCGCGTTGACCAATTTACTCATCAGCGCTAAATCAATCATCGAGGCTTCATCGACCACCAATACATCGTGACTGAGCGGATTTTCGCCATGGTGTTTAAATTCCGGCGTCAGTGGTCGTGCGCCCAGCAGACGATGCAAGGTACTAACTTGGTGCGGAATCTTTTCTAGCAGGCCTGCTGGAAACAAATCGGTTAGTTGCGCTTTGCTATTGGCAATGGATTCTTGCAATCGCATCGCCGCTTTGCCTGTAGGCGCGGCGAGGGCAAAGGTGGCGTGCGGGTGCTGTTGAATGAGCAGGGCGAGAATTTTGACCACGGTGGTAGTTTTGCCGGTGCCGGGGCCGCCGGTAATTAGCGCGAGCTGTTTCGACAACGCCAATTCGGCGGCTTGTTGCTGTAACGGGTCGTTAAACAGCGCTCTGAGGCTTTGCGCGTCTAAGCCAAGCGGTTCGCTGGCGGCGGCTTTGCGTTTAAGATGTTGCGCCAGTTGGGTTTCGTATTGATAGTAGCGGTTGAAATACAGCAAGTCGTCATCTAGCACCCAGGCTTCACTCGGGTTGGCGTGGATGATCGCTTGTTGGTCGGCGTCGAGTTGAATGCAACTGTGGCCTTCACTGAGCGCGCGCGAAAGCTGTTTAATGATGTGCGCCAGCTCGGGGTTGTTCGGCGCAAAAAACGCCGCTAAGCGCTGATCTAAAAACGATGGTTGTAGGGTGAGTTTGGTTTGATTGATGACAGGGTTACTCATGAGGCAATGTCCTGTTGCGGTTGATGTTGCGGGCTTAAACACGCGGCTAAGCGTTCAAGGTCGGTCAGTTTGGGGCGATAGTGATACACGCCAGTGTCGGCGTTTTCACCGTTCATGCCGCGCACAAAAGCATACACCACGCCGGCAAAGTGGCGTTCGTAATCGTAGTCGGGCAGGCGATGGCTTAAATATTGATGCAGTGCGAGGCAATACAGCATAAATTGCAAGCCGTAACTGTGATGCTGCATTTCTGCAAACAGCCGGTCTGGCGTATAGTCGTTTGGGTCGGAACCGAGGTAATTGGTTTTGTAATCGAGCAGATAAAACTGTCCCTGATGTTCGAACACCAAATCGATAAAACCGTTCAGATAGCCAGCGAGTTGTTGTGCTTTGAGCGGCAAAAATGGCACGTCTTTTGGTATTGCCTGATTCAGTTGCACAGTGGAGCTGGGCGTGAGCGCAGAGTAAAACGCCATTTCTTTGAGCACTTTGTTATTGGGCAGTTGCGCGAGGGTTAAATCGGCTTGATCGCTGCGCAGCGGCGTGGTAACGATGCGTTGCATTAAGTTATCCAGCGCAAGTTGTTGGTTAGGATTGAGTTTAAGCCCGTATTTTTGGCATAGGGCTTGGCGCAGTTCAGGATCCACGCCTTGCGCCAGTTGCGCAAAATCTTGCTGTTCCAATAGGTCATGCACCAGGTTTCCAAACTCTGCTCCGCGCGCGATGTCGCGCTCTTTGTCAAACGAATCGTTCGGCGTCGGTGTTTGAGGCACAGGGATTTCTTGCGCCTTATCGGTGGGGGTTTCGTTAATGGCATCCAATTCTGCAGAAGGCTCGCTACTGATGCTGTGACCGGCTTTGACTAACCCGGTAAAACTAAACAGTCGATAACGGGTATCGACCGCGCTGCGCTGCATTAAGCAGGCCTGGTAATCGCGTGGCACGCTTGGCGGTTGATAAACCTGCGGTTGTGGATTGAGCAAGAGTTCGCGGCTGGTAAAGAGGTCGCTATCTCGCACGCTACGCGGCGGTTGTTGTTGCAAATACCCCAGAGGTGATTGTTCAAAGCCGTTGAGTTGTTCGCCAGTGACGACTGTGTTGCGGATTTTGGCACGGGTGAGTGCGACATAGGCCAGACGCAGGTCTTCGGCTTGTTGTTGTTGATAGGCTTGTTTGGTGTGTTGTTCGTACTGAACAGAGCCTAAATCCAATAGCCACTCCCCTTGGTGATAGACGCGCACTGGTTGGTTGGATTGTATGCTTTTGCTGGCTTGCCATAAATCCGGACAGAACACATAGTCGTATTCTAAGCCTTTGGCGGCATGAACGGTGACGATTTGCAAGGCTTCGTCATCGCGGTCAAGGCGCACAATCGTGGCATCCGAGGCGTCTGGCTCTGCGAGCTGATGTGCCAAAAAATCAAGGGTTTTGGCGGGGGTCAGGTGGCGCTGATGGATTTGGGTTTGCAGGGTTTCCGCTAGCTGTTGGATATTGGCAATGCGCCGTTCGGCATCGTTAAATTTCGTTAAATGTTCAAATACTTGTTGCTGTTCTAGCAGCGCATACAGCGCGGCGATAAACGAGGTTTTATGCCAGAGTTGATTAAGCCGTTGCATCAGCTCAAACCAGTGTTCAAGTTCATCGCTGTGCAGAATCTGATACACCTGTTCGCTGTTTAAACCAAACCAATCCAGTGCCAATAAGGGTTTAATCAGGCGGCTGTCGTTGGGTTGTAACATCGCTGCCATCACGCGATACAGTTGTTCGGCTTGCGCCGTTTGATAAATCGATTGGCGACTTTTGATCACCGCCGGAATGCCGAGTTTGGCCAGCGCTTGGCGATAGGATTCCGCGCGGTGATTGGCGCGCACCAGAATCGCGATTTGCTTCGGCTGCACGCCGTGATCTCGCAACAATTCGCTGATTTCGGCGAGCAGGTTTTGTTGAATCAGCGGCTCGGCGGTATTATTCGCCCAGGGTTTGCCATCGTCTTTGGCGGGTAGGGTGAGCCAATGCCACGCCGGTTGCGAGGCAAGTTGTGGGTCGGCGGTTATCCCGGCCTTCACTGGTTGAAAATGCAGCGCATTAAATTGAAATGGGTTGTCTACGTCAAACACCTGATTCATTGCTTGCACTAAATTTGGTTGTGAGCGCCAGTTGGTATCGAGGGTGTAGTGCGCTTGGCATTGACGCGCGGCGGCAAAGTAGGCGTGAATATCGGCACCACGGAATTTGTAAATCGCCTGTTTGGGGTCGCCGATTAAAAACAAATACGCGGGGTCGTCGGTTGGCGGGTTTTGAACGGTTTGTGTGCTTTGATTAAACAGCGCGGAAAAAATGCCCCATTGCCATTGGTCGGTGTCTTGGAATTCGTCAATTAGCGCCGCTTGATAACCGCTACGCACCCGTTCGATTAGCATGGTCGCTTGCGGTTGTTGCAAGGCGTGATACAGGCGCTGGATGAGATCGTCAAAGCTCATCAGGTTTTGCGCTTGCAGTTTAACGCTGAGTTGCTGTTGAAAGTGCACGGCAAACGCCGATTGCAACGCGATTTTGAGTTGCTGATGTAATTGCGTTTGGTTGGTGAGTAGGGTGTCACCGGGATGAGTCTGTGCGGCAAATTCGGCTGCTACCGGTTTGCCTTGTTTGTTAAAGGGCGTGCCTTTCGCCAAATAATCAAGCAGTGTGACTGGATCGTGGGTGAAATTAGCTTGATGCCTAGCCAGCGTGTCTAAACTGCGCGTATTAATCCAGTTTTGCGCTTTTGCCTCGGCGATAAATTCGTCGATTTTCGGTTGCGTTTGCGTTAGCCAATCTTGCCAGGCCTGCTGATGTGCGAGCAGTGTCGGCATTAGCGTATCCAAATCGTCAACACTGGGCGTAATACGCAAGCCGGGTTGTTTAATGTCATACTGCAGGCGGTGTAAGTCTTTCGGTGAAGGCAGCGCGGTTAAGATCAGCGCCACCTGCTCTTTGGGTCGCTCGTAAACGGTTTGACGCCAAAAATCGGCGACCAATTCATCGTAAAGGCCGCTCATATCGGTGGTGAGGGTTTGCCCGAACGCCTGTTCGCTTTCTAGCGGATATTCGGTGAGAATTTTTTGACAAAACCCATGAATGGTCGAGATGCTGGCTTGGTCGATACTCGCTAACGCTTGCACCAAGCGCGCTTGGGCATCGGCGTGCGACACATGAGATGCTAGTTGCGTTAGCCAGTCGTTGAGCAGTGTATCTTCACTGGTGGCGCCGTTTAGCGCGTTTTTCGCTTCCACCAAGCGCTGGCGTACGCGTTCACGCAACTCTTGGGTGGCGGCATCGGTAAAGGTCACAATCAAAATCTGTTCAATCGGCAGCGCTTTTTCCACCACCAAGCGCAACACTAAAAACGCAATGGAGAAGGTTTTGCCGGTGCCAGCACTGGCTTCAATCAGGCACGAGCCTGGGTTTAGCGGATGGTTTAACACATGAAACGGGGCAAGGTTGGGCGATGTATTAGTCATGGGCAGACGTCTCCGTGTCGTTCAGCGCTTGCCAGATCGGCGTGATGAGGTGTGCAGTGAGGGTTAAAAACGCGTCGCTGTAGAGGTCATCGACGGCTATGCCTTGATACAGCAGGGCGATTTCCGCTTTGGGTGGACGGCTGGTATTCGCGGCCCAGTCTTTTTGCCCTTCCACTTTTTCGCGGAGCGCATTAAGGGCATCACGTTCAGCGTTTTCCGGTTTTTTGGCGCTGACGTACGCCCAAGCCGCTTCAAGGATTAATGCTGAGGGCTCGGTTAAGCTGTGTTGGTAGGTTTGCAACCAGTTGTTCAAATGCGCCATGCGTTCGGTTTGATCAAGCGGCGTAAACGCATACGCCTGAGGTTTATTGTCTTTGTTCAAACCAATTAACCAAGTCGGTTGTTCATCGGTTAAGTGCCACAACCAAGCCTGCACGTAATCCTTCGGTTTAAGTTTGCTGTAGCGATAATGCAACTGGCCATGCTGATAATGCTCTCGCCAACCGTTTAGGCGTCCGGCGGGTAAATCGAGCTCCAGCCAATCGGCCGGTTGCGCCTCGCCGATTTGCGTTAGTCTGTCTGTAATCAACGCGGCAATGGTCTGCAAGCCGTGGAGTTGCTCGTCGAGTTTTATTGAACCAAACTGACCGGATAACCATTCGCCGGTGTGTTGCAGGCGTTCGACAAACGCGTTGAGTTGCGCCTCGCCTTTGAGCTTGGCGGCTAGTAAGCGTTGGTTGAGATGGTAGTTTTCTAAGCCATCGAGGGCAAAGGGTTCGCTGGCGCGTTGTTGGTGTGCCACTTCATCAAAACGTATGCCCACGACGTTTTGCATAAAATACAACTGCGGGTCGCGCGCAAAACGCAGCAGTTCTTCGATTGGCAGGCCTGCTGATCGATTTTGATCGGCGTTTTCATCGGAGTTTTGCGCACGAATCGCGCCTTGCCACCAGCGCGGGGCGTGTTTAAAGCGTTGACTTTGCGCAAACGCCTGTGCAATGCGTGCGGCGCGCGGTTGGTAGGTGCGAAGGCGCGCATTTGTTGGATTGTTGGGCTGATCGGTGGGCGCAAAATAGACTTGCGAAAAGCCGTGTAACGGTTGTTTGAGCGCAGTGAGCGCCAGTACATCGCGTAATTCACTCACCACTACCGACGGCGCTAATTCGTCATTGGTTTTCATCGATTGACCGACATAACTCAAATACAGGGTTTGACGAGCGGATAAGATGGCATCGAGAAATTGATAGCGGTCGTCACGGCGTGCGGAACGGTCGCCCTGACGAAATTGCCCCGCCAAGCCCATTAAATCGAAACTTGGATGGCGGTCAATTTTCGGGAAGTCACCGTCATTCAAGCCTAAAATCGCAATCATTTTAAACGGAATCGAGCGCATCGGTAGCATCGAACAAAAGGTCAGTTGTCCGGCCAAAAAGCCTTGCGAGGTTTTGTGTTCCCCCGCCGCCAAATCCAGCCAGCGCACAATTACACTGAGCGGATAGGTTTCGTTGCTCGGCATCTGTGCTAAGCGTTGCACCATGTCACGCAAAGGCGTGAGGTGATGATAGGCATTGTCTTGTAGGGTTTTGTCGATCAGGTTGAGCAGTAGCGTTGTCCAGGCCTGCAAACTTAACGGTTGGCTGGTGCGTTCGGCATAGTCAAATAACACTTCACGCACAAATGCATCTAGGCCGCCAAGTGCCTGCGCCGCTGAGCCTTCGATTTCCAAGCCGGTGCCTTGTTTAACAAAGCCCCACATCATTTGACTTAGCCCAGCGTGCCAGGTGTTTTGCTCCAAAGCTGGCAGGTGCAGTTGTTGGCGATGGGCGCCATCGCGGCCCCAGCGAATATGGGTTTGCTCGACCCAACTGCGGATATAGGCAAGGCTGTCGGCGTCCAAATCAAAGCGAGGATAGACCGACTCGCGCTCTAAAATATCTAACACCGCGTGCCATTCAAACCGACTTGATAATAAGTTCAATAAGTTAATTAAGGTGTCGAGCAGTTCGTTTGACGAGCGCAAACTGCGGTCGGCAATCGCATAGCGAAACGTGGGTTGCGATGATGAAGTCGTCTGTGCGCTGGGCGAGGCGTGATCAAACACTGCGGAAATAAAGGGCTCGTACACCGAAATGTCCGGCGCCATCACCAAAATATCGCGCAGCTCTAAGCTTGGGTCTTGGTCGAGTTGTTGCAGTAAGGCATCTTTAAGCACTTCGAGTTCGCGCATCGGGCTGTGGCAGTTGACCAGTTGAATCGAGTCGTCTTCTACGGCGATTTTGGCGCTATGTTGACCTTCAAGCAGGCTGTTTTGTAATCGCACAAGTGCCGAGCGAGGGGGGGAGTCGTCGCACGCATCGCCAAAGGGTTCAAAACTGTCAAACTCCCAGTCGAGTTCGCCGCGCTCCAAAATCATTTGTTGGAATTCACGCCCTTGTTGCCCGAGTAGTGATAATAACGGGTGATTGATATCGCCAAGGTGTTCTAGCTGTTCGGTTTGCAGACGTTCGATGCGCATTTGTTTGCCGGAGCGAATGTCGCCCCAATAGTGTTCGCAAGGCTGCATTAAATACAAATGCACCTGGGTGTGCCGAGCTAGCGCGTGCAGAAAATCTAATAACAGCGGCGCCATGGTGGTTAAGCCAAATACCGAAATGCGCTCAGGCAGGGTAAAGGCGCCGTTATGGGGTTGAGTATTTTTCAGGCGCTCAATCACGCGTAACCAAGCCTGTCCCCGATGCGGTTGTTCGGTGTCGGCAATTAAATCTAACCACAAACGTCGTTGCCAGATTTCTGCCGGATGCGATGTGAGTGTTTGGCCAACTTGCCAGCGTTCTAATAAGTCCACTCGCATCAGTTGATATTGGTCAAATACTTGTGCCAGTTGTTGCGCTAAACCAAAGCGTTTGATTGCTAACTGCTCGCCTTGCAAATAGGCTTGTAATGGCGCCAGCTCAGTATGACTGAGGTCGCGTAAACGTGCTTCAAGTCGCCACATTAGCTGTTCGCGTTGAAAAAAGTCGCTATCGCCTTCGGGCGTAATATGGCGCGCGATGTGGTCAAAAAACTTGCTCGGAAATAAGAAATCGCTATTTGCACTCACGCCGAACGCATCGGCTAGCCGTTGCGATAACCAACGCTCCATGCCTTGCGATTGAATTAAAAACACGTCACGCGCAAACGGACTGGATAAGGGTTGAATACGAATAACTTGGGTGAGGTGGGCGAGCAGGTTTTCGGTTTTATTTGAGGTGTGGAGTGTAAGCATGGGTATCGATCGCTGTTGGTTGAACGCACCATTGTGCGGAGATTGTGCGCGCTGTCAACCCTAATCGCGCCGTGTGGTGATGTGTGCGTGTTTGTCTATCGACTATAACGGTTGGTTTTTGGCGAGTTTGATAAGCTGACTTTTGACGTAGCGGCGAAAATCGGCATCGCTTAGTGCGGGATTGTTGCTGGCACTCATTAGGTTAATTAAAAACTGTTTTTCTACTATGAGGTTTTGTTTTGTTTGTGGCGCCGCACGTTCGGATTGGTTTGGCTCGATTTGGCTGGGCGCAATAAGCGTAGTTTCGCAGCTTGCGTGTCCGCCGTTAGCAAGGGCGGCGTGTTTCGCTTGTGCAGCGGGGTCTAGTTCGACCAAGCTAAAGCCGTAGATAAAATAGCGTGTGCCGCGTTTGCTGGCGACTTTAACGCGTCTAATGGTATGGTTGGTTTGTGTGTTGAGATTGGTGATATATACTGAGTCGATGAGTTGGTTAAGGCTAAAGTTAATGTAGTTATCGGTCACCATAATCGAAAAACCGTGCGCGCTGACATCCAGCCCGGCGTAAGTTTGGCCTTTAATACGTACTTTAAAGTTGCGCTTTTGGCGGGTGGCTCGGCGGCGCTCGGAAAATGATTTAGCATAGGCATGATTGACTTAAGATTAAATGGCGCAATTAAGTAATAACCTTATAAATAGTTGGTTATTATCGGTGACTCGCATTAATTAATCAAGTCGTCGCTGCGCGCAGCGGCAGGCGGGATCAGGCTTGAGGTTAAAGGTTCGAATTTGTAGGCTAAGGCCGTCGATTAACATCAGTTTGCCAACGAGTGTGGGTAGGCCGCTAAGGGCTTTAATGGCCTCTAGGGCTTGCATTGCGCCGACTATGCCAACAAGTGGTGCGATGACGCCATTGCGACTACAGCTCTGGTCGGTGTGACTGTCGGGTTTATATAAGCATTCATAGCAGGGGCTGTCGTCACGGCGAAAATCGTAGGTGGTAAGCTGGCCTTCCCAGCGAATAGCGGCACCGGAAACCAGTGGTTTTTTTGCTTTTAAGCAGGCCTGATTAAGCGCAAAACGGGTGTCGAAATTGTCTGAGCAGTCGAGCACGATATCGGCGCGTTGAACCTGCTGTGCGAGTGCTTGTTGATCGAGCTGATGGTTGATGGTTTCGATGTCGATAAAGTGGTTTAGTTGGCGTAGCGTTTGCGCGGCCGATTCGGCTTTATTTTGAGCGAGACGGTTTTCGTTATGAATAATTTGACGCTGTAGGTTGGAGTCGTCCACCTTGTCAAAATCAACCAGCGTGAGTTTGCCGATGCCTGCGGCACCAAGATACAATGCCGCCGGGGAGCCCAGTCCGCCCAATCCGATAATCAGCGCGTGCGAGCGACTTAGGCGAAGTTGGCCGGCGTAGTCAAGTTCTGGTAATAGGATTTGGCGACTGTAACGGGCGAGTTCGTCATCATTTAATTCGGCTTTGTCTATCATGGTTTTTGTCCTAGGGTGACACGCGGCTGGCCACTTAAGTCGTGTTTGAGTGTAATGCGTTGGTAGCCTTGCTGGGCAAATAAGGCGGCGACGGCCTCGGCTTGGTTGTAGCCGTGCTCTACCAGCAACCAGCCTTGGTGGTGCAGGTGGGACCAGGCCTGCTGAATAATCAGCCGTAAGTCGTCTAGCCCATCTGCGCCCGAACTGAGCGCAGTGGCTGGTTCGAAACGTAAGTCGCCTTGTTGTAAGTGCGGATCGTTGAGTTCGATATAGGGCGGATTGGACACGATTATGTCATATTGTCGGCCCTTAACCGGCTCAAACCAGTTGCCTTGAAAAAAGTGTACCGCCAGTGCGAGTTGGTGGGCATTATGTTGTGCGACGGCGAGCGCATCGGCACTAAAGTCGATGGCATGGCATTCGGCGTCGGCGTATTCGCTGGCAATGGCAAGAATAATGGCGCCCGAGCCGGTGCCTAAATCGAGTACGCCGGGGCGAGGCCGTGCGCGGATTTTTTCGAGGGCGGCTTCGACCAGTGTTTCGGTATCGGCGCGCGGAATCAGCGTGGCCGGTGTGACTTTTAGATTGAGTCCCCAAAATGCGCGTTGTTGCAGAATGTAGGCCAAGGGTTCTCCGGCTTGGCGACGTTGAATAAGGGCGAAAAATGCGCCAGCTTGTTCGGGGGTTAGTTGACGTTGTGGCCAAGTGTAGAGGAGCGCGCGTTGGCATTGTAGGACATGGCAAAGCAGGATTTCGGCTTCGAGCTTGGCTTCTGAATAGACGTTGGCATCGGTTGATGTCGGTTGGAGTAACCGCCGCGCGCTAATTAAGGCGTTTTCGTATGAGCAGGCCGGCTGATTCATGCGCGCAGGGGTTCCTAGTCGTTGGCGCTTAACGCGGCCAGCTGTTCGGCTTGATATTCTTGCGTCAGCGGGTCGATTACGCTGGCTAAGCCACCGTTCATCACATCATCGAGTTTGTATAGCGTAAGGTTGATGCGATGGTCGGTTACCCGTCCTTGCGGGTAGTTGTAGGTACGAATACGTTCGGAACGATCGCCGGAGCCAACTAGACTTTTGCGTTCTTGGGCAATCGCTTGGTCGTGTGCTTGGCGTTTGGCGTCCATAATGCGCGCGGCGAGTAATGACATGGCGCGGGCGCGATTTTTGTGTTGCGAACGTTCGTCTTGGCATTCGACGACGGTACCGGTCGGAAGGTGAGTAATCCGAATCGCGGAATCGGTTTTGTTGACGTGTTGGCCACCAGCGCCAGAGGCGCGGAAGGTGTCGATTTTTAAGTCGGCCGGATTGAGTTCAACCTGTTCAACATCCGGGGCTTCGGGCATGATGGCGACGGTGGCGGCGGAGGTATGCACACGTCCTTGCGTTTCGGTGGCCGGTACGCGTTGCACGCGGTGGGCGCCGGATTCAAATTTGAGCTTGGAATACGCGCCGTCACCGATAATGCGCGCGATAATTTCTTTGTAGCCACCGTGTTCGCCTTCGCTTTCGTTGAGAATTTCGATTTGCCAGCGCATCGTTTCGGCGTAGCGGCTGTACATTCGGAACAGGTCACCGGCGAAAATCGCCGCTTCGTCACCGCCGGTACCGGCACGGACTTCAAGAAAGATATTGGCGTCGTCGTTGGGGTCGCGCGGCAGAAGCATTTTATTGAGTTCGGTTTCCATCGTGTCGATGGTGGCTTCGAGCATCGGATATTCTTCTTGCGCCATGTCTTTGAGTTCAGGGTCACCGGAGGCAATCATATCTTTGGCTTCTTGCAGGTCGGCTTCGGCTTTTTCAAATTTTTGGAAGGTTTCGACTACTGGCGTCAGTTGCGCGTGTTCTTTGGATAGGTTGCGAAAGTGGGTTTGGTCGTTGACGACGCTTGGATCGGATAGCAGCGCATTGACTTCTTCAAGGCGTTCAACAAGGTTTTGTAGTTTTAGACGGATAGAGGTTTTCACGCGGACACTCTCAGGATTTTGACTCGATTAATAGGGTTTCAGCCATGTCAATCAGCGCTTGATTACCGGCAATGCCGGCTTGGTGCAGTTGGTGGCTGGGGGTGTGGATCAATTTATTGGTCAGTTGGTTGGCGAGGCGGGTGATGACACTTTCCGCCGAGTGGCCAAGCGCCAGTTGGTGTTGTGCGTGTTGCAGCATTTCTTCTTTTATTTGTTGCGCTTGCAGGCGATAGGCGCGTATTAGCGGGTTGACGCATTGAATGGCGTGGTATTGACAAATAAAGCGTTCCGCTTGCATTTGGATGATTTCTTCGGCTTCAAGTGCGGCGTCTTGGCGCGAGCGTTTGTTTTCTGCAATGATTTCTTGTAAGTCATCTACGCTGTAGAGATAGACATCTTCAAACTCGTTGATGCTGGCCTCTATGTCGCGCGGCACGGCGATATCGACCATAAACATGGGCCGATGTTTGCGTTTTTTTAATGCGGCTTTGACGTCAGCCTTGTGTACCAGTGTCACCGGGCTGGCGGTGGAGGCAATGACAATATCCGCTTCGTGTAAATGCCGTTGCATTTCGCTTAATTCGATGGCGTAAGCGCCTAGGCTTTCTGCTAAGGTGTGGGCGCGACTAAAGGTGCGGTTGGCGATAATGAGTCGCCCGATTTGGCTTTCGTGTAGATGGCGCGCGACCAGTTCAATGGTTTCGCCTGCGCCTAATAGCAGCGCGGTTTGTTCGGATAAGTCGCCATAAAACTGTTTGGCCAGCGAGACCGCGGCAAACGCGACCGACACGGGGCTGGAGCCGATAGCGGTGTCGGTGCGAACTTGTTTGGCGGCGCGAAAAACTTGTTGAAATAGGTTTTCGAGTGTGTGGTGAACGCTGTCGGTTTTATGCGCCACGTTGTAGGCGTCTTTGATTTGGCCCAGAATTTGTGGCTCGCCCAGTACCAGCGAATTAAGGCCGCTGGCGACGCGCATAATGTGTTTTACCGCTTCAAGGTCTTGGTGGAGGTAAAGGTAGGGACGTAGGCTGTCGGCGGGTAGGTCGAAAAAACGATACAGCCATGTTAGCACGCCTTCGCTATTACCTTCTTTTTGCGTGAAGTAGAGCTCGGTGCGGTTGCAGGTGGACAAAATAATACTTTCGGCAACGATTTTTTCGTCTTTGAGTTGTGCCAAGGCGTGCAATAGCTTGTCGGCCGTAAAGGACACGGTTTCGCGTATATTGACGGGCGCGGTTTCGTGGTTCACGCCAAGGGCAAATAGATTCATGCGTTCACTGCAGGCATTGGATTATAAAGAAGTGTGGAATTCTATCCGATTTTGTGCGGTTTAACAAAACATTCATCTGCGCTTTGCTGCAGATAGGATGCCTTGGGTTGGCGCTATTATGTTGGTGATTTGTCGCATTAGCAGGCCTGCTAATCGCTGATGTCGGTTTGCAATCATCTATTAAGTTTGTTAAGGTAAAAAAGTAATTGATTTCGTGTAACGTGATTTCAATCCGATTTTAACCGCCGATTTTATATTCGGCCCAGCTTTAGAAGGAGATGTGTTTGAGGTGGCTTTTTGTTTGAAAAGCCGGTGTAAACGCAAAATAACACTTATGAATGTCACCCTCAGATCCCCAAGTCTTGAAGACGGTGCGGCGATAACGCAACTGGTAAAACAGTCGCAAACGTTGGATGTGAATTCCAGCTACCTTTATTTTCTTTTAGCTTCTCATTTTTCACAAACCTGTGCCGTGGCCGAGTGCGAAGGCGAGTTGGTGGGGTTTGTGACGGCCTATCGCTTGCCGCAGCAGGCTGATTGTTTGTTTGTTTGGCAGATTGCGGTCAGCCCGCTGTGTCGCGCTCAAGGCTTGGCGAGCAAACTGTTGTCGTTTTTAGCGTCGCAGCCTTGGTTTGCGTCGATTCGTCAAGTGCAATGTACTATTTCACCGCACAATCGTGCTTCTAATCGTTTGTTTGAAAAGTTCGCCGCGCAGTTGGGCGCGTCAATTCAGATTGAGCCGTTTTTAACCCCTGTACATTTAGGTGATGGTCACGATGCCGAGCCGTTGGTGTGTTTGGATTTAACCGCGTCGCGTGTTTAGCTGCGGCGTTTTGTGTGTTTTTTGGCGTCAGCGATGAGGTTAAAAACATGGCGATAATAACTACAAGGATAAAAAATGGATATTGAATTATTTGAGCAGTATGAGTCGAATGTACGCGGGTATATTCGTTCTTTTCCGAAAATTTTCGACACCGCTACCGGCGCGACTTTGGTCGATACCGATGGAGTGCGTTATATCGATTTTTTTGGCGGAGCGGGTTCGTTGAATTATGGGCATAACCATCCGTTGGTGAATCAGGCGCTGATTTCGTATATTCAGCGCAACGGTATCGGGAATGCGTTGGATAAGGCCACGGTCGCAAAACATGATTTTATCCAAGCGTTCCAAGAGATTATTTTAAAACCACGCGCAATGGATTATAAGATTCAGTTTGTTGGGCCAACTGGTACAAATGGGGTGGAAACCGCCCTGAAGTTGGCGCGTAAAATGAAGCAGCGCTCTAAGGTGGTGGCGTTTACGAATGCGTATCATGGTCATACGCTCGGAGCGTTGGCGGTGACGGGGAACGAGTTTTACCATGACGATTATTATGGTGTGCCGTTAAATGTGAATAAGATGCCGTTCGATAACTATTTTGATCATGATATGGATAGTGTCGATATGCTGCGCCACTATATTCAGGATGGCAGTTCGGGGTTTGAGTTACCCGCGGCGATTATTGTGGAGTCGATTCAGGGTGAAGGTGGGATTAATATCGCCAGTGTTGGTTGGTTGCAGAAGCTCGATAAGCTATGTAAGGATTTGGATATTTTGTTGATTATGGATGATATTCAGGTGGGTAACGGTCGAACGGGTGATTTTTTTTCGTTTGAGCGTGCAGGTATTGAGCCGGATATTATTACCTTATCGAAGTCGATAGGCACGGGTTTACCCATGTCGATTGTGTTAATGAAGCCAGAGGTGGATGTGTGGTCACCGGGCGAACATACCGGAACATTTCGTGGCAATAGTCATGCGTTTGTAGCGGGAGCGGCGGTGTTGCCCTTGTGGCGGGACGGTGGTTTTTCGGAGTCGATTCGCGCTAAAGGTGCGCGCGTTGAAGCGGCGTTTCGAGATTTGCAGCGTCGTTATCCGCAATGGATTAATGATGTGCGTGGCTTGGGTATGATTTGGGGTATTGCATCGCCGATTAGCGGTTTTTGTAGCGAGGTATCGCGCCAAGCCTTTGAGCGTGGGTTGTTAATGGAAACGGCTGGGGCGGAAAATCATGTATTGAAGTTCTTAGCGCCACTGGTGATTAGCGATGGTGAGTTGGATGAGGGGTTGGCGATTTTAGATCAGGCGGTGGCCGCGGCTACTCAGGTGATGATTAAGGGGGCGAAATGATTATTCGACGTTTACAGGATTTAATCGGGACACCGCGTGACGTACAGCCTGAAAATGGTCACTGGGTGAGTCGGCGTTTGTTGTTGGCGAAGGATGGCATGGGGTTTTCGATGCACGAGACGATTATTTATGCCGGTTATGACAATTATTTCCATTATGCGAATCATTTGGAGGCGGTGTATTGTGTTGGCGGTGAGGGGGAAATTGAGGATTTAGCCACTGGTGTGACCACTAAAATCGAAGATGGTACCCTGTATGCCTTGAATCATCATGATAAGCATCATTTGCGTGCGTTTAAAGATATGCGTTTGGTTTGTGTGTTTAACCCGCCGGTAACGGGGTGTGAGGTGCATGACAAGGATGGGGTTTATCCGTTGATTATCGAGACACACTAGCCCGCTGCTGTGGCTTGCTGCTTATGAAGCGCAGGTTTCGCAGCTTTGCTAATAAAAAAGCCATTTCCCGAGAGCGGGGAATGGCTTTTTTATTAGCGTAAGATTTAGATATGTCATTAACCGATTTTAAAAAAGTTATTGACCTTTTTTGAGGTTGTATTCGTAGGTTAAAAACTGCCTCAAAATATCGGTTTGAACCGGTTTGTGCATGACGGTAATGCCTTCGGGTAGTTTGCTGCGCTCAATGTCTCCCGGACGTTCGCCGGTGAGGACAATAATCGTTGCTTTTTGAGTGGTTTCAAAATTGCGCATAGCTTGCACCATGCTGTAGCCGTCCATTTTGGGCATAATTAAGTCGGCAAAAATAATTTCCGGCTTGTATCGTCCGGCATGAATTAAGCCTTCGTAACCGTCGTTGGCGGTCAGTACCTTCATTGGGAAGTCGAGGCTTTGCGCCATGGATTTAATCAGTTCTTGCGAAATTTTATCATCATCTACAACAAGCACTTTGAGTACGCCGTCGTCTTCGTTAGCGCGTTCACGACCGTTTTGCATAATATAGTCGTCAACCGATGAGCGTAATAACCGACGATGCCCGCCTGGCGTTTTCCAAATTTTCAACACTCCTTCATCCGCCAAACGCTTAATCACCGTTTTGGAAACTCCGATCAGTTCGCAAGCTTCGGTGGTTGTAATGTATTTAGAGTTGGTTTTGCTCATATTTGTATCTCGATAGTTCGAATTATTGCTTTATTCGCTATTGTATCGGTTTTTTTTGAAAAGTGGATAAATTTTTGGAATTTTTGGCTTTAAGAATGCGTTATAGTATGTGCAAAATTGGAAAAATCGATTTAATCAGGTTTTATATGTGGTTGGGTGAGTTCAGCGCTGAAGCTTAGCGCTGAACGGGGCGGTTTACAGACGTTACCACGCTTGATTGAGCAGGCGTTGATTAACATAGTGTTCAATAACCGTTTTTTGATGTGCGCTCAAGCTTTCAAACTGCACGCCGACAATATATTGATGGTGAATGACACTGTGTTGATTGTGAAACTCGGTGGTGTGCATCACTTGTGCGTTTAGGGTGAGTTGGCTGAGGCTGTTGTGAAATGGTAGCTTGAATATCGCTTGAATATGCGCGCCGATCGGGATAATTTCCTGCCCCAGTAGACCTAAGCCGCCCAGAGATAGGTTCATGATTTTAAAAGTGAAGTGTCGATCTTGGTAAAGGATGTCAGCAACAGCGTCGAGGCTGATGCGTGGGTATTGGCGTTTGTTTTCGAATGCGGCGTTTTGATTGTCTGACATACTCTATCCTTTGTCACTGTCAAGGAGTGTGGTTTATGTACCATGAAATTTTAGTGGATAATATAAAATGCGCAGGTTGTGCTAATAGCATTATAGCAAAATTAACCGCATTGGCGGGCGTGCAGTCGGTGCAAGTGGATGTGGCGGCCGGTTTAGTACGTTTGGATGCGGACGAGTCGGTACTGGCCGAGGCGAAACAGTTGTTGGCACGTTTGGGTTATCCTGAACAGGGGGCGTTAAGCGGGTTAGAGGCCGTGGGCGCAAAGGCGAAATCCTTCGTCAGTTGCGCGATTGGTAAAGTATCAAAGGAATAAGATGTCGCAACAAACCATTAACTATGAGGGAATTGAGCAGCAAAGCGTGGCGCAATTCACCGAAAAGGCGTATTTGGATTACGCGATGTATGTCATTTTAGATCGCGCTTTACCCCATATCGGCGATGGCTTAAAGCCGGTTCAGCGCCGAATTATTTATGCTATGTCGGAGTTGGGTTTAAAGGCTAGTGCGAAGTATAAAAAGTCAGCTCGTACCGTAGGGGATGTGTTAGGTAAGTTTCACCCGCATGGGGATTCGGCGTGCTATGAGGCGATGGTGTTGATGGCGCAGGATTTTTCTTTCCGTTATCCGTTGGTCGATGGTCAGGGAAATTGGGGGTCAATGGATGATCCTAAGTCATTTGCGGCGATGCGTTATACCGAGTCACGCCTGTCGCGTTTTGCGCAGTTGATGCTAGACGAGGTGGGGCAGGGTACGGTTGATTGGGTGCCCAATTTTGATGGTACGTTAAATGAACCTAGAGTTTTACCAGCGCGTGTACCGCATATTTTATTGAACGGTACTTCGGGGATTGCGGTGGGGATGGCAACGGATATCCCGCCGCATAATTTGTTTGAGTTGGTGCAAGGGTGTATTGCGTTATTGGATAATCCGACGTTGTCCGATGCTGAATTAAATGCGTATATTCCGGGGCCGGACTATCCGAATGAAGCGTTGGTGATTACACCGCGCCATGAGTTGGCGCAGATGTATGCCAGCGGTCAAGGTTCCATTCGTCAGCGAGCGGCGTATCGAGTAGAAGAGGGGGTGTATATTGTAATTTATGCGTTGCCTTTTCAGGTATCCGGTTCAAAGGTGCTTGAGCAAATCGCGCAACAAATGCGGGCAAAAAAGTTGCCGATGGTGGTGGATTTGCGTGATGAGTCTGATCACGAAAATCCTACTCGCTTGGTGATAGAGTTGCGCTCTAAGCGCATCGATATTGAGGCGACAATGTTGCATTTATTTTCCACGACAGACTTGGAAAAAAGTTATCGCGTTAATTTAAATGTAATTGGCTTGAATGGACGCCCGCAGGTTAAAAGTTTGCGTACGATGTTGTCGGAGTGGTTGCTGTTTCGTGTGGAAACGGTTCGTCGTCGCTTGCAATATCGTTTGGATAAGGTCTTAGATCGGTTGCACGTTCTTGACGGTTTGCTCATTGCGTTTTTGAACATAGATGAAGTGATTGCGATTATTCGTGAGGAGGATAAGCCTAAGCCGGTATTAATGACGCGTTTTTCTTTGAGCGATATTCAAGCGGAGGCGATTTTAGAGTTAAAATTGCGCCATTTGGCGAAGCTTGAAGAAGTGAAAATTCGTGCTGAGCAAGCGGAGCTGGAGGCTGAGCGCGTGCAGTTGGAGAAAATTTTGTCCAGTGATGCGCGTCTTAAATCACAAGTTAAAAAAGAGTTATTGGCGGATGCCGAGGCGTTTGGCGATGAGCGGCGCTCACCGCTAATGGAAGTAGCGGCGGCGCGTACCATGAGTGAGCAGGATTTATTACCTTCCGAGCCGATTACCGTTGTGTTGTCGGAAAATGGCTGGGTGCGCGCGGCAAAAGGGCATGATGTTGATGGCCGTCAGCTCATGTACAAGTCAGGGGATGCGTTTTTGGCTCAGGCACACGGGCAGAGTCGTCAGACAGTTATTTTTATGGATTCGAGCGGGCGTTGTTACAGTTTGCTCGGGCATAGCTTACCTTCGGCGCGCAGTCATGGTGAGCCTTTAACCGGACGTTTGACGTTGTCAGCGGGCGCGCGTTTTACTCAGGTGTTTATGGGAGAGGGCGCACAGCGCTTTATTTTGGCGTCCAGCGCGGGGTATGGCTTTATCGTTCAGTTAGATGCGTTGGTGTCGAAAAATAAAGCGGGTAAATCGGTGTTAAGTTTGCCTGCGTCGGCTACAACCGTTGCGCCTTGTGCTGTGAAGACGGATGATTGGATTGTGGCGGTGACTAGCGAGCCGCGTTTATTAGCCTTTGCGGCGGCAGAGTTGCCGGAGTTGGCGAAGGGCAAGGGGAATAAACTGATACAGTTGCCAAAAGGGGAAGTGTTGCGGGCGGTGTTTGCTTGCGCGCCAAGCAGTCGCATTGAGTTGGTAGCGGGTGATTATGTGAAGGGGTTGACCGTGACGGCGTTAGAAGAGGCGTTTAGTGTGCGTGCGAAGCGGGGTGTGCCGTTACCGCGAACATTGAAACAAGTTACCGAAATACGCTTAGCTACTTAGGCTGGCATGAGGTTTGCTGTTTAAACTGACCAAAGCGGGGCTGATGCGAGTGTGTCCTAGCCTATGTTAAGTAATAAGACGGGTTAATAAATAACGATGAGTGTAATTGCAAAGCCGATTGGCATGATTGTTGTACTGCTTAGCTTGTTAGGCGGTTTTAAGCTGATGGGCGGTGATTTGGCTGCGATTTGGCATCCGTCCGAATTAGTGATTATTCTAGGCGTTGCGCTAGGAGCGTTTTTGGTGGCGACGCCTGTGCACGTTTGGATTCGTACCTTGTCGTCGTTAGGGCGTTTTTTTGCGGGTGATAAGGTGAATAAACGTTTGTACGCGGAAACGGTCGGCTTGTTGGAAGAGTTGGCCCGTACCGCCCGTGCCAGCGGGATGTTGGCGTTGGAAAAGCATATTACTAGCCCTGAGTCCAGTCCGATTTTTAATCATTATCCGGCAGTAATGCGTCATAAGCCGCTGAAAAAATTTATTGTTGATAATTTTAATTACCTATTGCTTAATCCGCCGCAAAGTCAGAATTTTGAACATCATTTAATGGATCAAATTGATGGTATTTATAATTCGATGATGGAGGTGCCGCGTGCGACCGGTAAGGTAGCGGATTGGTTGCCCGGCTTTGGTATTGTGGCGGCGATTATGGGGGTGATTTTAACGATGTCGTTATTGGCTGGTGATATGGATGTGGCGCTTATCGGTCAATCTATCGGGGCGGCTTTAGTCGGGACTTTGGCTGGGGTGTTTTTCGCTTTTGCGGTGGTGGCGCCATTTACTCATGCCCTGGAGTTAATGAATCGTCAAGATCGTTCGTTGTTGGAAATGGTGGCGGCATTTATGACGGCTTATGCCAATGGCGTGTCGCCTAACTTGGCGGTGGAGATTGCGCGTCAGCGAGTGCCGCCAGAATACGATTTACCAAGAAAACAATAGGTTGAGGTAATAGATGTCGCGACGTCGCGGAGGACATGAAGAAGGAGGCGCTCACGGCGGGTCGTGGAAAATCGCGCTAGCGGATTTAATGACCGTTTTGATGGTGTTTTTTTTGGTGATGTGGTTGGTGTCAGTGGTAGACCCGAGCGAGCGTGAGGCATTTGTTCAATCAATTATCGGTGAGAAGTCGTCGAAAATCACCCAGGAAGATGCCAGTATCAAGGGAGAGGAGTTAAATCCTATGGATTTAAAACCGCCAGCCACTTCAATGGAAATTCAGCAAGCTTTGGGTGGGGCGAATCAAAAAGATATTGATATCGAGGATACGCCAGAGTTTACGAAAATTACCTTGCGCTCGGATAGTTTTTTTGAGAGCGGACGGGCGACGATTAACGAGCGAACGCGTTTGAAATTGGAGATGTTGGGAGAAACGCTTGCTGGACGAGGTCAGCGTATTCGCATAACGGGTTATACTGATAGTGTACCGATTAATACCCTGCAGTTTCCGTCTAATTGGGAGTTGTCGGCGGCGCGGGCAGCGACGGTGGCGCGTACCTTTATTTATATGGGATTGAATTCAAGTTTAGTGGCGATCGAGGGGCGCGCGGAGAATGAGCCGGTTGCGCCCAATGATAGTCCTTATGGTCGTTCGTTGAATCGTCGCGTTATTATTTTGGTTGATAAGACCGGTAAGGCGAATTTCTAACTTAACTTATCAGGCGCTAAACAGGGTTTTGGCAGGCCTGCTAATGTTGTTTTTGGCCAATCAGTTGCGTTACGCAGCCAAGACCGGTATGACCGGTTCCTTCATAGATGTCACGTTCGAGTTCACAATGATGTAGCCAGTGCAGTTGGCTGAATTCCTGTTTGATCGCATTTAATTCCACTAAAAGTGATTCGGCTTTTGGGCCGCCGCTGTTATAGGCCAGTTGCTTGGGGGCGTAGGCTTCAAGGATAAACAGGCCGCCATCGTTGAGTTGTTGTTCTACCTGTTGGTGAACTTGTGCACGCAAGGTCGGCGGCAGGTGGCAAAAAATCGAAACCACCACATCCCACGTCTGCTGTTTGAAATTAAATTCGGCTAAATCTATGCAGTGTGTTTGTATTTTTACTCCGCGCTGCTTGGCTAACGCCTGCGCTTTGTCTAGGCCGACTTGTGAGGCATCAACGGCGATAACCTGGTGGCCGCATTCAGCTAGATACACCGCATTTCGCCCTTCGCCTTCGGCTAGGCAGAGGATGGTTTGGTTGGGGGGAAGGTTTTTGCAGGCCTGTTGCAAGAAGTCGTTCGGTTGGGTGCCGTACAAAAAATCGGTACGGTTGTATTTTTCATTCCACATGGATAGATTTCCTGGGTGTAAAAGGTTAGTCGAGACCGAGTAGTTTGTGAGTTTGCAAACTGAGTTTCCACTTGGGGTGTTGGAGGCAGTAGTCTATGGCGGCGCGCAGGTTTTGGGGCTGTTGCGCGTTGTCCATGGCTTGCAGGTAGTAGTGATCAAAGCCTTGTAGCGGAATCTGTTCAGGAAGCAGACCCGGTTGTGGGTATACCAGTTTGAGTTCGTTACCTTGGGTGAGTAACCATGGCGCGCCCGCTTTGGGACTGACACAAATCCAGTCGATACCCTGTGGTGGGTATTTGGTTCCATTGGTTTCTAAAGCGATTTCCACGCCGTATTGATGGAGGCAGTCTACTAGGGTTTGATCAACTTGCAGCAAAGGTTCGCCTCCGGTGAGGACGATAAACGGGTGGCTGTTTGCGTTGTTTGGCCATAAGCTGAGCAAGTGTTGGCATAAACGTTCGGCACTATCAAAGCGCCCGCCATTTTGGCCGTCGGTACCGATAAAGTCGGTGTCGCAAAAGCGGCAGGTGGCGTCGGCGCGGTCTTGTTCTCGTCCGCTCCATAGGTTGCATTGGCTGAAACGGCAGAAGATGGCCGGTCGTCCGCTGTGTGCCCCTTCGCCTTGGAGGGTGTAAAACGCTTCTTTGATTTGATAACTCATGCGCAGTGGTTCTCGTTGTTTAAGATGTTTATTGCTTTAATGTATTGATTTATCGTTTTTTTCGATTTTTTCGTGCTGCGTCTTGGCTTTACACCGTTATTTAAAAACGGTTTTATCCTTGGCGCAGCTTAGCGAGGGATGTTGATGTTGCCGTTAAAAATGCGGGTTGATTTTTACGTAATCTGTGTGCAATCCAGTCGCTAAATTGAGCGGCGTATATCGCGTTTGTTATTTTACTACGTGGAAAAAGAATCAAAATGTTATAATTCAAAACTATTTTTTATCGCTGAAAGACGGAAAGCAGGCTATGTCGGCTAAAACATTATATGACAAGTTGTGGGACGCACACGTGGTGCGTCAAGAAGAAGACGGAACGGCATTAATTTATATTGATCGCCAGTTGTTGCATGAGGTGACCTCGCCGCAGGCTTTTGAAGGCTTGCGTATGGCTAAGCGGAAGCCTTGGCGCGTGGAGGCGAACCTGGCTACGCCGGATCATAATGTGCCGACGACTGCGCTTAGCGGCGGCGTGGAAAGTATTGCCGATCCGATTTCGCGTATTCAGGTGCAGACGCTAGATCAAAATGCGGCTGATTTTGGCATTACGGAATATAAAATGGGCGATCCGCGACAGGGTATCGTTCATGTGGTTGGGCCGGAATCTGGTGCGACTTTACCGGGTATGACGGTGGTGTGCGGTGATTCACATACTTCAACGCATGGCGCATTGGGCGCGCTGGCACACGGTATTGGCACGTCTGAGGTTGAGCACGTCTTGGCCACTCAGTGTTTAATCCAGAAGAAAATGAAGAATATGCTGGTGAAGGTGAATGGCCAACTGCAGCCGGGGGTGGGGCCAAAAGATGTGGTGCTGGCGATTATTGGTGAAATCGGTACCGCAGGTGGCAATGGCTGTGCGATTGAATTTGGCGGTCAGGTAATGCGCGATATGTCGGTCGAAGGGCGTATGACCGTGTGTAATATGGCGATTGAGGCCGGTGCAAGAGCGGGTTTGGTTGCGGTAGATGATAAAACGATCGAGTATGTAAAAGGTCGTCCGTTTGCACCTAAGCCTGAACATTGGGCACAGGCGGTGGCTTATTGGCAGACGCTACATTCAGACGAAGGTGCGTTGTTTGATAAGGTGGTGGAAATCGACGGCTCGGCGATTGTGCCGCAAGTTACTTGGGGTACGTCACCGGAAATGGTGACTGGTGTGCATGGTGTGGTACCCGACCCAGCGCAAGAGTCGGACCCGGTGAAGGCGGATGGTATTCGCCGTGCTTTAGCCTATATGGGCTTAAAAGCGAATCAGCCAATTCAGTCGATTCCGGTGGATTATGTGTTTATCGGTTCTTGTACGAATTCGCGTATCGAAGATTTGCGCGCGGCCGCATCGGTTATTAAGGGGCGCAAGGTGGCAAAATCCGTTGAGCAGGCCTTGGTGGTGCCCGGATCTGGTTTGGTTAAGCAGCAGGCGGAAGCGGAAGGGTTAGATCAGATTTTTATCGCAGCGGGTTTTGAGTGGCGCAATCCCGGTTGTTCGATGTGCTTGGCGATGAATGCGGATCGGTTACCTGCACAAAAACATTGCGCGTCTACTTCGAATCGTAATTTTGAAGGGCGTCAAGGTGCGGGCGGGCGTACCCATTTGGTGAGCCCACAAATGGCGGCGGCGGCCGCGATTGCCGGGCATTTTGTCGATGTACGCGAGTTATAGGGGTGTAATTATGAATCAGTTTGTGAAATTAAACGCGATTGTTGCGCCGTTAGATCGTGCGAACGTAGATACGGATGCGATTATTCCTAAGCAGTTTCTTAAGTCGATTAAGCGTAGTGGGTTTGGGCCTAATTTATTCGATGAGTGGCGTTATCTTGATGTTGGTCAGCCGGGTGAGGATTGCTCGAATCGACCGCTTAATCCAGAATTTGTATTGAACCAGTCGCGCTATAAAGGCGCAAAAATTTTGCTTGCACGTGAAAACTTCGGTTGCGGTTCGAGTCGCGAGCACGCACCTTGGGCGTTAAAAGATTATGGTTTTGATGTCGTGATTGCGCCAAGCTTCGCGGATATTTTCTTTAATAACTGCTTTAAAAACGGTATCTTGCCGATTGTCTTGTCCGATGAGCAGGTCGATATGCTGTTTAAGCAGGTCGCGGCGCAAGAGGGTTATGCTTTAACGGTGGATTTGCAGGCGCAGCAGATTGAGTTGCCCGATGGTTCGAGCTGGGCGTTTGAGGTGGATGCGTTTCGCCGCCATTGTTTGCTAAATGGTTTGGACGATATTGGTTTAACGCTGGTTCATCAAGCCGATATTCAGGCTTTTGAACAACACTATCGCCAACGCGCACCTTGGTTGTTCGCTTAGCACGAGTTTTAGCAGGCCTGCTAAATACAATGAATTTTTACAAAGGTAAAACAAGATGACAAAACAGGTTTTATTATTGCCCGGTGATGGTATTGGCCCAGAGATTGTGGCGCAAGCGGTGAAGGTATTGAATACGTTGCGCGATCAGCACGGCTTAGATATTGAAATGAGTGAAGGTTTGGTGGGCGGTGCGGCGTATGATGCGGCCGGACATCCCTTACCGGACGAAACGATGCGGTTAGCGAAAAGTTGCGATGCGATTTTGCTGGGCGCAGTCGGCGGATATAAATGGGAGTCGTTGGATATTTCCGTGCGCCCAGAAAAAGGATTATTGGGGTTACGTTCCGGTTTAGGCTTGTTTGCTAATTTGCGTCCGGCGTTTTTGTATCCGCAGTTGGCCGAGGCCTCGACGCTAAAAGCAGAGGTGGTGTCAGGTTTAGATATTTTAATTGTGCGCGAATTAACCGGGGGCATTTATTTTGGTCAGCCGCGCGGTATTCGTACCTTGGAAAACGGTGAGCGTCAAGGCTATAACACCTATGTGTATTCGGAGTCTGAAATTCGTCGTATTGGTCATGTTGCGTTCCAAGCGGCGATGAAGCGCAATAAAAAAGTGTGTTCGGTGGACAAGGCGAATGTGCTGGAAGTGACTGAGTTATGGCGTGAAGTGATGAGCGATTTGGCCAAGGAGTATCCACAAGTGCAGCTGACTCATATGTACGTCGATAATGCGGCAATGCAGTTGGTAAAAAATCCAAAACAGTTTGATGTGATGGTGACCGGTAATATGTTTGGTGACATTCTGTCTGATGAGGCTTCGATGCTTACCGGCTCGATTGGTATGCTGGCGTCGGCATCGCTGGATGCGAACAATAAAGGGATGTATGAGCCAAGTCATGGTTCGGCACCGGATATCGCTGGGCAAAATTTGGCTAATCCGTTAGCCACGATTTTGTCGGCGGCGATGATGTTGCGTTATAGTCTTAATCGCGAAGATTTGGCGTTGAAAATCGAAGCGGCTGTCAGTGATGTTTTGGATCAGGGCTTGCGTACTGGTGATATTTTTTCCGCCGGTATGACGCGTGTTTCAACCTCGCAAATGGGTGATGCAGTGGTGGCAGCACTAAAATAAGAGGTGGGCATGACCAAGCAACACTTTACGATTACGATTAGTGATGTGCATGGCGCGCGTCATTATTCTTTTACCCAGTTAGCGAAAAAGTTTGCTTGGGCGGTCATTATTGTTTTTGTGCTGATTTTTAGCGGTGGCGCGGCGACAATTTGGTGGTTAAATCAGGAAGTCGATAAAATTCAGAATATCAAGCGTCAAGCGGAAAACTCTTTTTTGGATGCGTTGGCGGATCGACAAAAAGAATATGCATCGTTGATGGAAGAGCGAGCGCAGCTGATTCATGAGTTGGAGGATAAGGTAAAACAAGTCGATTTTCTTGACCAAACACTGCAGGGGTTGGAAGAGTTAATCGGCGTGCAACAGGATGTCGATATGCCGATCGGCGAGCGAGTGAAGCTGGTTCAGCTATCGACGCTGGAAAAGCAGATTATGCTAGAACGGGTGCCCAGTGGGCGTCCGGTTGGCAAGTTTCAGGGCGTGACCAGTGGTTATGGTTGGCGAACACATCCGGTACGCGGTACGCGCGAGTTTCATTATGGCATTGATTATCGTGGTGCGGTTGGTGATCCGGTGATTGCAACCGCTGATGGGGTGGTGGAGTATGCGGGTTATCATCGTAATAGCGGTTATGGCAATCTGGTGATTGTGGCGCACGCTTTTGGCTTTAAAACCTTTTATGGTCATTTGCATTCGTTGAATGTGACGACTGGGGAGTTTGTGAGCCAGGGCCAAGTGATTGGCGGCATAGGTTCCACCGGTATCTCTACCGGCCCGCATTTGCATTATGAAGTGAATTTTGTGCAACGTAAGTTGAATCCGGCGCCTTTTGTCCAGTGGGGACTTGAGGATTATGACGGTATTTTTGAGAAAGTAGAGGGTGTACCATGGGGTTCTTTAAGTCAAGCGATTCAAAGCCAAGTCGAGAGGGTGGAAAAACAATTATTGCTGAGGGATGTGCCGTAAACGGTGAGATTACCGATTTACAAGGTGCGTTGCACGTTGATGGGCGCATCGATGGAATAGTGGAAACCCGCTTTGATATTGTCATTGGTCCGAAAGGTAGTTTGACAGGCTTGGTGAAAGCCCGTTCGATTTATTTGAGTGGTCAGCTTGAAGGTAAAGTGGCTTGTGAGCGCATCGAGATTTTGGCAACCGGAAAGCTAATGGGGGAGCTTATTAGCGGTGAGTTGACGATTGAGTCTGGCGGTAAGTTTGTCGGCCACAGTCGTGAACTCGATGAAAGCGGGATGATTTTGGGGTTGGATGAGCAGGCGCAAGACGAAGCGAAACCGGCTCAGTTGGCTAATGCGTCGATGAGTAGCGTTCAACCTATTCATGCTGATGTTGAAAAAACGGACAATTTGGCTGAAAAAGTGTCTTAACGTTTAATGGCTCATTGCTAAAGGGTTAGCTCTGAGTGGTTCAACGAGCATGGATGTGAAAGTTGAATGTGAGTCGATTGAACTTTGCCGCAGGTGTTGGTTTTGACAGATTGGATGGGCTTGATATATTTGTCTTTTGATTGAAACGCCAGTAGCCCTAAGGTGACTTAAACAAGGCAGTCAATAAAGTAGAGGATTTATGAAAACATTTGATATTGCAGTGGTGGGCGCGACCGGTGCGGTCGGTGAGACAATTTTAAAAGTATTGGAAGAGCGTAATTTTCCGGTTGGGAAGTTGTTTCTGTTGGCGAGCAGCCGTTCTGCGGGTAAAAAGCTTGAGTTTAAAGGCGCATGGCATGAAGTATTGGACTTGGAAACGTTTGATTTTTCGCAGGCGCAGATAGGCTTGTTTTCACCGGGCGCGAGCGTATCGGCGGTGTATGCCCCCAAGGCGGCAGCGGCCGGTTGTGTGGTGGTCGATAATACTTCACAATTTCGCTATGACGACGATATTCCATTGGTTGTGCCGGAAGTGAATCCTGAGGCCATTGCGGGCTATAAAAATCGTGGGATTATCGCTAATCCAAACTGTTCGACGATTCAAATGTTAGTGGCATTAAAGCCAATTTATGATGCCGTGGGTATCGAGCGTATTAATGTGGCGACCTATCAGGCGGTGTCGGGTACAGGTAAAGAAGCGATTGAGGAACTGGCGAAGCAAACGGCGAATTTGTTAAATATTAAGCCAGTTGAGTGTGAGGTGTATCCAAAGCAAATCGCGTTTAATTGTATCCCGCAAATTGATGTGTTTATGGATAACGGCTACACCAAAGAAGAGATGAAAATGGTGTGGGAAACGAAGAAAATCTTGGGTGATGAGTCAATCAAGGTCAATCCAACGGCCGTACGTGTACCGGTATTTTATGGTCATAGTGAAGCGGTTCATATCGAAACGAAAAGCAAAATTACCGCGATGCAGGCGCGTACGCTTTTAGAGCAGGCGCCGGGTTTGGTGGTGGTTGATGAGCGTGTCAATGGGGGGTATCCAACCGCGGTTACCGAGGCGGCAGATACCAATCCTGTCTATGTGGGTCGCATTCGCGAGGATATTTCCATCGAAAACGGTTTGAATTTATGGGTGGTGGCAGATAATGTGCGTAAGGGCGCGGCAACTAATACGGTTCAAATCGCTGAAGTGTTAATCGAAAAATATCTTTAATTTATGGTCAAGATTGCGCTCGGCATCGAGTATCAAGGCTCAGCTTATTGTGGTTGGCAACGCCAGCGACATTGCGACTCGGTGCAGGCGCGATTAGAGGCGGCGTTATCGCAAATTGCTGCGCAACCGATTGCGTTGTTTTGTGCCGGTCGTACGGATACTGGCGTTCATGCTATTGGTCAAGTCGCGCACTTTGAAACGCCTTGTTCGCGCCCGCTTCGCGCTTGGTTGGAGGGAACTAACACCCTGTTACCTGAAGATATAAGGGTGGTATGGGTGCGAGAAATGACGGGCGATTTTCATGCTCGTTTTAGTGCTCAGGCACGTCAATATCGCTATGTGATTTTTAATCGCTCGGTGCGCAGTGCGGTGTTGGCTGGACGTGTGACTTGGGAACGACGTGTGTTGGATGAGATGGCGATGCACCGCGCAGCACAGGATTTGATTGGGGAGCATGATTTTAGCTCGTTTCGCGCGGCTGAGTGTCAGGCGGCACACGCGCGACGCGAGATTCAATCTTTGCAAGTAAGCCGACGGGGTGAGATGGTGTTTATTGATGTTCAAGCTAACGCGTTTTTACATCACATGGTGCGTAATATTGCGGGTACGTTAATGCAAATTGGCCGTGGCGAGAAAAATGAAGCTTGGGCGGCAACCTTGCTAGCTTTGCGCGATAGGACGCAAGCGGCGGCGACGGCGCCAGCGAGCGGTTTGTATTTTGTCAATGCGTTTTACCCTGAAAGCTTTGCCCTGCCTCGGGTAAGTCTTAATGAGTTGGTCTGGCAATGAGAGTGCGTGTTAGAACTAAGATTTGTGGTATTACGCGCCGTGATGATGCGTTAATGGCGATAGAGGCCGGAGCGGATGCGATAGGCTTAGTGTTTTATGAGCCCAGTCCGCGAAATGTGACATTGGAGCAGGCAAGGCAGATTGTGTCTGCGTTGCCTGCTTTTGTTTCTACCACGGCGTTGTTTGTGAACGCGGCGCCTGATTTTGTCAGACAAGTGGTGGCGCAGGTTGGGGTTGATTTATTACAGTTTCATGGTGAGGAGTCACCTGCCGAGTGCGACGCATATGCGCGACCGTATATTAAAGCGGTGGCGATGCAAGCGCATACCAACTTGGTTGAAATAGCCGAGCGTTATCGCAATGCGCGCGCGTTGTTGTTGGATACCTACAAGCCGGGTGTGCCTGGTGGTACGGGTGAGTCGTTTAATTGGCAGTGGGTGACGCCCTTAGTTGATAAACCGTTAATTTTGGCGGGCGGTTTAACGCCCAGTAATGTCGCGCAAGCGGTTGAGCAAACCGGTGTATATGCGGTAGATGTGAGTGGTGGCGTTGAGGCTAGCAAGGGGTTGAAATGCGCCGAAAAAGTACAGCAGTTTATTAGGCAGGCGAATTTAATGAGCGGACAATATAAATGAAAATAGATTACTCTCAATTCCCAGATGAACAGGGTCACTTTGGCCCGTATGGCGGCATTTTTGCCCCGGAAACGCTAATGGCGCCGTTGGAACAGCTTAAGCAGCAGTATGCGGCATTAAAAAATGATCCGGCATTTATTGCACAATTACAGGCCGATTATCAAGATTATATTGGTCGCCCTACACCGTTGTATTATGCCAAACGTTGGTCTGAGCACCTAGGTGGGGCAAAAATTTATCTAAAGCGCGAAGATTTAAATCATACTGGGGCGCATAAAATCAACAATACTATCGGTCAGGCTTTGTTGGCCAAGCATTTAGGCAAAACGCGAATTATTGCCGAAACCGGCGCTGGTCAGCATGGGGTCGCGAGTGCGACTGTTGCAGCCCGCTTGGGACTAGAATGTGTGGTATATATGGGCGCGGACGATGTTGTTCGCCAAGCGCCGAATGTGGCGCGTATGAAAATGCTGGGCGCCAAGGTGGTGGCGGTGACCTCAGGCACGCGGACGCTAAAAGATGCGTTAAACGAGGCGATGCGTGATTGGGTGACTAACGTTGATAATACATTTTATATTATAGGCACAGTCGCCGGTCCGCATCCTTATCCGATGATGGTGCGGGATTTTCAGTCGATTATTGGTCGCGAGGCACGTGAACAAATTATGCAAAAGGAAGGGCGCTTACCTGATGCGATTGTCGCTTGCGTCGGCGGTGGTTCGAATGCGATGGGGTTGTTTCATGCCTTTTTGCCGGATGAGTCGGTAGCGATTTATGGCGTAGAGGCCGGTGGGCATGGCCTTGACAGCGGGGCGCACGCCGCCCCTTTATGTAAAGGTAAGCCGGGTGTTTTACACGGAAACCGTACTTATTTGATGCAGGATGAACATGGTCAGATTATGGGGACGCATTCGATTTCAGCAGGCCTGGATTATCCAGGCGTAGGGCCGGAGTTGGCTTGGTTAAAGGATATTGGGCGTGCAAATTTTGTGGCCATTACCGATGATGAGGCGTTGCAAGGCTGGCGTGATTTGACGCGCATGGAGGGTATTATTCCGGCGTTGGAAAGCAGTCATGCTCTGGCTTATGTGACGAAACTCGCTCCAACGATGAAGCGTAATCAGACTATTATTGTTAATCTATCCGGTCGCGGCGATAAGGATATGAATACGATTGCCAAAATCGAAGGTTTTGACTTTTAAGAGATGCGAATATGAGCAGAATTCAAACCAGGTTAGCCGAGCTGAAGGCTCAGGGTAAAACCGCTTTAATCCCTTATTTAACGGCGGGGGATCCGCAACCACAGGTGACGGTGACGTTAATGCACGATTTAGTCGCGGCCGGGGCTGATATTGTGGAGTTGGGTGTGCCTTTTTCTGATCCGATGGCGGATGGGCCGGTGATTCAAAGGGCGGTGGAACGGGCGTTGGCACATCATGTGAGTTTGCTTGATGTATTAGCGATGGTGAGCGAGTTTAGACGCCAAGATAAGACAACACCGGTGGTGTTAATGGGCTATCTCAATCCGATTGAAGCGATGGGCCGGGTTGCGTTTGCTGAACGGGCCAAGCAAGCTGGCGTGGATGGGGTATTGACGGTAGATATGCCGCCGCAAGAAGCGCAAAGCTATGTCAGCGCGATGAAAGCGCAAGGTTTGGATTGTATTTTTTTGGTGTCGCCAACCACGCCGACGAGTCGTTTAGCGGCGGTGAATGAATATGGTAGTGGGTTTGTTTATTATGTATCCCTAAAAGGGGTGACCGGTTCGGCGGAACTAAATGAAGTGGCGGTGAGTGCACAGTTGCAGGCTTTGGTGCAGCATTTGAATTTACCGATTGGTATTGGCTTTGGTATTCGTAATGCGCAAAACGCCTATCAGATGGCACGCATCGGTGATGGTGTGATTATTGGTTCGGCGCTGGTGTCGCTTATCGAAGCGCATGCCGCAGAGGGATTAAACGCGGTCAAACAGGCATTGATTGAACAGATGGCGGAGTTTCGTCATGCGATTGATCAAGCCGATAAGGGAGAGTCATTGTGAGTTGGTTTGAAAAAATTTTACCCAGCATTAAACAAGTTACCGAGCGCAAAAAATCGGTGCCCGAAGGTTTGTGGTTAAAGTGTCCGAAATGTGAAAGTGTGTTGTATCGTTCTGAAGTTGAGCGCAATCAAGAGGTGTGTCCGAAGTGTGAACACCATATGCGTTTAAGCGCACGCAAGCGTTTGCAGGCTTTTTTTGATGCCGGTTCGGGTCAAGAGTTTGCCGCCGAGGTCAAACCGATTGATGCGTTGAAGTTTAAAGATCAAAAGAAGTACAAAGATCGCATTGCACTAGCCCAGAAAACAACAGGCGAAAAAGATGCGTTAATCACTCAAGTTGGTCGTATTGACGGACTTGAGGTGGTCGCGGCGGCGTTTGAGTTTCAATACATGGGCGGTTCGATGGGCTCGGTGGTGGGTGAGAAGTTTGTGCGTGCGGTGAATGAGGCGATTAGTCGCCGTTGCCCGTTGATTTGTTTTTCTGCCAGTGGCGGCGCGCGTATGCAAGAGGCGTTGCTTTCGTTGATGCAAATGGCGAAAACTAGCGCGGCTTTAGGTCGTTTGCGCGCACAGGGATTGCCGTATATTTCGGTGATGACTGATCCAACTATGGGGGGGGTGTCGGCCAGCTTTGCTATAGATCGGAAGAGCACACG
>JAVETW010000020.1:0-39041 GCA_034005865.1 Thiomicrospira sp. | reverse complement strand
CTGTCCACCGCGAATTTCGATGCTTTGTGTGGTGGAATAATATTGATCACATCGGCTTTGATTTTTTCACCGCTGGCGGTCGTGAGGGTTTTGTTTTGCGCATCCAGTTTTACTGCGCGTCCGCCGTCTTTTTCCGCAATCCAGCTAATACGGGCCTTGTCGGTACCATAGCCATGGCGTTCGGTCCAGTAGTACCAATAATGTTTATCAAAGGTGAAACTGTTTTTTGAATCCAAAATTAAAATTTTGGCGGTCGGATTGACCTTTTCTAAATGACTGGCAATCATCGACGCACGCTCATAGGGCGCGGGCGGACAACGATAGGCGCCATCCGGAGACGAAATGATCACCGTGCCGCCTTGGGGCAGGGCATCGATTTGTTTTTTCAGCATCGCGGTTTGTGGGCCAGCTTTCCATGCGTGTGGAAAATCCCCAGCCGCAAGCTCGGCACTATAACCTTCTACCGCGTCAAACATAAAATCTGGCCCAGTGGACACCACCAACTTGTCGTAGCTAATCGCTTGACCGGACGCGACGCGCACTTGGCGTTTTTCATAATCAATCGCCACCGCTTTATCCTGCACCATATTGACACCAAAGCGGCTTTTGAATGTGTCGTAATTAAACGTGAGGTTGTCCAGCGTTTCGTGACCGTTTAATACTTCATTACTGCCGGGGCAGAAGGTATAAAGCGGATTGGGTTCAATCATCGTAATGCGCACATTCGCATCGGCGATACGCAAATACTTGGCAAACGCCGCGCCACCAATACCACCGCCGACAATCACGATATGCGCCGACTTGTTTGACCAGGCCTGGTTACTAAAACCAAACAAGCCTGTACCGGCAACAGCGGATGCGCCGAATAATTTAATTAGCTGTCTTCTGGATAAGCTGCTCATTGTGCGCCTCCTGTTGCATTGACTTGGGTTTTAACCGTGCCGTCGGCATTTAAATGTGGCCATTGTTGCGCCGGTTGCGCGGCGAAATAGTCTGCCATGGCTTCAATTTCGGCATCGCTATACACATACGCCACATCGTGCATCACTACGGTCGGGAAGGCGTTGGCTTTAAAGGCTTTCATTAACGCGATAAAGTCATCGCGGTTCATGCCGGCTAACGGTGGCATGCCCTCGCCAAACTCCGCGCCGAGCGTGCCGTGACACGCCGCGCAAGAATCGCCCAACATCTTGCCCGTCGGCATCGGGTACTGCGCGTTGATTTCATTAATTTGTGCATCGGTCAATTTAGCCTTAGCCGCCAAACCCGGTGCGGCAAACATAGCGCACAAAGCCAAAGTGAATAATTGTTTTTTAATCGGAAATTTCATCGTTTGCTCCTTATTGCGCCCATACTACAAAGCCCAGCACAAAGAAGTGAATTAACCATAGGAAGGTAATCCAAATCGCCAAGGTTCCCATGCGATCGACTGCCGCGCTAGAAGTATAAACCCCGGTGCTTTGACCGACACGCCATGCAATGGTTAAGAAATACGCCAATACCGCGCCGCCAACGATAGCAAAGGTGCCAAAGAATAGGCCGGTTGAATACCAATCCATCGTGACTTTGTAGTCAAAGAAGTTATAACCAAACGCATCGTTTAGAATCACAAAACGTAACACTTCACGCGTAATCGACGCGACCAATACCGCGACCAACACCATTGGCAATGCCATGTAGTTGCACAGTGAATCCTTGTCGTTAAGACGGATTTGCGCCCAACCAGCGACCGCCACCAATATCGCTATCGGTAAAATGCCCCACAAGCTGGTAGCAAAATCGCCCGCTGTTTCCGGTAGGGTCATCATCCAACCGATATAAGGCACAATCACCATTAACGAACCGTAAGTCAGCCATTTTTTACCCAAATCGCTCGCCCAGTTAAGGTAAGTCATATCCGCATCAGCACGTACCGACTTAAAGCGGCGATACGCAATCAACATCGCCCCCGCTGCCGGAACCGCCAACAGAATAAAGAACGCATAACGCCAAGGGTTGTTTGCGTGCAGTTTCGAGCCGCTGTAATCCATGGTGCCATTTGGGTTATACCAGCTGGCCCATTGTTCTGGATGCAACATTTGGCTGGTTAAGCTGTGCATAATCCAACCGGCTAACAATAAAAACGCCAAGCTCAGAATCAAGGACCAACGTGCTTTGGGCGTGTCACTGTTCGCACCGTATTTACCATTTTTAAAATAGTAGTAATACATGCCCCAGTAACCGACAATCATAATCACGATAAAGCCGATTACCCAGTCCGCGGATAACACGTTTGAGGTGTACCATTGCGGGTCATACACCACCTGTACAAACAGCAGCGGCGCGACACCAATAACAATCGCCACCGATACCGACACCTTGGCGATTTCTAACATCGCGCTGGCTAAACGTCGCCAATGACTGTCTTGCTTATACGCGCCGTACAAGGTAATCGCCGCCGTGCCTAGCATCAGTTGCACAAAGAAAATGTGCAACGCAAACGTCAGCACACCCAAACCGACAAACACAATCGGATAAAACGGCACACCAGCTGGGTTACGTAACGCCAGCATCATTTCTGTTAATTGCATCGGTTCCATTATTTACTCTCCTCTGCAGTAGACTTCATACTGATTACCAGGCCTAGTTGTTCGGCTTGTTTCGCCATTTCAGTGGCGTCGCGTTGTGCAATTTCTTGCGCAATCGCTTGTTGCGTTGCCGCCATCCCTTGATTGTTATTCATCACCAAGTAAGCCGAAATCGCTTTTATTTCCGACTCAATCATCGGCATTTTTGGCATATACGCAATCGTTCCCGGCACAATCGCACCGCGAATATAACGCTCCATCACCTCTTGCGTAACACCTTCAGGGAAGTAACGATGCAACGGACGAATCCCCGATTCCGACGCCGAATGGCAGTTAGAACAGTAAGTCATGGTGATGAACTCACCGGCTTGGATGATATTGCCGTCATTCACTTCACGCAGATGTTCCGGCGTAAACGGATGCGCTTTCAAAATCCCGACTTTTTCGATAATCGGTAGTTGCGATTGAATATCCATGCCCGGTACATCGCGACCGATGACTTGATTAGAGTAAACATACTGACCCGCAACCCAAGGTTTACGCATCGATTCACGCGCGGTTTCTTCCGGCCATAAACCTGCGACCAAAATCACCACCGACATGGTACCGGCAAAGCCTGCTACCAATAAACGCGGCTGTAGCATCGTGGCAATAAAGTAAGCCAGCGTGATCACCAATACCACCATAATGCTGGTATTAAAATAATCCGGCAGACGGTTTTCCATCACCAATAACGCATAATCCGGTACGGTTTGCACATAAAGCTGGAACAACACCGCACCAGTTAAGGTCGCGATAATGCCCAACCAACCTAATTTGCGTGCCATTTCTTTTTTGAACGCCGCATCTTTAATGCCTGCCACCACAATGCCACCAACAACCGCGGTCATGGTCATCATAAACGCCATACGCATCGCTAATTGAATAAAGGTGTTGTCGCCGTAGAAACCAAGCAAATAACCGCCTTGTTCAAACCATTGCTCTTTCCCCGGCACCATCATAAACGACAGAATACCGACGATAATCACCATGGTTGCCAGCGATGCCATACCGAAAATCACCGAAATTTTCATATGGGTTTTTTTATCGACCTTACCGACCAAATACACAATCATGTAAATGCCGACGACTTCGATGACGAAAAACACCCATTCGGTTGCCCATTTCCACACAAACGAATGAATCAACGCGCCGATGCCGTTCGGGCTGGCGACGGTGGTGGAATACCAAATACCGACCCCGGTCAACGACCCGGCGACATAGGTAAATACCAATAAGAATAAGCCGTATTTTTTAACAAAGTCGAGATAGTCATCTCGATCTTCCTTGTAGGCTCGCCAAGACAGGTAAGCAAATAACAACGCCGCGCCGACCGAAGTATGCGAGGCGAGTACGTGAAAGGTGGCGATAAAGCCCACCACCCAGCCCGAGCCGACCATTGGCTCAAACCAAGTAGGAAACAAACTTATCAGTTCCATAACGCGATTCCTTTGATTAATAAAAATGACAAAATTCAACGACTATATTAGTAAGTTCTTATGTCAGAAGTATGACTAAAGTCTTACATTGTTCAGCCTAGATTTTGCTTAGTGTGTATTTTAGATAGAAATTATCTATGTGTTTATCAAATAAACTAATGGGTTGTGCTTCAAAATTCTAATCACCCTTACTATTAATAAGGTTTAATACGAAGTGTCGCCGTCAAATGTAATCAGCAGGCCTGCCAAACACGAGCAACATGGGATGATAAGGTGAGCGTAAAGGTTGGCGCAGGTTTCACAAAGAGCAGGTTTTTATGTCGATTGAGTTTTAAAGCGCTAAATTCACTATAATGCTGTTAAAAAATTTAACAGGAGAACGCACGTGCATATTCATATCCTCGGTATTGCCGGTACTTTTATGGGCGGCATCGCCCAACTTGCCAAAGCCAAAGGCCATCAGGTCAGCGGTTCAGATAAGGCGATTTATCCGCCGATGAGCACCCAGCTTGAACAAGCCGGTATTGATGTCATGGCTGAAGATGATGTGAGTTTTCTGCAAAACCCGCCGGAGCAAGTGGTGATTGGCAACGCCATGAGTCGTGGAAAAGTCGCGGTGGAAGCCACCTTAAATGCGCAGCAGGTTTATACCTCCGGCCCACAATGGTTGGCGGAAAATGTATTGCACGACCGTTGGGTGATTGCGATTGCCGGCACCCACGGCAAAACCACCACCAGCGCGATGGTGGCGTGGATTTTGGACTATGCCGGACTCAATCCCGGATTTTTGATCGGTGGGGTGCCACAAAACTTTGGCGTGTCAGCACGTTTAGGTCAAAGTCCGTTTTTTGTGGTCGAAGCGGATGAATACGACACCGCGTTTTTCGACAAACGTTCCAAGTTTGTGCATTACCATCCGCGCACCTTGGTGATGAATAATCTCGAATTTGACCATGCGGATATTTTCCCCGACCTTAAGGCGATTCAAACTCAGTTTCACCATTTAGTGCGTACCGTGCCGGGCAATGGCCTGATTATTTATCCGGCAGACGATGCAAATTTAGCTGAAGTGTTGGCGCGCGGTTGCTGGACTCCTCTGCAAACATCGGGTTTAAACCAAGGCGATTGGCAAGCCGGTTTATTACAAGAAGACGGCTCGGCGTTTAGTGTGTTTAACCAAGGTAAACTGGTTGGCCAAGTGCATTGGGAAATGACCGGATTACACAATGTGCAAAATGCGCTCAGCGCGATTGCCGCCGCTGTTCATGCCGGTGTGCCGGTGTTGGAAGCGATTGAAGGCCTGTGTCAATTTAAAGGCGTGGCGCGCCGTATGACGAAGATTGGTGAGGCGAAGGGTATCACCCTTTATGACGACTTTGCGCATCACCCAACCGCGATTCGTTTAACTCTGCAAGGTCTAAAAAAACAAATGAATCACAGCACTAGGCCTGGTGCTGAAGCAAAAGGGCGTTTAATTGCGGTGTTTGAACCTCGTTCCAATACCATGCGATTAGGTGTGCATAAAGACAGCTTGCCGCAGGCGTTTATGGATGCCGATGCGGTGTATGCGTTTATTGATCCGGCTTGGAACTGGCAACTGCCGGTATCCGCGTTTAGCCAAAGCGTGACCGTCGAAACCAGCTACGAGGCCTTATTAGACACGCTGACAAAACAACTCCAACCCGGTGATCAAGTGGTGATGATGTCGAATGGCAGTTTCGGCGGACTGCATCAGACATTATTCACACGCCTACAATCGGCTTAACCAGCGGTAATGCTCGGGATTATCCGGGCATTCCACTAAGCCGCATTCCAGTAAGGTCGAGGCGATATTGGCAAACAGTATCAACACCAGTAAAACAAACGCGATAAGGCTAAAGCGTTTCAGCGTGGGCGAAGGTTGAGACGGCGGCGGTAATGTATATTGGCGCGCATCGCTCATCACCAGCGCGATATACAAAATAGCGATGACCGCCACCACAAATACCCAAGTGTACATATGCAGGCCGAACACCGTTGAGCCAAAACCAACGGGGTCGTTGACGTGTAAACTGACTTGTCGCAAAGCAATCGCTCCGGTGAACACGGCGGCGACCAGCGACAGGCCGTAGTGGGCAGGATGTGCGCCGTAACGTAAGTTCAGCACAAAGCCGAACGCAATGGCAAGTAAACCAAGGCGTTGCAATAAACACAGCGGGCAGGGCAGTTCATCTTGAAACAGTTGGTAGTAAAACGCCGCCAGAATAATCAAGGTGATGCCGATGATTTCAATGCCATGTTTCAGGGTGAAAAGCGTATAAAGGCGTGTGTCATTCATGGCTTATCCTTAGGTTTAAAGATGGATGGCGAGGCTGTCGCTGGCATGGTGCAAAAACACCAGCAACGAAAACAGCATAAACACTAAAAACAAGCCGATGGCGGCACGACGATGAAACCAAGCGGTCAGCGTAGCGGCGAACAACAGACAAAACGCGATTAAAATACCCGGCATAATAGGCATCCTTAGGGTGATAAAGTTCGAGGTGTCCGTTGTATTGTCTATAAACAGGCGCTGAAGTCAAATAGGATGGTGTGTGGAGAGTAAGCAACTTAAACAAGCATTGGATGTCATCTGGTTTCAGCGTCTTATCCGCACGATAACCGATGAGTTTAGTGATTATCCAAACACGCAGGTTTGGCAAGCGTTTGAGCAAGCGGATTGGCCGAGTTTATCGCTTATGCAGCGCGTGCAAGCGGCGGCGCGTTTGCTGTATCCGCCGTTAGTTGCATTGCAAGCGAATGAAGCCGCGCGTTGGCAGGGTTTGCTGGCGAGTGCAGCGGATTTTAAAGGATTAGCAGGCCTGGTGTTTCCGCAGATGGTGATGGATTATCCGCCCGAATCGTTTGATTTATCGATGCAGGTGTTAGCAAAATTGACCGAATATTCCAGCGCTGAATTTGCGATACGCCCGTTTATTGAACAGGATGCGTCGCGCACGCTGGCGCAGATGCAGGCTTGGTCGCACTCCGAAAATCATCATTTACGCCGTTTAGCTTCCGAAGGTTGTCGCCCTAGATTGCCTTGGGGCAAAGCGCTGAATCAATTTAAACAAGACCCCACGCCGATTCTGCCGATTTTGCAAAACCTCATCCACGATCCGAGTTTATATGTGCGCAAAAGTGTGGCGAATAATCTCAATGACATCGGCAAAGATCATCCCGAGGTGTTGTTGACTTTTTGCCAGGCCTGGTTGGGCACAAGCACCGAGGCGGATTGGATTATTAAACACGCCAGCCGCAACCTTTTAAAACAGCGCGAACCCCGGTTTTTAGCCTTATTAAGTCTGCCAAACACCGAACATATTGAACTGCTGAATTGGCACAGCGATGCACAGGTAAAACTCGGCGAAGCGTTGCATTATGCGTTTGAATTGCAAGCCGCCGAGGTTTTGGGACGTTTGCGGGTTGAGATACAAGTAGATTATCCAAGGCCAAGCGGCGTGCCATTACGTAAAGTATTTAAACTCGCCGAAGCGGATTACGCGGTGGCGCATAAAAAAATCAGCAAAACCCTATCGTTTAAGCCGCTCACCACGCGGGTTTATTATCCCGGACAACATAAAATACAGCTGGTGATTAACGGCGAAATTAAGCACCAGGCCTGGTTTGAGGTCATCGTATGAAGCTGATTTTTCAAAATGCCGATTTTATCTTGCTGGATAAACCGGCGGGGTTAAGTTTCCACTCAGAACAAACACCAGGCCTGGTGGTGCTTGCGCAACAACAACTCGGTTTAGCCGAACTCTATCCGGTGCATCGGTTAGATAAAATGACTTCAGGCCTGCTGATTTTGGCAAAAAACCTTGTTGCCGCGCAAAGGTTTCAACTGATGTTTGAGCAACGCCAAATCGAAAAGTATTATCTCGCCATATCCACCCACAAACCCAAAAAGAAACAGGGCTGGATAAAAGGCGATATGCTGCCCAGTCGGCGCGGCAGTTATCGTTTAACCACCACTATGGACAATCCCGCGATTACCCAATTTATCAGCGCCAGTCTCGCGCCGAATGAGCGCGCGTTTTTGATTAAACCCCATACCGGTAAAACCCATCAAATCCGCGTCGCGCTCAAAAGCCTCGGCGCACCGATTGCGGGTGACCAACGTTATCAAGCCTTAGCCGAGGCCGAACAAGAAGATCGCGGCTATTTACATGCCTACGCGCTGCGCTTTAGTTTATTCGGCGAAAACTTTGCTTTCGTTTGCCCACCGAGCGAAGGCGAGCGCTTTGTCAGCGAAACGTTTCGAGTACAATGTGCCGCTTGGAACGAACCTTGGAACTTGTTTTGATATCGAGTGTAAACATGAATTCAATCGCTAAATATTGGGAAGACACCCCGCTAGAACAACTCACTCCCGCGCAGTGGGAAAGCCTGTGCGACGGCTGCGGTTTGTGCTGCCTGCATAAACTGCAAGACGAAGATACGGAAGAGATTGTATACACGCGGGTGGTGTGTCGGTTTTCAAACCTCGAAACAGGGCAGTGCGGCGACTACGAAAACCGCTCGGTGAATGTGCCAACCTGCGTGCCCTTAACCCTAGAACGCATCGCCGAATTCGACTGGTTGCCAGACTCTTGTGCCTACCGTTTACGTTACTTCAATAAACCGCTACCGGACTGGCATCCGCTCAATATTGGCGACCACAGCCTAGTCAAATACCACGGCCTACAATCCATCAACGTGGTCGTCGAAACCGATGATATTGACGCGGAAGACTATTTAATGGATAAGCCTTGAGTGGTCTATTTTGACTTGATCCCTATTTTTCTAAGGCTAAATCAGATGTGGGTTTAGGGGTAAGTTTACGACACGTATTTCAGTTAGAAAAATAGATTGATTTGCGATAGTATTCATGGGGTTTACCACGTTTTAAGGCCTGATTAACTTTATAATACAAGACAAGCTGTCAATGTGACAGGTTTAGCCTAATAAGAAGGCATAACAGACTGAAAATAAGCTCAATAATAAATAGTAGGGCATGTGCTTTATACTAAATGTTCGAACACAATTACTAGGAGGATTAATGTCCTTTTTAAAACGCTTAAAAGACAATGTAGCCGTTAATAGAATTGAGGATGAAGCCTTCTATGAGTTGGTTCTCTATGAAGCAGAAAATGGTCCAAGAAGAAATGGACTTTGGGCTAAAGCAATCATTGAAGCAGGTAGTCACGAGAAGGCTGAGGCTGTTTATTTGAAATTATTAGCGCAAGCTATGAAAGATGAAGCTTACTTATCAAAAAGAGTTGCTGAATTGTCAACTCACAACACCTCTAGCAATCAAATCTCAAAAAAAGTCTTAAATACACCGATTCTCGAAGAGAAAGAAGTTGATATATCTGCTGGTTTAACTTCAGAAGAGTTAATTCGTGAAATTCTTGATAAGACTTTTTATAGGAAGAATATACACGCTAAAACTTTGAAAGAACAGGCTGCTATTCAAATAGAACGCTTTGAACTTGAAATGGAATTAGAAGAACTTCCGATTTCAGAATTGAGAATACGATATAGAGAGTTAAATTGAAATGTGCAGTTTTAACAAAAAATTTAAGCGGACTGCGCTAAGGCGTAGCCACTTAGCTTAATCGTTAAATTGCATGGAGGGAAGCTGTGTATCATCGAGAAGTATCGGAAAACGACATCCCCGAGATTTGTAAGCTTCCAAAAACACGAGAAGAACTCTTTTACTCTTTTCCAAGAGTGGACTTCCCAGTTATGACTGCGATTACAGCGACCGTATTCAAAAATAACCAATCTCAGGTGGTGTGTTTGCCAAAGTCGGTTGCTTTGGACGAAAGTATCAAGCAGGTTGTGATTACCGCGATTGGAAAAACCCGCATTATCACGCCAGTCGAACAGAGTTGGGATGACTGGTTTGATTCAGAAGGTGTCAGTGATGACTTTATGAAAGAACGCCAACAGGAGCTGGATCAGATTGGTAAGCAATAACATGAAAGAATTTGATCGTGTGTCGGGTTTAAGGCTTGAGAATTGGATTTGACTTAGAGAGTGAAAGTTCAATTAAGCTTGGTCGTAGGTAAGGTTTTTGTATATACTTTTATGTATATACGGTAATGGAGGTCAAATATGGAAGCTAAAATTTTTCAGTCGGGTAATAGTCAAGCGGTACGCATTCCGAAAGAGTTTCGTTTTGACGTGACCACTGTCGAAATTTTTAAACGCGGTGATGAAGTAGTGTTAAAGCCTAAGTCCACCGATTTAAAATCCTTGCTTTTATCGGCACCTAAGATTGATTTTGATGTTGAACGTGATCGTTTTGATCTTGTTCCAGATAGAGTGAATTTTGAGTGAAGTATTTACTCGATACGTGCGCCTTGTCAGAACTCACAAAAACCCAAACCAACCCCGGATTTCTGTCTTGGTTTGAGGCGCAGAATGGTGATGACTTTTATATTAGTGTTATCACCTTAGCTGAAATTGAAAAGGGCATTCAACGGTTGGCTGACTCGAAGAAAAAGCGACATTTAAATGATTGGCTTGAACGAATTGAGGTCGGTTTTGCCGAGCGCAGTAAGGTGTTTGATATCCCCTTGGCGAAGACCTGGGCTAAAATGACGGCGATGTCGGAATCGCAAGGTCGTCGTTTGCCTTCCTTCGATTCTATTATTGCCGCGACGGCTCTTAAATACGATTTAGTATTGGTCACACGTAACGAACAGGACTTTATCGGTTTGCCGATTCAGATTTTAAATCCTTGGTCGTAGCTATGCGCATTTTGAATGCGTGAATGTTCGACAAGACCTAGCATCGAAAGTACAATCTACGTCACGCTTCTTATCCGTAATTTAAATGACCGAATCACTCCGCATTGAGTTTAAACGCCAGCTTACCGACACGCTTGAAAAAAAAGTGGTGGCGTTCCTCAACGCCAAGCAGGGCGGTGAGATTTATATCGGCGTTGATGACGTGACGCAACAGCCGATTGCCTTAGCGGATTTAGACGACTTTTTCAGTGACATATCGCACCCGCAAAACAAGGTATTGATGCGCGTATTCCGCGATTTAGACATGGTGGAGCATCTTGGTTCAGGTGTGCCACGAATCCTGCAGTTCTACCCGAAAAGCAGTTATGTGTTTTTGAATAACTTTACCCGCGTCGTCTTCCCTTATGCCGAAGGGTTTACAACGACCGACCAAGCTACCGACCAAGACGGCAAAATCAACTTTTTTGACCAAAAAATATCGCTTTAAACGCGTTTTAAGCCAGCGCTAAACGCGGTTTTTTGGTTAAATATCTGCTTTAATTTATATCAAAAATTTTAAGGGCTAGATAAATGAAACGTATAGAACACGCTTTTGAGAGCTTACTTTTTTCCAGTCGATGGTTAATGGCACCGGTGTATCTGGGGTTAGTGATCGCGATGGGGCTTTTATTGGTGAAGTTTGCTAAAGAGCTAATTAGCATGGTTGGCGGCATCTTAGAAGCGAGCAGCGGCGATATTATTGTCGGCGTGCTAACGCTGGTCGATGTCGCGCTGATTATGAACTTGATCATCATTATTGTTTTTAGCGGTTATGAAAACTTCGTGTCGCGGATGGATTTACATGATCACGAAGATCGCCCGGAATGGATGGGGCATATCGGTTTTTCTGATTTAAAAATTAAAGTGATTGCCTCGATTATGGCGATTTCGGGAATCGAGTTACTCAAAGCGTTTATGAATGTGGGTGAATTTAGCGATAAACACTTGGCCTGGATGATTGGTTTGCATTTAACTTTTGTGTTGTCCGGAGTGATGTATGCGTTTATGGATAAATTATCCCATTCGAGCGGTAAAGCCAAAAAGGTCGAATCGAAAGAGGCGCCTTAAAACGCCATTATTTATCGAGTAAACCGGAGTCAATCAAGCTTGGATTTTTCTTATCTTTCTAAACTCCGCCAATCCCATCCGGCTTGGCGGCTAATGCGCGCGGACAATGCGCCGCTGATTGTCAGCTTTTTGCATCAGGCGTTTATTTTGCCGAATCAGCGTAGTGTTAAGCAATCCGAGCTGGTGTTGATGCTGGACGATTTTTTATATCACTTGCGCCTCAGCGAAGGCGAGGGCAGTTTCCCGAAAACCCCGCATCAATATCTCGAAGACTGGGCGCACAACGATAAAGGTTGGTTGCGCAAGTTTTACCCGACGAAATCCGACGAAGCGGCGTTTGATTTAACCCCCGGCACGGAAAAAGCCATCGGCTGGCTGGCGAGTTTAAACCAAGCGAGTTTTGTTGGTACCGAATCGCGTTTACTCATGCTGTTTGATTTGCTCAAACAGATGGTCACGGGTTCTGACACCAATGCCGAACGGCGTTTGCAGGAATTGCAACAACGCAAAGCACAGATTGAAGCTGAGATGCGCGCGATAGAAAACGGCCAGTTGGACGTGATGGACGATACCGCTTTGAAAGACCGCTTTTTGCAATTCTCGCAAGTGGCGCGCGAGTTATTGGGCGACTTTCGCCAAGTGGAACAAAATTTCCGCGAATTGGATCAATCGGTGCGCGAAAAAATCGCCGGATGGGATCAAGGCAAGGGGCAGTTGCTTGAAGCCGTGTTTGGTGAACAGGACGCGATTAGCGACTCCGATCAAGGCAAAAGCTTTCGCGCGTTTTGGGATTTTTTAATGTCCAGTCAAAGCCAAAACGAACTCACCGATGCGTTAGAAAAAGTGTTTCAACTTGAACCGATTCAAAGTTTGCAACCGGATAAATCGCTGAAAAAAATCCATTACGATTGGCTGGAGGCCGGGGAACAAACCCAGCGCGTGGTGTCGCGTTTATCGCAACAACTGCGCCGCTTTTTGGATAACCAAGCCTACCTTGAAAACAAACGTCTGGTGCAGAAGATTGATGATTTACTGCGTCACACCATTCAACTCAAACCCCTGTTGCCGCCGAATGCACAATTCAGCGGCGAATTCGCCGAGTTTATGACGCTGGATTTACCCAAATGCGACATCGATTTGCCGATGGAGCGGCCGTTGTTTACTGTGCCGCTGGTGCAAAACTTTAGCGGACAAGTTGAAAGTGACAGCGGGGAGGACGTGAATATCGACGCGCTGTTTGATCAGGTGTTTGTCGATGAACTCGCGCTCAAAGAACACATCGAACGCCAACTGCAAACCCAAGCGCAAATCAATTTACCGCAGGTTTTACAATCGCGACCACTGAGCCTAGGCGTAGCGGAGCTGATTGGTTATTTGTCGCTTGCCAGTAAAGACGATGCCGATGCCCGTTTTGCAGGCCTGCTGGACGAAAGCCAGCAAGACTTGATTCAATGGCAAGATATTGACAATCAACCGCGCCAGGCCTGGTTACCGAGAGTGATCTACACAAGGCGGTGATTGTTTATTAATAAGCGGTTGCAAGGTGCTGATTTGGCTGTGAAAAAGTATTGGAGGCAAATTGAATGACCGAATCACGCCGCACGGAGTTTAAACGCCAACTAATTTAGAGGTTGTTATGACAAAAACCATGTTAGCCCCAGAAGTGAACCAAGATTTTGCTGAAATCACGCATCTGATTGAGCGTGCACGTCAACAGACGTTTCAAGCGGTCAATCATCAGTTGATTGAACTTTACTGGCAAGTGGGCGCTTACATAAGCCAAAAAATTGCACAAGCTGACTGGGGCGATGGCGTGGTGGATGCGCTGGCGAAGCATATAGCGAAAACACAACCTGGGTTAACCGGGTTTACGCGAGCCAATTTGTTTCGGATGCGCCAGTTTTATGAGACTTATCATCAAGATGAAAAAGTCGCACCGCTGGTGCGACAATTATCTTGGACACACAATTTGATCATCATGAGCCAAAGCAAACGGCCAGAGGAACGCGAGTTTTATTTGAATATGGCATTGCGTGAGCGCTGGAGCAAACGAGAACTGGAGCGCCAATTTAAAGCCGCGTTATTTGAGCGCAGTGTGCTGTCGCCGACAAAAGTGTCACCAGCGGTGACACAAATTCACGCTGATGCGCTGAGCGTGTTCAAAGACAGTTATGTGGTCGATTTCCTTAACCTTCCCGCACCACACAGTGAAGCGGATTTGCATCAAGGGTTATTGCTCAAATTAAAAGAATTTTTACTCGAACTGGGGCGCGACTTCTGCTTTGTCGGAAGCGAATATCCGGTTCAGGTTGGCAATCAGGATTTTGCGATTGATTTGGTGTTTTTTCACCGTGGATTAAATGCCTTAGTGGCGTTTGAGCTCAAAGTAGGGCGATTCGAGCCGGAATACCTCGGTAAGCTCGCGTTTTATCAAGAAGCCCTAGACCGCGACCACCGCAAAGCGCATGAAAACCCAAGTATTGGCGTATTGCTCTGTGCCAGTAAAGACGATGAAGTCGTGGAATACGCGCTCAGTCGCAGTTTAACGCCGGCGTTAATTGCGGAGTATCAAACGCAATTACCGGATAAAAAATTATTGCAAGCCAAGCTGCACGAGTTTTATCAACTCAATGTCGGGCAAGCCGAGTAGACCCAAAAAGAAGTATTAAGCCGTAGAGCTTTTTTTGAGCCAAAATACTCGAGACATCTCCGCTCGAATGAGTGTGGAGTTTGATACTGAAGTACGTTCTAGAACACTTGCAGTATAAGCGGGTTTTTCGTGAGGGATACTTTAAATTAACTTAAACCCTAAAAAACAATGACAAAGAAACCATTATGATCACTAAAGAGAACTTAAAAGACCTTCTGCTAAACCTTGGATTTACAGTAAATGGCGATGTATACAGCAAACACTTTGCAAATCATGATTGTGATCTCGCTGTTGATTTCAAAAAAGGCGAATTACTATACCCAGAATCAAAGGGTCTAAAAATCAACGAACGACAAACCTGTAACTTCTCATCAGCTGAAAACTTTGTGGTGTTTGAATGTGTGAACCGATTATTAGCACAAGGCTACAAACCTGAATCCATCGAGTTAGAACCCAAGTGGAAAGTTGGGCATGGTGCCAGTGGCGGGCGTGCTGATATTTTGGTAAAAAATCTTCAAAATGAACCTTTATTAATCATTGAATGCAAAACGGCCGCTAAAGAGTTTGATAAAGCGTGGAAAGACACGCTTGAAGATGGTGGTCAACTATTCAGTTACATTGAGCAAGAAAAGGCCGTAGAGTTTGTCGCTCTCTATGCCAGTGATTTTGAAAACAATCAAATCATCACCTATCAACGCATAATCTCACATAAAGACAATGAAAAAATTCTAGCGGAAAACACCAAGCTCAAAGCATTTAAAGATGCCAAAAATGTGAAAGAGCGTTTCAAGGTATGGAAAGAAACCTACAAACTCGAATTCACTGAAAAAGGTCTGTTTGAAGATAATATTCAGGCTTACCAGATTGGTAAAGATAAATACACCCTAGATATTGATACCAAGCCGATTGATGCCAGTGACAAAAAAGGCAAATATCACCAATTCCGAACAATCCTCAGAAAATACAATGTTTCACGAAGAGAAAACGCTTTTGAAGTGTTGGTGAATCTATTCCTTTGCAAAATCGTTGATGAAACTGAAAACCCCAATGATCTAAAGTTTTACTGGAAAGGGATTGCCTACGACAACTACTATGATTTGGTGGACCGTTTGCAAGCGCTGTATCAAATCGGTATGGGCAAGTTCTTAAAACAGGATATTGTCTATATCAGTAACGACGATATAGATTCCGCTTTCTGGACAGTGAAAGAGAAGCGCAACGCCACCAAAAACACCATTAAAGAAATATTTCGTCAACTGAAATTTTTTAAAGGCTTGGATTTTGACTTTATTAAAGTCCACAATCAAACCCAGTTTGAAAAGAATGCCAAAATTCTGCTAGAAATGATTCAAATGTGGCAAGGCCTGCGTTTGCTCAGTCACGGGCAAAACCAATTCTTAGGCGATATGTTTGAGTTCTTTCTCGATAACGGCATTAAACAAAGTGAAGGCCAGTTTTTCACCCCTGTCCCAATTTGCAAATTCATTATCGCCTCTCTGCCATTAGAACAAAAAATTATTGACAGTAACGAGCCTGTTAAAGCGATTGACTACGCCTGTGGTGCGGGTCACTTTTTAAATGAATTTGCCCTAGCCGTCACGCCATTGGTCGAAAAACATAAACAAACCGATATTAAAACCTACTATCAAAACATTGTCGGTATTGAAAAAGAAGACCGTCTGGCCAAAGTCGCCAAGGTCTCCGCTTTTATGTATGGTCAGGACGAAATCAATATTATTGAGCAGGATGCACTGGATCATCACGAGCAAATTAAACCCAATTCCTTTGACTGTCTGGTTGCTAATCCACCGTTTGCCGTTGAAGACTTCTTGCTGACCTTAGATGAAGAAGTTCGTGAAAGCTACCAGCTGTATGAAACGGTAAATGACCCAGGCAATAAGAATATCCAGTGCTTCTTTTTAGAAAGAGCCGAACAACTGCTTGCACCTAATGGGGTAACGGGCATTATTGTGCCGTCGTCGATTTTAAATAACTCGGATAACACCCATATCCGAACCCGTGAAATCCTGCTGAAACACTTTGATATTGTCAGTATTGTTGAACTCGGGAGCGGAACCTTTGGCAAAACCGGCACCAATACCGTGGTGTTGTTTATGCGCCGTAAAGCACATAACCCAAGCCAAGCCGAACATTTCGCCAACCGTATCAATGATTTCTTTGAAAACTGGGAAGAAGAAAGTGCCACTGGTGGCGGTGCTTATAAAGATGTCACCGTGATTGAAGCCTATTGCGATCAGCAAGAAATAGACTTTGACCACTATCAATCTTTGCTCAAAGGCGAATACAGTGAAGAACTGTTTGCCTATGAGCTATTTGAAGAATATGAAAAAACCTTTAGCAGTTCAACAGCCATAAAAAACCTTAAACAAGCCAAACAATTCAACGCCAAAACCAAAGAAGAACAAGCCAAAGAGTTGGAAAGGCGCCTGTTGGATTGGGTCATCACCATTGAAAAAGACAAGCTCTATTACTATATGCTCACCTCATTTAATCCTACACCTGTGCTTGTAGTCAAAGCTCCAAAGAGTCAAGCGTCAAATAAAAAGACGAGAACTCAAGAAAACCAAAAATTTGAGAAAGAGTTTTTAGGATATGAGTGGAGTGGTGCAAAAGGGTCAGAAGGTATTCACTATATACATGGTGAGACTGTATATGACATCCAAACACCGCTTTATAATCCGAACGACGTCAACGATGCGAATAAAATTAATACGTTAATTGCTAAGAATTTCAGTGGCATTAAACTTACAATTCCTGATGGTTTAAAGCCTTATGTCAGTGCCGTAAACTTAACAGATATGCTGAATTTCACGCAAGGTGACTTCAATAAAGTTATTAATTTGAATAGTGTTTCAACCAAGGTCACATTTTTAGAGAATCTTAAAAAGTATCCTCAAGAGAAGCTTTTTAAATATGTTGACACGAATCCCTCAAAATCTGAACTTGCAAAAGTTCCATCCAGCACCTTAGTCTCTTTTATTGAAATGGCAGCTGTAAGCAATGATGGATTTATTGAATCTAAAGTTGATAAATCAATACAGGAACTTGGCTCTGGTTTTACTTACTTTAAAGAAGGTGATCTTATTTTTGCAAAAATAACACCCTCTATGGAAAACGGTAAATGTGCTGTTGCAAAAGGTCTAACAAACGGTATAGGTATGGGAAGCACCGAATTCCATGTTTTTAGAATTAAACCTAAAATTGACGGTTCAGAAAAATTGCTAAATAATTTATATTTATTCAATTTGTTAAATAATCATGAAGTTAGATCTGTTGCAGAGGCAAATATGACAGGTTCAAGTGGGCATCGTAGAGTACCTATTAGCTTCTATGAAAATTTAAAAATTCCTATCCCGCCCATGGATGTCCAAAATCAGATTGTGGCGGAGTGTGAAGCAGTGGATCAAGAGGTCGAACAAGCCAGAAAAACACTGGGATATTCACAAAATCAAATTGAACAGCTTTTTGATAACGCGAGCCAACAAGCAACGGATAACTATCGTTTAAGCAACGATGATAATTTTGAAATTTCGATTGGTAAGCGTGTTTTAAAAAATGAAATTTTAGAATTCTCAGAATCGGGTATTCCCATTTATAGCGCCAATGTTTTTGAACCCTTTGGCTATATTGAGAAAGAACTATTAACCGACTTCAATCAGCCTTCGGTCTTATGGGGGATTGATGGCGATTGGATGGTCAATTACTTGCCAGAAAACGAACCTTTCTATCCAACCGATCATTGCGGCGTGATTCGTGTGAAAACGCCAGCACTACACCCACGATTTGTTGCTTGGGCGTTGAGTAAAGTCGGTCAAGAAAACCGTTTTTCACGTTCAAATAGGGCTTCTACAGCACGAATCAAAGGACTGTCTATTTCAGCACCTGATATTGAAATTCAAAATACAGTCGCCAAACAAGTTGAGGCTTTAGAGGTAAAAATTTCAGAGGCTCAAAAAGTCATTGCCGAAAGCGCCGAGCGCAAAGAGTCCATTTTAAATAAGTACTTAAAATAACCAGGCCTGCTAGTTGTCTACCGTTTTTTGGTTACTTCGTTCGTTAGACATTAAGCAGGTGCCGTTTTATTTCGGAATCCTTTTAGGAAAAAGATATTTATGAGTGAAACACCAACGACTTTAATAACTGTGCCGGAAGGGTATGCAGATTGGCTAACTGAGCTTAAAGGTCGAATTCGCCGTGCCAACCTTGCGTCATTCATTACCGATCGGTAATATTTTGTTTGTTTTTTGCTGGCTTGTTGATTAATATTCCCGAAAGGGAATAAAGAGGTGTTTTATTGGTGTTAAACGATACTGTATGCCCGAACGGGAATGAGTGTGTGGTGCAAAATGCTGTCCAGCTTGGCGAAAAAGCGCGGCAGAAGCGTAAGCTTGATGGGCTCACGCAGCAGGAGCTGGCCGCTGTTGCAGGGGTCGGTGTGCGTTTTATATCCGATTTGGAAAAGGGTAAACCGACGGTTCAATTAAATTGTGTTTTTGCCGTATTTGCGGCGTTGGGGCTTCAACTAACGGTTACTGAGAAATAAGAGCTCTTGCAAAACCCGACACCCTCGTTCCCAAGTTGTACTTGGGAACGTCAAATTGAGTACAGTTAACGGTTACCAAGTACAACTTGGTAACCAGCGGGGGGGTTAAGTTTTGCAAGAATCCTATAGCTAAAAGAGGCGTTATGCAGTCACTGTATGTTTTTTACCAGCAAAAATATGTGGGTGAATTGAAAAAACTCGGCGCAAGGCAGTTGCAGTTTTAATACCATCCAGCATGGTTAGTCGATCAAAACGCGTTTGCTTTATCTATTAGTCTGCCCTTAAGACCACAGCCGTTTGAAAATGCGCAAGCTTTTTTCGCCAACCTTTTGCCGGAAGGTGAAGTGCGTTCGCTGTTGTGTAAAAAGCTGGGCTTGTCCGATAAAAACGACTTCGGTTTATTGGCTGAGGTGGGGGGGCGATATCGAGGTGAAGTTTGGTTTGGTGCGCAAGGAATTGGAAAAACTGTTCGCCTTAGTCGAAAAACACGGGGTTATTCTTGAGGCTTATCCGGCGTTAAAACAGGTGGTAAACCACAATGGCATTCGCTTATCCGAAAGCTAAAGGCTAGCGCTGTTGGTGTTTTTTTAAATGGTTTGGCAAATGACAGTGAAAAGAGATGTTGAGATGGAATTAGAACAAGCGTCGGATAATCGGTTGGCGGTGGTGTTGATTACGCTGTTAAAGGGCGTGGTGTATCGCGATGAGCAGGAAAAGGTGTGGCAGGATTTGTTGAAACTGCAAACGGCCGCGCGCGATTATCTGGCGGTATTGGGCTTGGAGCTCAAGCTGTTTGAAGAAGAGGGCTACGCTTGGTTGGTGCATTCGGCGCAAGACGAAAATGATCAACCAGGCCTGCCAAAACTGGTGACGCGGCGACCTTTGACTTTTGCGGTGAGTGTGTTATTAGCGTTATTGCGCAAGCGGTTGTTGGCGTTTGATGCGCTGGGCAACGACACGCGGTTGGTGTTGAGTTTTGAAGAAATCCAGCAGGAGATGCAATCGTTTTTACCGGCGGGCAGCAATGAGGCGAAACTGATGGATCAACTGCAAACCCATATTAATAAGGTGGTGGAGTTGGGGTTTTTGAAGAAACTCAAACCGGCTTACGAGGGCGCAGCGCCCAGTTATGAGGTGCGGCGGATTATCGCCGGGTTTATTGACAGCCAATGGTTGGATCAGTTGCAAACGCGCTTGGCGGAATACCAAGCTTATGCTGAAAAAGCGTGAAGCACAGAGACGATGAAGTTCACCACAGAGACACGAAGGCACGAAGTTTTATAATCAAAGAGTTATGAAGGCTTATTGGTTTTTTGTCGCTGGTTACTAAGTTGCACTTGGTAACCATTGAAAAATTTAAAAAAGCTTCGTGCTCTTCGTGACCTTCGTGGTTTAAATAATAAAAAATCTCAGTGTCTTCGTGTCTCTGTGGTTATAAAAAAGGATTGAATTAATGAATGGGTTTCAGGATACGTTATTGGATTTTGCCGAGGACAACACGCTCGCCGGGTTTCGTTTGCATCGGCTGGAGGTGTTGAACTGGGGCACGTTTCATAACAAAGTCTATACCCTCAATCTTAACGGTCAAAACTCGCTGCTCACTGGCGATATAGGTTCTGGAAAATCTACCTTGGTGGATGCGGTCACCACCCTGTTGGTTCCTGCGCATCGCATTAGTTATAACAAAGCCGCCGGCGCGGACAGCAAAGAGCGCTCGTTGCGTTCGTATGTAATGGGTTATTTTCGTTCGACGCGCGGCGATTTGGGTGCAAAGCAAGAGGCGTTGCGGGATGCCAATAGCTACTCGGTGATTCTCGGCGTGTTTTACAACGAGGGCTACGATCAATGGGTGACGATTGCGCAGGTGTTTTGGTTAAAGGAAGGCCAAAACCAACCGGCGAAGTTTTTTGTTGTTGCCGACCGTGCGCTGAGTATCGTCGAGGATTTTTCCAACTTCGGCAAGGACATGAGTGCGTTGCGCAAGCGTTTGCGCGATAGCGCGTTGGTCGAACTGTTTGACAGCTATAAAGACTATGCCGGTGGCTTTCGCAAACGTTTTGGTCTCAAAAATGAGCAAGCGTTGGAGTTGTTTCATCAAACCGTGTCGATGAAGCAGGTCGGCAATCTCACCGACTTTGTGCGTGAACATATGCTGGAAGAAAGCCAGTCGGCACAAAAGGTGGACGAACTGATTCGCCATTTTGATGATTTGAATCAGGCTCATCAACTGGTGCTGAAAGCCAAGCATCAGGTGAGTTTGTTAGAGCCGATGGTGGCGGACGGTCAGCGTTATGCAGGCCTGCAAAATGAGCAAGCGCACTGGGAAGCGATGCGCGAAGGCTTGGAGGGATTTTTTGCCGAGCAGAAAATCGTGTTGTTGCAAAAACGTGAGCAGAGTTTGCACACGGATTTAACCCGCACGACAGCGCAAGTGGAACAGTTGCAACAGCAAAAGCAAGATCAACAAGCGCAACGTGATGAACTCAAACAGGCGATCAGTGACCAAGGTGGCGACCGTTTAGCGGCATTACAAAAATCCATCACCGACGCGCAAACCCACAAAACCAAGTGCCAACATAAATCGCAAGAATACCAAACCTTATTGGCGCAAGTCGATTGGCCGATGCCGACCGATGCGGTGGCGTTTGCGCAAACTCGCCAAGACCTTAGCGGTTTGGCGGAGCAAACCGAACAGCAACAAATTGAACTGGAAAACCAGCAACAAGAACAGGCGTTTGAATTCCGTGGCCAAAAACAGGCGTATGAGGAACTGGACAAGCAAATTCAATCGCTCAAACAGCGCAAAAACAATATCGACGAAGCGCAAATTCAGATCCGCCAAGCCTTGTGTCAAGCGCTGGATTTAGACGAAAGCGAGATGCCGTTTGTCGGCGAGTTGTTGCAAGTGCGTGAAGAAGACCAAGCTTGGGAAGGCGCGATTGAGCGGATTTTGCACAACTTTGCCTTGTCGTTATTGGTGCCCGATCGCCATTATGCCGCGGTATCGGAGTGGGTCGAACAAACGCGATTAAAAGGGCGTTTGGTGTATTACCGCGTGAAAGAGGCGGTATCAGCAGGCCTGCTAAATTTACACCCGCAATCTTTGGTGCGCAAAGTGTCGATTAAACCCGACAGCGAGTTTTATGACTACTTACAAGGGCAACTCGCCAAACGCTTTGATTATGCTTGTTGCGAATCCTTGGCGGATTTTCGTCGTGAAAAACTGGCGGTAACTTTGCAGGGGCAAGTGAAATCCGGCGATCAGCGTCACGAAAAAGACGACCGCCGCGCGCTTAACGACCGGCGTTTTTATGTGCTGGGTTGGTCAAACCAAGACAAGATTGCCGCGTTGCAAGCGGAAGCCGCGCAGTTGCAAAGCGCGATGTTAAAACAGGCGCAAACCTTGGAAGGCCTTAAACAGCGTATTAATGCGCTGAAACAAAAATTCACCGCCTTAGCGAAGCTCAGCCATTATCAAGATTTTGAAGAACTTAATTGGCAAAAGTGGGTGAGTTTGCTGGATAAGCTGATGGCTGAAAAAACCGAATTGGAAGCCAGTCACGATCAGTTGAAACTGTTGCAACGCCAACTCGAAACCTTGGAACAAACCATGCGCCAGACTGAAGACAGCCTAAGCCAACGCCATCGGGAGTTGGGCGATATTCAATCGAAGCTGGACGGCGTGGCGCAAGACTTAACGCAAGCGCAGGACATTTTGCGTCAGCAACTGGACGCGGGGCGTTTGAATGATGCGTTACGCGACGCATTAAACCAAGCGCAAACCGATTGGCAACTTCAGGTGCAACGGGTGGAAAGCATCGAACCTCGGCAAAGCGAGATGCGCGTTAAAATTCAAAATGAAATCAACAACGTGCGCGGAAAACTGGATCGTCAGCAAGCCAAATTGATTCAAATGATTAACGATTTTTGTCATCAATATCCGGCGGAAACGAAAGATTTTTCCGCCGATATAGCAGGCCTGCTGGAGTTTGAAGGCTTGTTAAATCAGTTGCTGGCGGACGATTTGCCGCGTTTTGAAGCGCGCTTTAAAGAGCAACTGAATCAGAACACGATTAATCAGATTTCGCATTTTAAAGTGCAACTTAAACAAGCGCAGTTGGAAATCAAAGAACGCATCGACACCATTAACCAGTCGTTAGCGGATATCGACTATAACCCGGGGCGCTTTATTCGCTTGGAGGTGGCGCCGAATCCCGACCCGGAAATCAAAGCCTTTTATCAAGAGTTGGAAGCCTGCACCGAAAATACCCTCACCGGTTCGCAGGATGAGCAATACAGCGAAGCGAAGTTTTTGCAGGTGAAAGCGTTGATTGACCGTTTTGCCGGACGCGAAGGGCTGGTAGATTTGGATAAACGCTGGACGGCGAAAGTCACCGATGTGCGCAACTTTTATCAGTTTTCCGCTTCCGAACGCTATCGAGAAGACGACACCGAACACGAACACTATAGCGATTCGGCGGGTAAATCCGGTGGGCAAAAGGAAAAACTCGCTTACACCGTGTTAGCCGCGAGTTTAGCGTATCAGTTTGGGCTGGAGTGGGGTGAGGTGAAATCGCGCAGTTTCCGTTTTGTGGTGATTGATGAGGCGTTTGGGCGTGGGTCGGATGATTCGGCACGTTTTGGTTTGGAATTGTTTAAGCAGTTGAATTTGCAATTGTTAATTGTCACGCCAAAACAAAAAATCCACGTGATTGAACCCTATGTCGCCAATGTCGGCTTTGTTACCAACCGCGAAGGACGCGAATCGCAACTGCGCAATCTGACCATTGAGCAACACTTGGAGCAAAAGGCCAAATTCCAAAACCTGAAAGGGCACCTTCGTGACGCCGCTGAGTGAGGTCAAAACCAAACTTGCCAAACGTTGGTTGTCGCATTATTTGCCCGATAGCTTAGAGATGCAATCGGCGGTTTTTCCGTTGCGTATCGGCTTAAAGCCGCCGACCGATAAACAGCTTTTGCAGGACTTTGAGGCGGTAAAACGCTGGGTGCAAAGTTATGCGCAACTTGAAAACCCGGCGTTTGAGATGGAATGGCAAAGCAAACGCACTACGTTGGGAAAAAACGAGTTTCCGCAAGCGCTGGTTTTTCAGGATATTGAACAACTGGCGCGATTTTTAGGTAAAACCAGCGAATTAAGTTTGTATCGTAAATTATCACAGCAACTGATTTCAGCTTTCACGCCGCTTAAGGCTTTTTGTCAAAAACAACCGACTAAGGTTTTGGACAATAACCAGGCTTGGTCGGGTTTATTGGTGTTTATGCAATGGCGGGTGGCGAATCCAAATCCGCAAATCTATTTGCGCCAAGTACCGCTGGCGCAGTTTGACAGTAAGTTTTTAGAAGCGCATAAGAGCGTATTGGCGGAGTGTTTGGATTGGATTTTGCCGCCGGAGCAGATTCAAACTGAATTTAGCGGCGTGAAACAGTTTTGTGCGCGTTACGGTTTTTTAGATCAGGCGGAGCAACTGCAAGCGCGTTTACTCGACTCGAATCAAAGCCTGCAGGGTTTTAAAACGATAAGTGCGCCGTTTGCCGAATGGCAGGGATTTCAGCCGCAAACGTTTGGCATTCAGCGGGTGTTTATCACTGAAAATAAAGTCAATTTTTTGGCGTTTCCCGAGGTGAAAAATAGTCTGATTTTATTTGGCAAAGGTTTTGGTTTTGAGCATTGGAAGCAACTAGTTTGGTTACAAGATTTGCCGATTTTTTACTGGGGCGATATCGATACTCACGGCTTTGCGATTTTAAATCAATTTCGCCAGGCCTGGTCACAGACGCAAAGCCTGTTAATGGACGAGGCGACCTTATTCGCGCATCAAGCGTTATGGGGCATAGAGCCGCAGCCCAGTAAGGCGGAATTAACGGCTTTAACATCACAAGAACAAACGCTTTATCAAGACTTGCAACATCATCGATTCGGCCAAAACATACGGCTGGAACAAGAACGCATAAGCTATACTTGGTTGAATAAAATTTTGGATGTGTTCACCACAGAGACACAGAGTCACGAAGCTTTTTAAAGTAAAGAAGCTCTATGTGTGTTATTCCTCGCTTGTGTTGAAAAGTGATGGGCGGGGTATCCCCTTCCTTCGGCGCTGGTGTGTGAAGGGTGTTGAGTTCAAGTAATATTAATGCCACGCTTGTGTTGAAAAGTGAAGGGCGGGGTATTCCCCTTCTTCTGTAGGGGTGCCCGAAGGGCGGGGTGGTCATGAGGTAAGTGAGATGAGATCAACGAATAAATATAAATCACTGCCTTACAATCCGGCATTAAAAGAGAAAGCTAAAGCCTTGCGAAAAGCGGGTATTTTGCATGAAGCGTTGCTTTGGTTGGAGATCAAATCGAAAAAGTTAAACGGACTCGATTTTGATCGTCAGAAAATCATTGGGAATTACATTGTTGACTTCTACTGCGCGGAAAATTCCGTTGTTATTGAAGTAGATGGGGGTTCACACGATGGTAAGCAAGCTGCTGATGTTGAATGAGATTGTTATTTGGCGAGTTTAGGTTTGACCGTCATTCGGTTATTAGCGAAAGATGTGTTACAGAATATGGAAGGGGTTGTTTTGTTTTTGAAGCACCCCCCCGCCCTAACGGGCACCCCTCCGGAGGAGGGGAATTGAGAGCCTGAAAAATTCACCACCGAGACACGAAGGCGCGAAGAAAAGCGATAATTCACCACGGAGACACAGAGTCACGAAGAGTTTTAAAATAAAGAAACCTAAACGTTGAAAATCTTCGTGTTCTTCGTGACTAAAAAATGCCTTTTTCTCGTTCCCAAGTTGCACTTGGGAACGCCGAGCCGCTGAATGTGTCGTTTTTTTGTCCGTAGGTTACCAAGCTCAGCTTGGTAACCAGGCAGTTCGTGTGCTTTTCAGGCTAGGCAGGTTAAGTGACAGGACGGAGTATTCCCCTCCGGAGGAGGGGAATTGAGAGTCCTGCAATGGTTTAAAAATAAAAAGAGAGAATTATGGCGATAAATTGGTTTCCCGGACACATGCACAAGGCGCGCAAAGACATCGCCGAGGTGATGCCGCAGGTGGATGTGATTATTGAAATGCTGGATGCACGGATTCCGTTTTCCAGCGAAAATCCGTTGGTGAACGGCTTGCGTGGCGATACGCCTTGTATCAAAGTGTTAAACAAAGCCGATTTGGCCGACCCTGAGATGACAAAGCAGTGGCAAGCGTTTTTTGAGCAGCAGCAAGGCGTGCGTGCCTTGCCGATTAGTCAACAAAACCCGCAACACATCAAAGCGTTATTGGATTTGGCTTTGGCGTTGATTCCTGAGCGTGATTTTAATATTCGTCCGGCGCGGGCGATGATTATGGGTATTCCGAATGTCGGCAAATCTACCCTCATTAATACCCTCGCTGGGCGCGTGATGGCGAAAACCGGCAATGAAGCGGGGGTGACCAAATCGCAACAAAAAATCAAACTGCCAAATAATATTTTCTTAACCGATACGCCGGGTTTTTTGTGGCCCAAACTCACCCCGCCGGAATGTGGGTACCGACTTGCCATTACCGGTGCAATTAAAGACACGGCGTTTGATTTTGCTGATATTGGCCTGTTTGCAGGCGAATTTTTGTTAAAACACTATCCGCAGTGTTTAACGGCGCGATATGGCATTCAAGATTTACCCGACAACGATGAAGATTTGTTAATCGAAATCGGTAAGCGTCGTGGCTGCGTAAGCAAAGGTGGTGGGGTAGATTGGCACAAAATCAGCACCATTTTAATTACTGAATTACGAGACGGTAAACTCGGTGGACTCACGTTAGAAGATCCGAAAACGGTCTTAGAAGAAGTCGCGCGAGCGGAGGCTGACGAGGCCGAAAAAGCGCGCTTAAAAGCGGAGCGCGATGCCGAACGCAAAGCACGCACTAAAAAGAACCGTAAATAACCTGCGTTGTATGTGCGCCTTTGCATATCATCCGAGCTTTAAAAGAACAGGTCGAAGCGATGAAATTAAATATCAAGATGAGTGTTGAGCAGCGTTTGCTGTATACGGTGTTCTTTGTTTTGATGCTGGGGTTAGCGCTGGTTGTGACGGTTTTTTATGTGTTTGAAATGCAGAGTCTGCAGCGAATTGAGCGGATTCAGCGCGAAAAAATACAAGACTCGTATCGCAAAAATATCGAAGCGCATCTGAAAGAGAACTATTCGCAGGTTTTGGCGATTTTTGATGACAATGAAATTCGCCAAGCGTTGGCTAGACAAGATCGCGATGCCTTGCTGAACCTGACCGAGCACACATTTCACAAAGCGCTGCAAAAAGACCCTTACTTTAAGCTGGTGCATTATCACTTACCCAGTGGCTTCTCATTTTTACGTTTAAATCAGCCTGAGCAGTTTGGTGATCATATCGCCGCGCGGCGTCCGTATATTGCGTCGGTTCATGCGCGTCAGCAGGCCATTTTCGGTTTTGAGAGCGGTGATGAAGGGGTTCCGCTGTATCGTATTATTAAACCGTTATTTCTTCAAGATGAGTATATCGGTGCGGTTGAGGTCGCCGCCTCGCCGCAAAAGGTGGTAGATTTAGTCTCCGGGTTTAATGGGGTTGAGGGCGTTCTGACCTTTTTTGATACGCCGCCGATGTTGTTTGAGAATATGTCCAATCGGGCGTTGTTTGCGCTGTATCAACGTAGTTTGGCCGAAAATATTCCTTTGGCTTCGAGCGTTAAATCAGCAGGCCTGCTATTTCAGTTTTATCGGTTTCCTGTCCGCGATTTTTTTTCACAGCCGATCGGCGAGTTCGTGTTTTTTTATGATTTTAGTAGTTTTTATAAGGGGTTTTATAACACGCTAGGCTTAATGATCGGCGCATCGCTTGCTATATTTTTATTGATTTTCTTGCTGGTGAAAATATTGGTAGCGCGTTATGAGCAGGTGTTGCGTGATATTAATGCGCGCAATCAATGTATTTTAGATGCGCAGTCGGATATTGTAATTGTAACGAGTGGTAAACGTATTGTTGATGTAAATCAACGCTTTATGTCAAAGCTGGGCTTTGACTCGTTAGCCCAGTTTTTGCAGTCGCATCAATGTGTGTGCGAATTATTTGAAGCAGGCGACGGCTTGGTGACGACTTATATCGATGGGCTGATTTGGACAGATTATTTATTGCGTCATTCAGATAAAGAGAATTTGGCAAAAATTTTTCGCGGCGATAAGGTATTTATTTTCCGTTTACACGCGCAGCAACTCAACGATAAAGAAGTCGTGATTACGATGCAGGACATTAGCGATTTAAAAAAAACCGAGCGTCAGTTGCGTGAATACTTGGATATGATTGATCGCAATTTGCTGATTTCCTCCACAGATTTAGACGGCAAAATCACTTATGTGTCAAAAGCGTTTGTCGCTACCAGCGGTTACCAACCGGATGAGTTAATCGGCCGTAGCCATCGGGTTATTCGTCATCCAGATATGAAAAATGCATTTTTTGCTGAGCTTTGGCAAACACTCTTAGCAAATAAAACCTGGCATGGCGAGATTAAGAGCAAAACCCGCAATGGTGGCTTTTTTTGGAGCCGTTCTTGGATTCACCCGAATTATAACGACCGCGGCGAAAAAATAGGTTATACCGCTATCCGCCACGACATTACCGATAAAAAACAGATTGAAGAATTGGCGATTACCGATGGCTTAACCCAGTTGTATAACCGCCGTCATTTTGATGCGATTTTGCCCAAACAACTGAATATCGCTAAGCGTCACCACGAGTGCTTAGCGTTTGCGATTATGGATATTGATCATTTCAAACAATATAACGATACCTACGGTCATCAGCAAGGGGATGAAGCACTCAAGGCGGTTGCAAAGGCTATTCAGGGGTGTTTGCGGCGTGCGGAAGATTATGCGTTCCGCTTAGGTGGAGAAGAGTTTGGCATAGTGTTTATTCCAGAGAATTGTGAGAAAGCCGAGGCGTTTGTGCAAAAAATCCGTTTGTCCGTCGAGGCGCTGCAAATTCCTCACCCGAAAAGTAGTGTGAGTCATGTGTTAACGCTATCGCTGGGTTTGGTTTGTCGTCTCGCCGATAGTATTGAGCATACCGATGCGCTTTATAAAGAAGCGGATACTTTGTTGTATGCCTCAAAGCAGATGGGACGTAATCGCGTGAGTTGTAGCGCGCCGACAAATGAACAGGCCTAAGCTAATCCTAGATGCGGCTCTGTTCTTGATAGCTTCATATTTGTGCGTTTTAAGTGCGTTTTAACCGCGTTTAGACTGTATTTATTTTAAAAAATACGCATATTTGTGAGTTTGGTTTTAATTTTGCTTGATCAGTTTATGACTTTTTACGTACCTAAATGACGAAATGTGCGGAATTTTTGGTTTTACATATAAATTCAGTATAATGCGAAATCCATTAAAAATTTTGTTGTTTTGGGGACGTTTGCATTGAGTCGCTAAAATCGATTCCATTGCTTTCTCCAATTCGCAGTTGAGTTAATTAAAAAGGTAAACCTTTGTTATGCGCAACAATCAACCGGTTATAGACAAAGAATACGATGTGCTTGAAGGGCAGATTTTGGTTTCAAAAACAGATCTAGCAGGCACAATCACCGAATGTAACGATGCGTTTGAGGCCGCCAGCGGTTATTCGCGAAGCGAATTAATCGGCCAGCCGCATAATATGATTCGTCATCCGGATGTACCGCCTGCCGTGTTTGCGGATATGTGGCGCGATTTAAAACAAGGTATACCTTGGACACAGCTAGTAAAAAACCGGCGTAAAGACGGTGGCTTTTATTGGGTTAAGGCACGTGCTACGCCGATTTATGAACAGGGCAAAATTGCCGGTTATATGTCGGTGCGTTCACGTATTAGCGCGGCCGAAAAACAAGCCGCGATGCAGGCTTACCGCGATATTCAATCCGGTCGCGCGCGGATTAAGCATGGGCAAGTGAAATATGGCATGGATGCGACGCGGTTGAATCTATTTGCGCATTTTTCACCCGCATCGCAGTTGGCTTTTATCGGTATTGTTTTTGCGTTGATTCCAAATTTGTTGGCGCTCAGCGGGGTGTCAGTCTTTTCGCCTGTGCTAAATGAAGTACTGGCTATCGTATTGGTAGCGGCGTTGGTGCTGTATGGTATTAATATGACGCGCAGCCAGCAAAAGACACTCAGCGCTTTGCATCGATTAGCCAGCGGGCAACCCTTGGCGGAAGAGGCTTACGATCCAAAAACCTATAGCGGCAAGTTACAGACGGCGATAGTGTCTACTAATCTTGCTTTTTTGGCTGGTCGCGAAGAAAGCGCTTATCAGCTTGATCGTGCGCGTCAGTTGCAGATGGCATTAGATAAGTTACAAAGCAATGTGATGATGGCCGATGCCAATTACAACATCATGTACCTAAACGATAATATTAAGTCGTTTTTGGTTAAGCGCGAAGAAAAGCTCAAGCAAGTGTTACCGGCATTTGATGCTAAAAACCTGATTGGTAAAAATATTGATATTTTCCATAAAAATCCACAACATCAACGTGCGATGTTGGCTCAGCTCAGTGAACCGATGACGGCAAATATTGAGGTGGCGGGTTATTACTTTGAATTAGCTATGCTGCCAATAACCAACCGCACCGGTTTACGCACCGCAACCTTGGTCGAATGGCGCGACCGTACGCAGGAAGTGCAGTTGTTGCAAAACGTGAAGCAAACGGTACATAAAGCACAAAAAGGTTATTTAGGTGACCGCATTGATTTGTCGAAAGTAGAGGGCGTGGCGCAGGATTTAAGTCGTTCGATTAACGAGTTGTTGGATGCCATTCAAAATGCAATGAGTGATGTCATCAAAGTGACTACCGGTATGGCGGATGGGGATTTAACGCAAACAATCGAAAATGAATTCGAGGGTGAGTTGGGTGAGTTGACCGAAGCCATTAATAGCTCAATTTCACGCCTAGATGGTATTGTCTCGGTGGCAGTCGAGGCAGCGCGTGTCGTTGATGGCGCGGCGAAGGAAGTCTCGCAAGGTTCGCACGATTTGAGTGAGCGGGTACAACAGCAAGCCGCGGCATTGGAACAAACTTCGGCGACTATGGATGAAATGAATTCGACGATTCAACACAATACCCAAAATGCGAACTCGGCGGTAGATGTGGCGCGCGATGTGCAACGTCAGGCCAGCCAAGGCAGTGAGGTGATGAATCAAACGATTACGGCTATGAATGCGATTCAAGAATCAAGTCACCGTATTGCTGAAATTGTGACACTGATTGATGGGATTGCTTTTCAAACCAATTTATTAGCATTGAATGCGGCGGTAGAAGCGGCGCGAGCAGGTGAGCATGGTCGTGGTTTTGCAGTGGTGGCGGGTGAAGTGCGTAATTTGGCGCAAAAGTCAGCGGAAGCCGCCAAGGATATCAAGCAACTGATCACCGAGAGTGTGACGCGTATTGATCAAGGCACGCGTTTAGCTGGTGAGTCTGGCGAAGTGTTGAATCGTGTGACCGGTTCGATTGACCAAATTGCGATGATGATCGGACAAATTGCTAAGGCCTCAAATGAGCAGGCGCAAGGTATTCATCAAGTTCACGATGCGATTAATAGTATTGATCAAGTCACGCAGCAAAATGCGGCGTTGGTAGAAGAAACAACGGCGGCGGCAGAAAGCATGAGCGAACAAGCGCGCATTCTTTCACAAGACATGGCGTTCTTTAAAACAACCGGTAACCACAAAGCACCGGTATTACGTGCACCGAGCAGCAACTCTAGCACGGCTCCCGCCGCGAAGCCTAAAGCCTTAGCAGCGGCCAAACCCCTCAAAACGCCGGTTAAACCACAAACTAAGCCTGCGCCAACAAAATCGGGAGCAGATGAGTGGGCGGAGTTTTAGTCTGCGCTGGAGTGTTTAGGTTTACGCGAGCTGTTTGGCTCGCGTTTTTTAGCAAAGAGACACTATGAAGCAACAGCAAGAATTAAAGTTTATTAAATGGTTTTATTGGCCATTTGTATTCGCGTTTGTTGTTGTTTTTTATATCGCTTTTCATGTCCATCAGCTGTTGGTTGACAGCACAGATCAGCAAAACCAAGCTTGGCAACAGTTACGCTTGGAGCAGCAAAAAATTACCCATCTGACAAATCTTGTGAGCCTGCGTGCGCGCTTGAAGCTGAGCTTGGGGCGTTTATTAATTGAACAAGAGGCCGAGCGCAGTAGCTTGGTGAGCGAGTTGGCGCGCTTGCGTGAGCAAATTATTCGTGAGTCGGAGCGGTTGCGCACGTTGGCTGATACGGCGGAAGAAGCGCGTTTGATTGCGCGTCATAGTGCGACACTGGATAACGGTCTTCACCGCCAATTTTATTATCAGAGTTTGATTCAGGATTTCGACGATATGCCCGCTGCAGCGGAATATTATCATATCTATGTACGCCCGATTCAGGACCATGCTGATACTTTGTTGGCGGATTATTATTTGGTAATAAAGCATCAAGTTGAGCAATTACAAGCCGGTTATGACCAAGCGAATACGGCGTTTAGCGATAAGTTGCAGCGTGCGTTGTGGTTGGTATTGGTGTTGTTATTAGCTATGGTGGCGTTGGTTACCTGGTTTGCCGCCAGTGTGAAGCGCCGTTTGGAGTTTTATGCCACTGAGTTGGAGGAGGAGGTTTCGACGCAAACAGCGGCGTTAGCGCAAGCACATAATCAGGCGCAGCAGTCGTTGGCAGAGTTGCAATCGTTGCTGGATTCCGCGCCGGATGGCATTTTGCAAATTAGTCCGCAAGGGCGCATTTTGGCATCGAATCCGGCGATAGAGCGTATTTTCGGCTTTCGTGAAGATGAACTGGTTGGCGAGTCGGTTGAGATGTTGATGCCGGTGCGTTTTCGCCATAAACATCAACGTTATATTGAAACGTTTAGCGCAGTGGGGCGTGCGCAGCCGATGATGATGGGGCCAGATGGTGTGGTGAAGGCGCAGCATAAGCTTGGTTGGGAGTTTCCGATTCATGCTGCTATTGGCGAGATTAAGCATGGCGAGCGCTGCGGTTTTACCGTGATTGTTCGCGATGTATCGAAACAGGCTGAGCTTGAACGCGCTAGTCGCCAGCAAAACGCGTTGCTTGAGGCATTATGGCAGGCGAATAATCAGTTTATGATTTTTAAAGACATTGCTGAAGTGGCAAATTATTTATTAACCCATGTGATCCAGGTAACCGAAAGCGCATTTGGTTTTATTGGCGAGGTGGTGTTTGATGAGCAGGATGTGCCGACATTTGAACCACACGCTTTACGACAAATTGAATGGGATGCACCACAGCGCGTTTTTTTTCAGCCGCAAGCGGACGGTGAGCGTTTTGTTTGTAGTCGATTAAATAGCTGGCTGAAGGCGATTATGCTGAATCAGGAAATTGTCACCTTCAAAGCAACGCTGGATGAAAGCGGTGTTAGTCCGGTTCATAGTTTTATTGGCGTGCCCATTTTTTATGGTAATAAATTGGTGGGCGTTTATGGATTGGCCAATCATAAGGCGGGTTATAGCCATGATATGGTTGAGTTTTTAACTCCCTTTACTCGCAACTATGGGGCGTTGATTTATTACAAACGGATGCTGGCTAAGCAAGATAAGTTAAACCAAGACTTAATTGCGCAGCGTTTGGAAGCGGAAAAAGCTAACCAAGCGAAATCGGCGTTTTTATCAAGTATGAGCCATGAGTTGCGCACGCCGCTAAATTCGGTATTAGGCTTCGCGCAACTGCTTAGTCGAAATCCGTCATTAACTGCGTTGCAGCGTGACAGCTTGCAGGAAATCGAAAAAGCGGGTCAGCATTTGCTAAGTTTGGTTGGTGATGTGCTGGATTTGGCGAAAATTGAGTCGGGGTATATTGATTTAACATTGGCGCCCGTGGCGTTAAGGCCTTTGTTGATTGAGTGCCAAGACTTGATTAGGCCGCTTGCGCAGGCCGCGCAAATCAGTCTGCATATTGATTTTCCTGCAGATGATTGGGCAGTGCGCGCTGACAGAACGCGACTTAAACAGGTGTTGGTTAATTTGTTGTCGAATGCGGTGAAATACAATAAACCGCAAGGTGATGTGTGGGTAAAACTAGTGTTGCACGGTGCGCAGCGAGTGAATATTGAGGTATCGGATAATGGCAGGGGTATTGCCCAAGATAAACGCGATGGTTTGTTTCAACCGTTTAACCGGTTGGGTCAAGAAGGCGGTGCGATTGAGGGCACTGGCATTGGGTTGTCGATCAGTAAAACTTTAATTGAGTTAATGGGCGGACAAATTCATTATCGACCGCTGGAAGCTGGCGGCAGTTGCTTTAGTTTATGTCTTGCAAAAGAGCAGTGCCCGACGGGAATGGGGCTATCCACGCAGAGTGTCGTGCCCGATGATGTGGCGTTATGCGTTGCCGGACACAAGCAGGTACTTTATATCGAAGACAATCCGGCAAATTTAAAGCTGGTCACGCAAATGCTGGCTGATTATGAGGGTTTAACTTTGCATACCGCCCACGACGGTTTAACAGGCCTGAGCTTGGCGAATACCTTAGATTTAGATTTGATTTTGTTAGATATTAATTTGCCTGGTTTAAATGGTTATGAGGTCATCAAGCAAATTCGTTGTTCAAGTGAGTTGTCGCGAATACCCGTTATTGCGATCACCGCAAATGCGCTGGAGGAGGATGCGCGCTTAATCGCGCAGGCTGGGTTTAACGGTTATATCACCAAGCCCATCGTCTACGATACATTTATCGCAACTTTATCACGGACGCTCAATGGCGTAACGGATTAAGTTACACTTAGCAGGTTGCTCTTGCTCTTGGGATAACGCAGTATACTTCGCGCCCGCCGTCACGATACTCGAGCCGTTCGAAACCGGCGTTGCTTGCCATCATAATGCCGCGACCATGATTATCTAATGCACGTTCAAGTGAGAAGCTCAGGTATTGTTCAAAGTCGAAACCCTGCCCCATATCGCGTATGCCAATATTGACCGAGGTGTGCGTTACTTCAACATGAAGTGATACATATTTATTGGCGTATTGTGGTTGTGTGAGTCGCGCATCGACTTCTTCATATAGTCGGTTTTGATTGATTAACTCGGTTTTTTCATCATAAGTAATTCCTAGGTTTCCGTGTTCAATGGCGTTAATCATCAGTTCAAACAGGCCGACCACCGATTCTTCGGCGTCGGCGGTTAATCCGGCTAGTAAAATCGACAGGCCTTGCGCCTGTTGGCGTGTTTTAAACTCAAAATCGGCTTGACGCACGCACAGGAATGATTGGGTGATTTTACATAGTTCTTGGCGCAGTTGGCGATGGGTTTGCGTATCTTTAAGCGCAGACTCAATCACCGATTGAATTAGCGCCATATCAAGGGGTTTGGTGAGGTAGTAAAATGCACCGGCGGATAAGCCTTGTTGCATTGATACCTTGTCGGCGAGCGCCGTTTGTAGGATAAGAGGAATATGACGCCGTTCGCGGTCTTGTTTGAGTTTGGTTAATAAGCCTAAACCATCAAGCTTAGGCATTAGCCAATCAGAGATGATGATGCTGTAATAATCCGCACTGTGGGCTTGAATTTTTTGCCAAGCTTGTTCACCATCAACGGCGGTATCGAATGTCCAGCCCATTGAGTCAATCATTAAACTAAGCAGTTTGAGCGCGGCCGGCGTGTCATCAACCAGCAGAAAACGAGGCGGTGGCGTCATAGCGATTTGTCCGTTTTGTGATAGCGTTAGTCTTGGGTTTGTATGGTAAATAATTTTGCAAATTGGGCTGTTTTAAGGCTTTTCATCACCCTCTCGTTTGGGTTTAGCAGCGTGATGTGGCTTTTGTCTGCCCCTGCGTTTTGGCGTAATAACAACATTAAGCCTAACGCTGCGCTGTCAATACGGTCGGTTTGGCTTAAGTTGACTATAAAACATTCGGTAGTGTCCAAGTGGTTTTTGTAGGCGTTGTTAAAGTCGTGGTAAATTTCCATATCGAATACGCCATCGATAATAATTTCTAAGCAGTTGCCCTGGTGTCGAGTTGAAACGGAAGACATAAATAAACCCTCATTGTTTTTATACTGATATTGGCATAATTGCGTTGGGTGTATGGCTTTGTTGCCTGTTCAGTGTGTATTGCTAAGTTTCATTATGGCCTATTTTAAGAGGGTAGATAATTGATTTGAGTCAATAACCCTTGTCGCATTAGACCAAATAGTGACCATTTGCGCGCGCATTATAACTAAAAACCAACTAAATTAGTAGGTTAAGTCGCGTTGAGCGCTGTCCTGCAACAAGTTTCATACTTTCGTTTGGGCGCCGGCGCAAGTCAGTGGTAAAATTTGCCCCTGATTAACTCAGGATTTGTCGAGGGATGGGTGATTTGGAACGCTCGATTTAGTTAAGAGGGCTGGCCAAAATGTATGGGTTTGGGCGTGAATGTCCCTTGTTATCATGGTATCGAGCCGCAAGGCCAGTGCAAGCCTGTGAAATCAGCTAGGTAAGCAAGGTATCTGTTTTGCGGGTTGGGTTGAGCTAACGCAACTTTGTGCGAAGGCGCGCCAACTAAGGCGTGTTTGTTTGAGATGGTTTTCTCTAAGGTTTGGAGCAAAGAATGCAGCGCTTGAGAATTTTGCTGGTAGATGATAAGCCCTTTATCTTAAAGGTGCAGTCGGCGATTATCGAAAGTTTGGGCCATGAGGTGACGTTGGCGGAAAGTGGGGCGATGGCGTTTCACTTATTGGCTTCGGAAAGCTTTGACTTGATTTTGATGGATATGAATATGCCGGTGATTGATGGTTTAAGCAGTACGCAAAGTATTCGTAATTTGGGCGTTAAGACGCCGATTGTCGCGTTGACCGGTAACGACACAGCGCAGGCGCGTGAACAATGTTTGGCTGCAGGAATGCAGGGATTTATGGCTAAGCCGATTAGCAAGGATACGTTTAATCAGCAGGTATCGCAGATTTTAACGGCGGTGGCAGTCGATTAGTCGTGTATATTGGTATATGTAAATAAAAACGCTCCGACCTGAAAGGGCGGAGCGTTGGAGGATAGCGTGTTTATTGACGCTTATTTTTTGCCAAATTCAGGGTAGGCTTCCATGCCGCATTCTGACTGGTCAAGACCTTGGTATTCTTGTTCCTCTGTCACGCGAACACCGATGACGGCTTTAATGATCGACCATACGATTAAGCTGCTCACAAATACCCAACCGAAGATGGCGGCGATACCGATTAGCTGTGCAACCAAGGTAGCTTCGCTGTTGTTAAATACGACCGCTAATAGGCCCCAAATACCGACCACGCCGTGAACTGAAATCGCGCCAACCGGATCATCAATCTTGAACTTTTTGTCCATCATAATGATGACGAATACCACGAGTAAACCACCAACTAAGCCGATTGCTGCAGCTGATAAGGGCGTAGGCGATAGAGGATCGGCCGTAATCGATACCAGGCCTGCTAAAGCACCGTTAAGAATCATGGTGAGGTCCACTTTGCCGAACATGATGCGTGAAGCAATCAGTGCCCCAATCACCCCCGCAGCGGCCGCTAAGTTGGTGTTGACGAACACCATCGCCACCGCGTTCGCGTTTTCAACAGTAGAGACTTGCAGTTGCGAGCCGCCGTTGAAGCCGAACCAGCCCAACCATAGGATAAAGGTCCCTAGTGCAGCCATTGGCATATTAGCACCCGGAATCGCACGTACTTCACCATTAGGCCCGTATTTGCCTTTACGCGCACCGAGGATTAATACGGCAGCTAGGGCAGCGGCGGCACCCGCCATGTGTACGATACCTGAACCGGCAAAATCTGAGAAGCCGATTTCGCTTAAAAAACCGCCGCCCCATGTCCAGTAACCTTGCACCGGATAAATCACAGCGGTCATTACTACGGCAAATGCGAAAAATGACATGAGTTTCATGCGTTCGGCAACAGCACCGGAGACAATCGACATCGCGGTCGCAACAAACACGACTTGGAAGAAGAAGTCTGCCAAATTAGAGTAATAAGGTGCATCGTCGCCGCCAGCGATGACATCGGCGGTGGCATTGTCTGCGCCTAAGAAGAAACTTAATCCCGGAATAAGGCTGTTGATGCCGTCACCATACATGATGTTGTAACCGACCAACATATACATCAAGCTGGCAATCGAAAACAAACCGATATTCTTCGCTAAAATTTCTGTGGTATTTTTGCTTCGCACCAAGCCGGCTTCGAGCATAGCAAAACCAGCGGCCATCCACATCACGAGCGCGCCCGAGATGAGGAAGTAAAAGGTGTCGAGTGCATAACTGAGTTCCATTACTTGTTCCATAACACGATTCCTTCTGTATAGAGTTAGAGGGCGATGTCGCCGGTTTCTTCGGTGCGAATTCGTACCGCTTGTTCAATCGGCATAACAAAAATTTTGCCATCACCAATTTTTCCGGTACGAGCCGCGTTGCCAATCGCTTCAATAGCCTGTTCAACTTTGTCGTCGGCGACGCCGATTTCCAAGCGAACCTTGGGTAAAAACTCAATGGCATACTCCGCTCCTCGATAGATTTCGGTGTGGCCTTTTTGCCGTCCGAAGCCTTTTGCTTCGGTAACGGTCATCCCATGTACATCAATGTCGTGCAGGGCTTCACGCACATCGTCGAGCTTAAAAGGTTTGATTATTGCGACTATAAGTTTCATACTTATTCACCTTTGTTGAGGGGCTTAGATAGGCCGGTTTGTTCGACGCGGGCCGCTAACCGACTTAATCTAAGACGGCGTTTGAAAAAAGATTCGCTTTTATTAAAGCTTTTGATGTGCCCAATTTTTATAAACTAATTTATATCAATGGGTTAGGTTTAAATTTGTCTGTTTTTTCGTTTTTTTACTGGGTTTTTTATTTTGTTTTTAATCATTTTGGTTCGTATTGTTTTAAATTGGTGCAGGTGAAGAGTGCGCTTACCT
>JAVETW010000083.1:0-9423 GCA_034005865.1 Thiomicrospira sp. | reverse complement strand
CACAATCACATTAACAGGCCTGCTAATATCGCAACCGATCCGCCACACAATCACATTAACAGGCCTGCTAATATCACAAACAAACCGCAACACAATCCGCCGCACGCCACATTAACAGGCCTGCTAATATCGCAACCGATCCGCCACACAATCACATTAACAGGCCTGCTAATATCGCAACCAAGCCGCTGTCACGTTGCTTGCTATCACGCCTTCGCAAGCTACGGCACGGCAAGCAAAGTGCCAGCGGTGTTGTGCCCTGTATCGGGGTTGTGCTTGTGTCTGATGTCGCAATCAAGCCGCTGTCACGCTGCTTGCTACCACGCCTGCGCAAGCTTCGGCACGGCAAGCAGCCCGCCAGCGGTGTTGTGCCCTGTATCGGGGCTGTGCTTGTGTCTGATGTCGCAATCAAGCCGCTGTCACGGTGCTTGCTGTCACGCCTTCGCAAGCTACGGCACGGCAAGCCCAGTGCCAGCGGTGTTGTGCCCTGTATCGGGGCTGTGCTTGTGTTTGATGCCGTAGTCAAGCCGCTGTCACGGTGCTTGCTGGCTCAAACCGTAAACGGATTGAGCAAGCCCCGCACCAGCGGTGTTCTGCCCTGTATCGGGGCTGTGCTTGTGTCTGATGCTGTAGCCGCCTTTGGCGAGAATCCCAGCCGAATGTAAACATAATGCGCATTATGCGAAATTGATGACTTCGCATAATGACACTATGTTCAATTCGGCGGATTCCTCGCGGTGGCTGTTCCGCCTGTTTCCTCCTGTTGCCCTTTTGTCACTTTGCCCCAAGGGGCAAGCACAAAAGGGCGGGCTTTTTCGCTGTTTCTTTCGCGTGCCGGTTGTTCCGCCTGTTTCCTCCTGTTGCCCTTTTGTCCCTTTGCCCCAAGGGGCAAGCACAAAAGGGCGGGCTTTTTCGCTGTTTCTTTCGCGTGCCGGATGTTGTGCCTTTTTCCTCTATCGCCCGCCAGTAAGCACGGCTTTTAAAAAAGCCCAGCTTACTTTGGCGGGGTTGTGCTTGTCGGTTTCTTCGGGCGCTCCGCTTGGCCGCTTCGCGGTTGCCCCGGCGGGTGGCGCTTCGCGCTTTTTTGCGCCTTCGGCGGTTCGCACGGCACTTTATATACTTTGGGTTACTTTTTATGCAAATTGATCGCTTCGCGCTTTTTTGCGCCTTCGGCGGTTCGCACGGCACTTTATATACTTTGGGTTACTTTTTATGCAAATTGATTCGGTCTAGTGGTTTTTACTTTCGCAACAAGTTACCCGCCATTAGCAGGCCTGCCAAAACCCGAACCAAGCCGCGCACAAATTAGCAGGCCTGTTTTTGCCTGTTGCCCTTTTGTCACTTTGCCCCAAGGGGCAAGCACAAAAGGGCGGTTCAAGCTGTTCGATAGGTTGCTAGGCTTTGGAGTGCGCGACAGATTGCATTTTTGGGCGGGCATTCCGAGTGCGCAACGGTTTGCCGCATGATTGCGTCTGCTGCATGCTCCCGCGCGCGAGCGCGCTCTCTGGGGGCGAGCCCCCAGCCCCCCGAGGCAACCGCCCCGTTTGGCGCTTTTTTTGTCTGACGTTTGATTTGTTGCAAAAAAAAACGAACGTATCTTTTTTCATTTTTTTTAAAAAAAGTAGTGGTATTTTCTTTCACCCTGTATTAAAATATACGTGTGTCTGGGGGTTTTGCTTTCAAACACTACATTTTTTTCAATCCGCATTTAAACTGTGAAGGAGTTTTTATGTTGTGTCATTTTAATTTTGGGGTGCGCCCCGAAAATCCCGCGCAAGAAATCGGCCTCGCCCGCGTTGTCGGATCTGCACGTTATTTCGCTTTGGTTATTGATGCTGGCGGCATCGCTTATAAAAAGACCGTTTCTTTTGTTGAGGGTGTCCACTGGCTCAATCGGCAAAATATTAATCAGTCGAATTTGTACGTTAAGCAAATACAACTTTAATAATCGGGTCTGGTGATCCAGACCGAAAGGAGTTTTTTATGCAATATTATCTTTTCTGCGACACTGAAACTGGCGGCCTAAATCCTGACCAGCCGATTTTACAAATCGGCTGGCAGGTCGTTGCATCTTGCGGATCGGTCGTTAAGCGAGGCGATTATTTTTTTTGGCCAGATTGGGATAAGGTCGATGAAAAGGCACTAGCTGTTAATGGACTTTATCCGCACGTCCTTGAATCAATTATTACACTCCAAAACCTAGATGGTTTTGTTGATTTTGACAACGCCCTTTCGCGGCTTGTCGCCGATATGCACGACTATAAAGCGCCGTTTGTTGCTTATAACTCGCCCTATGACGTTTCGATGATTCGCGGCAATGCAAAATGCCGTGATGATTTTGATGCGGCATTATCCGAGTTTGGTGAAATTGATGTCATGGATCCCGCCCGCCAATTTTTAAAATGGGATAAGTGGCTAAAGCAAACGGTCGCTTATAACAAAATCACTGGTCACGCCCCGCCCGACAACGCCCACACCGCCCACGCCGACATTGATATGACGCGAGAAATATTTTTTAAATTGCAAGCTGTAAACGCCATTTGAAAACAGCAGGCCTGCTTAATTAGGGCAGGCCTTGTAATCTAGTTGATTTAAATCAATTACATATTTTTTAGGGGTTATTAATATGTCTAATATCGCATATTTACGTATATCAACCGACCAGCAGGATTTATCAAATCAAAAGCATGGCTTGCTCGATTACGCTAATAAAAACGATTTAACGCAGCTAAAAATTATCGAGGACGTTGTATCGAGTAAAAAGCACTGGTCTGATCGTAAAATCGGCGAAATTGTCGGTGATTTAAGGCCGGGCGATAATTTGCTGGCGCCTGAAATATCTCGCCTAGCCCGCTCAACCCTTGAGGTCTTGGAAATTATTAAGGCTGTCTTGGAAAAAGGGGCGGCATTGCACATCACAAAGGACGGGCGGAAAATCGGCGGAGGCATACAAGACACGATTTATATAACTGTTTTGAGCCTCGCTGCTGAAATCGAAAAGGATTTTATACAGCGCCGCACGCGAGAAAGCCTAGCAAAGAAAAAACAAGAGATTAAAGAAAATGGCTACTTTGTCAGTAATCAGGGCAACAAAATCACAAAGCTGGGGCGGCCTCGGGGCGAAAAGGGCGCATCTAAGCTTGACCCACACAAAGCCGAGATTAACAGCTTTTTGGCAAAAGGCGTAAACAAAGCGAGTATCTGTAAAATCTACGATGTCACCTATCCGACTTTGCGCGCGTTTATAAAAAAAGAAGGTTTAGACCGCGAACAAGGCAATTTAGAGGTATAAAAGGGATTAAAAATGAAAAGAGAGATCACAAAATTGATAGGGGAGATCGATGACGTTGAAATCACCGGCCAGCGCTTTGAGCCCGATACAGGTATTGGGGAGCCGTTTGGCACCGTTGATATTTCGGTCGGGGATGTCGTGCTTACATTACAGTTTGACGACCTCGGTCGCTGGTACAAATTTTGCCGCGCACATAACATTGAGATACTACCAATCTAAATAAATTGATAACGCACTAAAAGACGGGTAATAAAAAAACCCGCTTTGCTTGCGCTTAGCGGGTTTAGTGAAAACTGCGAACTGTGAAGGAGTCCGCGTGTGTCTATTATATCAAACTGCAACGGCTGTCGTAATGCGTTTAAGTGCACCCGATACACTACGTGCCAACGTGCGGCGCAAGCTAGACAAATCATCTTTGCAAATCGTGCCGAATTACTATTTTTAACTGAGCCTGTCGCTTATTATCAAGTTGATCGGACACAACACCCCGCGCGGGTGATTAAAGATTTTAAAAAATATGCTAAATCCGCGATCTACTCAATCGAAGAAAATGAACGCGGCGGCTTGCACGTCAATTTTATCGCCACCGATAATAAACAAATGGGTGAGTTGTCGCACTTTGCAAGCGAGATAGGCTCACGCTCCGAGGCAAGGCGGGTGGGTGCGTATATTGCCAAGCCCGACCAGATACCCGACAAAACGAGGCTTTTTGAGTTATCAGGTCTAAAGCAACAAACAAATAGCTGGGGCAATATCCGCACTTTTGAGCTGATATGTCAATCGGATGAAATGACTAACTTAGCCCCTCATATCGTCACTCAAGCTGCGATTGTCGCCATATCTAACACCCTTGGTATCACACGTAGCACCCTTGATAAAACCGAGAAAAACCCGCTTATTGCCTCGCTTAAACAGCTGATGATTGAGGCTTGGCGCACGATGAAAACCCAAAATCAAAATTATTTTTTTATCCAGTCGCGCGGGGAACTAGTCACGCTTGCACAAGTCGAATCAATACTAAAAAAAATAGGTATGCGAAAGGAGCTATAACTATGTTTAATCCACACATAAAAACACCAGGCCTGGTGCTTATTATTTTTTTGCTGTCGCCCAGTTTGTTAATTGCGCAGGAATTTACAGCTCAAAACCCATACAAATTGGAGGCATCTATACCCCCGCTTAAAACCATTTCGGACGACCTCGACTTATTTAATGCGGTAATAACCTGCTACCCCGCCCCACCAATGTTTAATATGTCAGTCGATTTTAAAATCGGGAGTACGCTACGAAACGGCTCGGAGTATTACGACCAAACCGCACTACAACGCAATGATTACATAGGTCTTGTTATGACCGTGCCGCTCTACTCAACGCAGGAGCGATTTCGGGCATTGCACGAAGAATCCCAGCGCCGTGAGTTACTCGCAACGCATATCGCCACAATGAGCAAGGCGCTCGCCCAGCGCGAGAAAGCGCGGGATATGTATGCCATGTATAAAGCGATTGAGGCACGCTCAATGCAACGATTGAAAGAAGGCTTTGCGCCGCTTACCGAACATATCGGCTACATCGAAAAAGGGGCGCAATATTATGAGCAATTTGTAACCGCCGAAGCCGTTCTAGCCTCGTCTGTCGCATCTATAACCGCATACTGTACACCCACCACACAAGCCCAGATACGTAACCGTTTAATGCAATATATCGATAAAGGTGTAAAGCTGGCCGAACCCAAAGGCGGTAAAAAATGAAATGGATAAGCCATAGCGCGATAGGCGGCACAAGCGCCGCTATTGTTGATCCTGTCTTGATTCCCGCCGCTGTCCTCGGCGCAACCGCTCCCGATTGGCTGGAGTGGGTTTTATCGGCGGGCGGCGTACACATTACGCACCGCAAAGAAACGCATTACTTAATCGTCTGGTTGTTGTTTTTTGCCGCCTCAATCCCTTTGGCTGGCCATGGTGTCGCCCTTTTGTGGCTGTCCGCTTTCGCATGGGGTGGCTTTACGCACATCTTGACCGATGCGCTAACAGTGCAGGGCGTGCCTTTTTCGCCCAATTCCCGCCGCCGCTTCCACCTTTTCGGTGGTCGATTGCGCACCGGTTCGCCACAAGAATTTATAATCGCGGGTGCTATCTCTGCGGCGTTTGTGCTTGTCGCTTGGCAACTGCACAAAGACCGCAGCGCCGATTTTATCCCCTACTTTTACGATTGGTCGGGAGCCTATGAGCGGGGCATACTCGATGCGTACGAATGGAAGCAAAACCGTTGGAAATTTATTTAACTCTAGGGTCAGTTTTTGTCCCTACGTTTTTGCAGGCCTGCTGATTAGGTCTTATTGCTAGACCCAAGCCGACCGTTAGCAAGCAAGCCGCCGATACCCGCCATTATCGCTAGTTCGGGATGTCCCGCCATTACACCAGCTATTACAAGCAGGATTACGATGCCGATTGTGCCATCAAATGCAACGTCCGAGTTTAGCTCAATGAGTTTTACCTTGTCTGTATCAGCAAATCGGCGCAGTGTCGGCGGTATGCGCTGAATGTCTATAGTTGTAAGCCAGTAAATTCTCGCGTGATTTAAAATCAGTTTTGCAATCTGAAGCTTTCGCCCCGCCAGCTTGTGCAAATCGTCAAAGTAAACAACCGCTTTTGCTTCCATGATTTTTGTTAAAAGATTTTCCAGTTTTTCCCGCTGGTTTTTACCATCTGCTTGTTCCAGCCAATCCGCTACGGGTTCGGTCGCTCCAAAATAAAACCCGAGCGTTTTGTAAATTTCGCCATGTTCCGCAAAAAGTTTACGCAATAACCGCGTCTTTCCGCTGTCCGCGTCACCTGTTACAACGTAAGACTTCTTTTTATTGATGTATTCCTCCCGCCGCCCCTTGTCGTACTTAGCGCGCGCGGTAACAAAATAAGCCTCACTTGCTCGATTTTCGCGGCGCTTCAATTTTAAAAACTGCATAAAATCCCCCAATTTTTTTAATAAGAAAAAAGTGAACGAAGTGAAGAAAAAAACGACCGTATAAATTAACACTTACGGAGTAGGATAAGCTGACCTATAAAGCCCCCCCTGTACCCTAATAATAATCGCCTGTCATTGTATAAAAAAACCAATATATTTTTTTAAAAAAATCGCCGCAATCACGCCCACATTAACAGGCCTGCTAATATCACAAACAAACCGCAACCAATCCGCCACACAATCACATTAACAGGCCTGCTAATATCGCAACCAAGCTGCAACACAATCCGCCACACAATCACATTAACAGGCCTGCTAATATCACAAACAAACCGCAACACAATCCGCCGCACGCCACATTAACAGGCCTGCTAATATCGCAACCGATCCGCCACACAATCACATTAACAGGCCTGCTAATATCGCAACCAAGCCGCTGTCACGTTGCTTGCTATCACGCCTTCGCAAGCTACGGCACGGCAAGCAAAGTGCCAGCGGTGTTGTGCCCTGTATCGGGGTTGTGCTTGTGTCTGATGTCGCAATCAAGCCGCTGTCACGCTGCTTGCTACCACGCCTGCGCAAGCTTCGGCACGGCAAGCAGCCCGCCAGCGGTGTTGTGCCCTGTATCGGGGCTGTGCTTGTGTCTGATGTCGCAATCAAGCCGCTGTCACGGTGCTTGCTGTCACGCCTTCGCAAGCTACGGCACGGCAAGCCCAGTGCCAGCGGTGTTGTGCCCTGTATCGGGGCTGTGCTTGTGTTTGATGCCGTAGTCAAGCCGCTGTCACGGTGCTTGCTGGCTCAAACCGTAAACGGATTGAGCAAGCCCCGCACCAGCGGTGTTCTGCCCTGTATCGGGGCTGTGCTTGTGTCTGATGCTGTAGCCGCCTTTGGCGAGAATCCCAGCCGAATGTAAACATAATGCGCATTATGCGAAATTGATGACTTCGCATAATGACACTATGTTCAATTCGGCGGATTCCTCGCGGTGGCTGTTCCGCCTGTTTCCTCCTGTTGCCCTTTTGTCACTTTGCCCCAAGGGGCAAGCACAAAAGGGCGGGCTTTTTCGCTGTTTCTTTCGCGTGCCGGTTGTTCCGCCTGTTTCCTCCTGTTGCCCTTTTGTCCCTTTGCCCCAAGGGGCAAGCACAAAAGGGCGGGCTTTTTCGCTGTTTCTTTCGCGTGCCGGATGTTGTGCCTTTTTCCTCTATCGCCCGCCAGTAAGCACGGCTTTTAAAAAAGCCCAGCTTACTTTGGCGGGGTTGTGCTTGTCGGTTTCTTCGGGCGCTCCGCTTGGCCGCTTCGCGGTTGCCCCGGCGGGTGGCGCTTCGCGCTTTTTTGCGCCTTCGGCGGTTCGCACGGCACTTTATATACTTTGGGTTACTTTTTATGCAAATTGATCGCTTCGCGCTTTTTTGCGCCTTCGGCGGTTCGCACGGCACTTTATATACTTTGGGTTACTTTTTATGCAAATTGATTCGGTCTAGTGGTTTTTACTTTCGCAACAAGTTACCCGCCATTAGCAGGCCTGCCAAAACCCGAACCAAGCCGCGCACAAATTAGCAGGCCTGTTTTTGCCTGTTGCCCTTTTGTCACTTTGCCCCAAGGGGCAAGCACAAAAGGGCGGTTCAAGCTGTTCGATAGGTTGCTAGGCTTTGGAGTGCGCGACAGATTGCATTTTTGGGCGGGCATTCCGAGTGCGCAACGGTTTGCCGCATGATTGCGTCTGCTGCATGCTCCCGCGCGCGAGCGCGCTCTCTGGGGGCGAGCCCCCAGCCCCCCGAGGCAACCGCCCCGTTTGGCGCTTTTTTTGTCTGACGTTTGATTTGTTGCAAAAAAAAACGAACGTATCTTTTTTCATTTTTTTTAAAAAAAGTAGTGGTATTTTCTTTCACCCTGTATTAAAATATACGTGTGTCTGGGGGTTTTGCTTTCAAACACTACATTTTTTTCAATCCGCATTTAAACTGTGAAGGAGTTTTTATGTTGTGTCATTTTAATTTTGGGGTGCGCCCCGAAAATCCCGCGCAAGAAATCGGCCTCGCCCGCGTTGTCGGATCTGCACGTTATTTCGCTTTGGTTATTGATGCTGGCGGCATCGCTTATAAAAAGACCGTTTCTTTTGTTGAGGGTGTCCACTGGCTCAATCGGCAAAATATTAATCAGTCGAATTTGTACGTTAAGCAAATACAACTTTAATAATCGGGTCTGGTGATCCAGACCGAAAGGAGTTTTTTATGCAATATTATCTTTTCTGCGACACTGAAACTGGCGGCCTAAATCCTGACCAGCCGATTTTACAAATCGGCTGGCAGGTCGTTGCATCTTGCGGATCGGTCGTTAAGCGAGGCGATTATTTTTTTTGGCCAGATTGGGATAAGGTCGATGAAAAGGCACTAGCTGTTAATGGACTTTATCCGCACGTCCTTGAATCAATTATTACACTCCAAAACCTAGATGGTTTTGTTGATTTTGACAACGCCCTTTCGCGGCTTGTCGCCGATATGCACGACTATAAAGCGCCGTTTGTTGCTTATAACTCGCCCTATGACGTTTCGATGATTCGCGGCAATGCAAAATGCCGTGATGATTTTGATGCGGCATTATCCGAGTTTGGTGAAATTGATGTCATGGATCCCGCCCGCCAATTTTTAAAATGGGATAAGTGGCTAAAGCAAACGGTCGCTTATAACAAAATCACTGGTCACGCCCCGCCCGACAACGCCCACACCGCCCACGCCGACATTGATATGACGCGAGAAATATTTTTTAAATTGCAAGCTGTAAACGCCATTTGAAAACAGCAGGCCTGCTTAATTAGGGCAGGCCTTGTAATCTAGTTGATTTAAATCAATTACATATTTTTTAGGGGTTATTAATATGTCTAATATCGCATATTTACGTATATCAACCGACCAGCAGGATTTATCAAATCAAAAGCATGGCTTGCTCGATTACGCTAATAAAAACGATTTAACGCAGCTAAAAATTATCGAGGACGTTGTATCGAGTAAAAAGCACTGGTCTGATCGTAAAATCGGCGAAATTGTCGGTGATTTAAGGCCGGGCGATAATTTGCTGGCGCCTGAAATATCTCGCCTAGCCCGCTCAACCCTTGAGGTCTTGGAAATTATTAAGGCTGTCTTGGAAAAAGGGGCGGCATTGAGATCGGAAGA